>DATGEP010000228.1:0-86895 GCA_035310125.1 Ktedonobacterales bacterium
CTTGGAGCACCTCCAGGCCGCTCTCCAGGTTGAAGGAGCATCCACACTCGTGCAGGAATATCAGGCGGAGTGGCTGCTTCTGCGCAATCGTGCGCCAGACGCCAACGTCATTGCGCAGCGACTGAAGGAGCAGGGCGTGTCGCGTGGCTCGCTGTATCTCGTGCTCGCCGGCGCATTGCTGGCGATGGGGCGTCAGCTTGAGGCGCAAGCGGCGTTGCGGGAATCCGTCCGTCTCGAGCCGGGCCTGCCTGCCACATTGCTTCAACAAACGCGCGCACTGCGAGCGCTCGGCTACACCACCGCCGCGCTGGAGGCCGTCACGCAGGCGCTCGCGATTGCTCCCAACTGGCCGGACGCGCTCGCCGAACAGCAGATGTTGCTGCAGGAGCAGGCGGGGCAGTCCAGTGGGCGCCACGCCCCGATCCGACCCGGAATTTGACGCGAGGCCGCCGCGCACACAATAATGGGCTATGGATTCCACTATTCTTGACGTCGCAATGACGCCGCCCGAAGATGCACCAGCGTATGATGTCATCGTCGTTGGTGCGGGCCACGCCGGATGTGAGGCCGCACTCGCCGCCGCGCGCATGGGAAGCGCTACCCTCCTCGTCACGATGAATCTTGATAGCGTTGCCCTCATGCCCTGCAATCCTTCAATTGGCGGACCAGCCAAAGGGCATCTCGTGCGCGAGATAGACGCGCTTGGCGGTGAAATGGGCCGCAACACCGATCGCACGTTCATACAGATTCGCTTGCTCAACACCGGCAAAGGCCCCGCGGTGCAGGCACTGCGCGCCCAGTGCGATAAACAGGCGTATCGCCTCAGCATGAAGTATGTCCTGGAAGAGCAGCGCGGCCTAGAGCTCAAGCAGGCTACCGTCGCGCGGATCCTCTCTGAGACAGCCGCCGACGGACGCCCACAAATTGTAGGTGTGGCCACAACGAACGGCGCGATCTACCGCGCTCCCACGGTGATCCTGACGACTGGCACGTTTATCAATGGGCGACTCGTCGTCGGCGAAAAGACATCGGCGGGCGGGCGGGCAGGAGAAGCGCCATCGCTCGGCATCTCGGATGCGTTGCGGCAGCTTGGCCTCACGGTCCGCCGCTTCAAAACCGGTACGCCGCCGCGCATTGACGCCCGCACGATTGACTTCGGCCAGACTCTTCCGCAGCCGGGCAGTCCTGTTCCGCTCTATTTTTCGGGTGACGTATCCGCCCGCGACGATGTGTTGCTACCACCAGGACGGCCAAACCCACTGTATCCCATTCCTCCTGAAGCCGAGACAGCCTGGCGGCGCCAGCTCCCCTGCTATCTCGTTCACACCACCACGCGCACGCATGAGATCATCCGCGCCAATCTGGACCGTTCACCGCTCTATACCGGCATCATCGAGGGCATCGGCCCGCGCTACTGCCCGTCCATCGAGGACAAAGTGGTGCGCTTTGCCGAAAAGCCGCGCCACCAGGTGTTCCTTGAGCCGGAAGGCTGGCGAACGGGTGAGGTCTACGTGCAGGGAATGAACACGAGCCTGCCGGAAGACGTACAAATCGCCATGCTGCGTAGCATTCCCGGCCTGGAGCGCGTTGAGCTCATGCGCACCGGCTATGCCGTCGAATACGACTATGTCCCCTCCGACCAGCTCCTGGCGAGTATGGAGACCAAAGCCGTCGCGGGACTGTTCCTGGCCGGGCAGATCAACGGCACTTCCGGCTATGAAGAAGCCGCCGCGCAGGGAATCATGGCGGGCATCAACGCCGCGCGCCACGCGCGCCACGAGGAGCCGTTCATCCTGCGACGGGATGAGGCATACATCGGCGTGCTGCTCGATGATCTCGTAACCCAGACGCCCACCGAGCCGTACCGCCTGCACACGTCACGAGCCGAGCATCGCCTGCTGCTGCGCCACGACAACGCCGACCTGCGCCTCGCCCCGTACGCGTACCGCCTGGGATTGATCGAGGATGAACGGTACGCGCGGATCGAGCGGCGGCGGCGGCTGATCGAAGAGACAGCCGAGACCCTTTCCACGACGGTACTGACGCCGACGGTGAGCGTCGCCGCCCGTGCCACTGAGCTGAATATCGGCGCCATCACCCAGCCGATGACCGCGGCGGAGCTGTTGCGCCGCCCCACGGTCACGTACACGCACCTGCGGACGCTGACTTCGCCGCATCACCGCGCAACCCAGGATGAGACCGGCACGCAACTGCCCGCCTCCCTGCCGGAGCTGGACGCCGATACCGCTACTGAGGTCGAGCTGCGTGCCAAATACGCGGGCTACATTCGCAAGGAGCAATCAAGCGTGCAGCGTGCGCTGCGCCTGGAAGAAAGACTGCTGCCCACGACGCTGGATTTCCGCTCGCTGGCGGGACTGCGCAGTGAGGCTCGTCAGCAGCTTGAGCGCGTGCACCCACGCACGGTGGGGCAGGCAGCCCGCATTCCAGGCGTGACGCCCGCCGATATCTCCATCTTGCTGGTACATGTCGAGCGCCTGCGCCATTCCCGCCACGCCACGAACACGATAGCGCAGGGCTCCTAAGCTCGCGCTTGACGGTCGTCTTGTGTGCGCATACTATACAGTGTGTACCACGGCAAGCGGACAAGAGGAGGGAGACACGCGCGTGCGCATTCTCGTGGTTGACGACGACCCCATCGGCGGCCGGATGCTCCAATTCATCCTGTCGGAACAGGGCTACCACGTAGATATCGTTGACAACGCGCGTGGCGCGCTGGCGTTGGTCGAGCGGACCCCGCCTGATCTGATGCTGCTGGATGTCAATTTGCCGCAGGTCAATGGCTTCGATCTGTATCAGCGCCTCCGCGACCAGAGTTACGATCTCCCGGTCATCTTTGTGACGGCCAAGGGCGAGCTAGAGGACCGCCTGCAAGGACTGCGAATGGGCGCGGACGATTACATCTGCAAGCCGTTTCAGCCCGCCGAGCTGGCCGCGCGAGTGGAGGCCGTGCTGCGTCGCTATCGCAAAGTGCATGGTGGCGAGCAGCAGCACATGCGCGCGGGCGACCTGGAAGTGGATATACCGACACTCCAGGTAACGCTTCCCGACCAACGTATCGTCCGCCTCACCCCCACTGAGATGAAGCTCCTGCTCCAGCTCGTCCAGCGTCCAGGCCAGATCATCAGCCGCGAAGACTTGCTCGATTCCGTCTGGGGAATGCAGTATATCGGCGAAAGCAATATCGTAGATGTCTACGTCCGGCGGTTGCGGCGCAAGATCGAGCGCGACGCGGCGAATCCGAATCTCATCCAATCTGCCAGGGGAGTCGGCTATCGGTACGCGGGAACATGACAAAACAAGATATCTCACATCCATCACCGACAACTGTCGTGAGCGTCGCGACAGATTCAAGCGCCGTCATCATGGAGCAGGCGGGGCGGATGTCCCTGCGTGTCGCGGAAATCGCCGCGCGACATGGGCAGCCCGACGCCCTTGCGGAAGAGCTCACACAGTATCTACGTACCGAGCTGCGCGCACAGGCCGTTGCGCTCTATTGGTGCAAGCACAGCCAGCGGCGGCACGGCGGCGGCGTCTCCACCGTCCTGCGGCCAGCCGGGACCGCCAGTGCGCCTGCCAGCGCCCGCAGTGGTGACCAAAGTGCGCACCAGCTCAAAGCCAGCGGATATCGTGCCCTGAGCGCGGGCAAGCTGCTCGTGCGCTTGCCCGCCACCTTCTCCGATCAATCCGCCGGCGCCAGCCCGCTCATCATCGCGATGCCGCTTGGCACGAATGATCCCTGGGCGGTGCTTGTCAGTGCCTGGGATACGACGGCGACTGATAGCGCCAACCATCGTGCCGACCTGCTTGCATCGCTGGCGCCCTCGCTCGCCGTCGCCACACGTCCGGCCCACGAGTCTGGCGATGCTGAGCGTTCCGCCACCATCCAATCACCCAAGCGTACAGTCTTCACCGTCACCTCGGAAGCCATCGTCACGCTCGACGAAGCGTTTATCATTCGTGAGATCAATCCCGCGTTCACCACCATTCTCGGCTGGTCCGAGAGCGCCGCCGTGGGCCATCACTGCTCGGAGGTCTGGCGCTGCCGCGATGAGCGCCGGATGCTCCTCTGTGGCACACCCCGCTGCCCGCTTCACGAAGCCTTTAGCGGCAACACAGAATCGCCAGTGCGCGAGCTGACCTGGGAAACGCAATCAGGCAAGCCCACTGAGATTTCCGCGAGCTTCACGGTCCAGCAGGTGGCGCGCCATGCCGAGGCCGTTGTCGTCGCGCGCGACGTGACCTTACTCAACGCCGCCAATCGCATGCGCGCGAACTTCATCTCGATGGTGTCGCATGAGCTGCGCACGCCGCTCAACTCCGTCAATGGCTTTTTGGAGATAGTGCTGGAAAGTCCGGTCGGCCCACTCAACGAGCGCCAGCGCGAATTTCTCAACTATGCGCGGGTCAGCACCCAGCAGCTAACAACGCTGGTTGAAGACATTGTCTTCATGAGCAAGGCAGACTCCGGCCAATTCACCCTCCGCCTGGCACGCATGCGGGTGCCAAACGTCGTTGATTCGGCGGCGCAAGCGATGCAATCCACCGCTGCCAAAGCGCAGGTGAAGATCGTAACCGAGATTCCACAGAAACTGCCCGTTGTTCGCGCGGATGAGCTGCGTATCCAGCAGGTGCTGACCAACCTGTTGGGCAACGCCATCAAGTTCTCGCCAGCGGAAAGCGTCATCCGTCTCAGTGTGAGTGTACGCGAGACGGCGCTCCAGGTCGCAGTGAGTGATCTGGGCAAAGGCATCGCTCCCGAAGACCACGCACGCATCTTCGAGCGGTTCTACCAATCCGACGCAAACGTCCGCACGCGCGCCAATGGATATGGTCTGGGTCTCTCCATCGCCAAGCTCATCGTCGAGCAGCATCATGGCCGCATCTGGGTGGAAAGCGAGCCAGGCGCGGGCGCGACGTTCTATTTCACGCTGCCGCTCGCCGTCTCATAGGGCACGCTCGCCACAAACAATGCTCGCGGCGCTCCCTCCTCGTAGGGCGCGAGGTCATACGACCCATAGAGCGCATTTATCACGAATCCCGCGTGCGCAAGCTCGCGCTCCAACTGCTCACGCCGGAGCACGGAGAGACGCATGCTCGCCGTCACACGACTCAGATTCCCCATACTGTCGGTGACGTCATAGAAGTGCCGGAGGCGGAGCACACGCGGCAGATCATCTTCCTGCGCCGCCATGAAGTGCGTCACTTCGCCACCTGCCGGGAGCGGCCATGTGCCCTGCCACCACACCCGACCCAAGGATTTCCGCAGCCTGATAATACTCAGCAGATCCAGGTCGAGAAGCAGCGGTCCACCCCCTGCTAGATGGCGCCGCGCGATATCCAGCGCTTCGTGCCGCTCCCGCGCTGTCGCCAGATGAGCAAATGTGTTGAGGCCATAGAGCACAGCATCGAAAGACTGATCGGCCCTGAGGGTTGGGTCCGTCGCTGAACCCGCGAGAATCGTAACGCGCCGGGCCACCGGCTGCGGCAGCTGCGCCAGCCGCCGCGCACAGACCGCTCGCATCGCCGCCGACGGCTCGATGCCCGTCACCTGACAGCCCGCCAGGGCTAGCGCCGCCGCTGTGCGCCCCGTACCGCTGCCAACCTCCAGCACGCGGGCACGCCCACCCACCAGCGATGCGATAAGCCCAGCGTAGCACGCGACATCCTCCGTCAGCGCGTCATGCTCCAGGTCGTACCACTCCACGATACGCGCATACGGGTCGGCTTCCATTCGATGTACTGCTCTCCAGGCCGCTGGTATTTCTTCTAACGACCCCTACTAACCACGTTCACGGTAGAGTTTTCCCGCGTGGAAGTGTAGCACAACGCGAGTTTTGGATACACGAGATGCCCCGGTTGGACATGCCGCGACACACGCCAGCTCATCAGTCCGCGCGAATTTCCAGCACATCCAGCAGTCCGTAGAGGTCACGCACAACAGCGCAATCAACTGTTCCCGGCACGATGGCACCCCGGCGGTCCAGCAGCACCGGCGTGATGCCTGCCGCGCGCGCTCCCAACACATCCAGCACATAGGAATCGCCAATGTGCAGGGCGTAATCGGGAATGGCATCGGCGCGGCGCAGCGCCGTGTCGAAGAGCGCCGGATCCGGCTTCGCCAGCCGCACCGCCGCCGAAACCACCGCGAAGTCGAAGTACTGGATGAGGTCGTGGCGCCGCAGGATAAGACCCAGCCCAATCCCCCAATCCGAAATCACACCGAGCGTCAGCTCACGCTCTTTCAGGACCCGCAAAACCGGCAACACATCTGGATAGAGCGCGTAGCTACTCGCGTCGTCGAAAACCTGCTGGCACGCCCGCGCGCACGCCATCAGCTCTTCCTCGCCGGCGACCGCGAGACATGGGCGCAGCAATTCCGCGAAAAAGGTGACCCAGGTAGCTTCTATTGCCTGCTCGTCACTCCACGTATAGGGATTCGCTTTCACCGAGGTGCGTAGCACGGCGTTGGCGTGCGACTCATGCGCCTGCAGACAGGCTGCATCCACAGGTGTCCCGCGCGACTCACAGACCGCGCACACAATCTCTACGACGGAAGGGTGCGGCGACAGCAGCGTAAAGCCGACATCAAAGAAGACGGCACGGATTGCTTGCGGATGAACTAAGTTCTCGGTCATACCAGACTCATCTTCCAAATAGTAATAGGATTCCCTGCGCCACACGCTACACGGATCCACACGGACGCAGATACACCACCGACCACTGCCAGTGTGCGGCTGACCGCATGGAAATGGTAGAAGATTGGCTGGTCGAAAAAAGGATCCAATACGATCTTAATAACGCTGAACGCTGGAAGTCCATTCGACGAGCGCTGTCACATTGGATATCTTGCAAGCGAGCCTATTAGACAGCCGGGGATTTTCCCTACTACTCGACTATGCGCGATTATACGCGGCCCGCCCTGATGGGTCCTGATGCATTCACTGGCGATGATCGCGGCACATGGCGCCGGATCCCACTCCGCCCGGTCCGCGGGCCAGCTCCCATAGCCGGGCCAGGCCTGGCGGGCGGTACGAGCGGAGACAAGGCCGTCCAGTCCGCCGCAACTGTGGGATCGTTCAGGTACACATGTAGGGCGATACCAGGGATACACACCGAAAGGTGTTGAGACACGCATTTCGGTGTGTATCCCCAGTACGCACTTGAGACGTCACGCCCTTCGCGTGGCGTTTCTCACGTCGTCGTCCCACCACTCGCGAATGGTGGCGGCCATCTGTTCCGGGTCGTGCTCCTGCGGGAAGTGGTCCGCACCCTGGATGATCACGGACCGGTGCCGGGGGAATATCCGCTCGAAGCGGTCCAGCCAGCCCGCCTTGTAGGTTGGGTCGCCATCCGCGAACAGGAGCAGCGCCGGCATGTGTCCCAGACTCAGCATCCGCTCGTTCAGATCAGCTAGATAGTCATGACTGCGTGTCAGCGTCTGGAACAGGTCATGCTGGTGATGTCGTCGCGCTCGATTAGTGAACGGGCCAAGATACGCCCGCCGCTCCGCTCGTGAGAGCTTGCCGCCCGCGATGCTCCTGACCGTGTACTTCGCGACCACATTAAAATTGACGATCAGGAAGCGCGAGGCAGGCGAGCTGACCACCCTGATGAAGCGGTAGATGGTGGGGTACTCCTCCAGCGGCCAGGCGAAGCTGTTGGAAAGCACCAGCCCCCTAAACCACGATTCGTGGCGCCCGACGACGCCAAGACCAATGGCAACGCTTTCGTCATGGGCGATGAGGGTGATATCCGACAGGCCAAGCGCCTCGATGAAACGCTCGACCAGTCTGGAGTTGCCCAGTAACGTATTCCGGTAGCCTGGCGCCGGCACTGATAGCCCGAAACCCGGATAGTCGAGCGCGATACAGCGGAAGCCATTCCGCAGCACCTTGATGATGTTTCGATACTGGAACGACCAGAGGACATTCGCATGCAAGAAGAGCAGCACCGGACCGCTGCCTTCATCTACATAGTGAATTTGGTTGCCCTCCAGCTCGATGAAGTGGCTGGTGAATGGGTAGAGGCGCTCATCCAGCCAACGCGGGCGCGACATTGCAAGAGCATCCACCGCGCTGGCCCGTCGCGCTGGCGGCGCTGAGGTTTCTTGCGGAGTGGGAACGAAGCTCGTTGGATTGGCACTCATAAGGACGTATCTCCCTGGTGAAATCTTGTGAATCGGGTGCAGCGCTACGCGGCGTGTGAGTCTCGGACCTCGAAGACTGGATGGCGCCGCGCCTCACTGAGAAAGTCGCTCAGCGAGGCGTCCGGCGCCACGTCGAATTGGGGGCGCAGAACCACTGCGGCCACGGGCGACGACAGATACGGCGCGACGGCATCTTTGAGCACGGGCACCGCTTCCTCCGGCGTCAGCTCGACGGCGACAACCGCCTGCCGGCGCCATCCGCGAGTGAGGACCGCT
The DNA here is from genome assembly GCA_035310125.1 of Ktedonobacterales bacterium. Taxonomy (GTDB): domain Bacteria; phylum Chloroflexota; class Ktedonobacteria; order Ktedonobacterales; family JADMIN01; genus DATGEP01. The sequence goes on from DATGEP010000228.1 coordinate 8,444, forward strand.
TCGCCCGCAGCGCGCAGATTGCGCACCCACCGCCGCTCGCCTTGCAAATTATCGAAATCGAGCCTACCGCTATGAGACTCCGAGGCGACGGTGACGATGCGCCCGGCTGGCGACGCGCGAACCAGATCAAGCAAGAGATTGGTCAACAGGAACGGAGCCAGGTGATTAACTGCGAAGGTCTTTTCGATGCCGTCGGCGGTCAATTCGCGGCGGGCGAAAATCGCACCAGCGTTGTTGAGCAGCTCGTCAATCCGTGCGAACCGAGCATGCACCTCATCGGACAGGGCATAAACCGCGGCCTGCGACGACAAGTCAGCTAGAAGCAGCGTTGGCTCTGGGCCGGTTGCGACCTGTGCCACCGCGTTCCTGGCGGCACTGCCGCGTCCAGGATCACGACAGACCATGATGACGACGGCGCCAAGCTCCGCCAATTGGCGAGCAGTCGCAAAGCCGACACCGCTGTTCGCGCCCGTGATGAGCACGACCTTTCCGTCCATTCGCATACCTCAGCCTCAGCTCGTTTATGTGCCAGAGCGGTGTGGTAGCCAAGCCGAACAGCGGGCGAGCGACCACACCGGCGGCAATTCCGCGCGCTAGCTCGCGTTTGGCATCTGGGTCGTCTGGCCCACCTCGATGAGATAACCATCCGGGTCGCGCAGATAACACCGGATCTCGGCGTCGTGCACCTTCGGTGGCGTGAGGAACTCCGCCCCACGTGCCCGCCACCGCTCGTACACTTCGTAGATGTCGGCCACGCGCAGATTCAGAGCGCTTGTGAGCGTCCGCGCGTCCTGCGGCGCGACGGCGAGGATGTCTGGCTTGTCGTCGGTGGGGCCGCCCTCCTCAGAGAGGACCAGCCAGGTGTTATAGAAGCGCAAGATGGAGGGAACGCCCTCCATCAGAACATGCGCGTCGAAGACGTCCGCGTAGAAGTGCCGGGAGCGGGCGACATCGCGGACAATGAGCAGATGCGTGACCGCCACATCCACCCCCGCGCCTTTCCGCGGTCGCGGCCAGTCGGAGGACGTGGTGGATTCGCTGGCGCTGATCGCCGAGTCTGAATGCTGTTCCATAGGTGTCTCCTTGGATCTCTTGTTGTGACCCACTGTCTTCATGTCTCACGAGGCACCGGCCGCATCACTACCCTGCACAACAGCGCAGTGGCGCGGCGCGGCACGTCGCCCTTGCTCAGCTCGCCGCCTCGAACAGGCGCGATAGACCCGTGAAGGGAGCCAGCGGTGTCAGGTCAAAATCAATCATGCCTAATCGGGCAAACGGTAGGGTGGCGAGCGCCTCTTTCGCGACCTCCACGGTCTCGCATTCGAGGATCAGCACTACCCTCCCTGGCTGGCCGGCGCGGGTGTAGAACTCACGGACGATTCCCTGTGCATAGAGATCCCAAACGGCTTGAATCTCCTCCCCCACGTGCTGTTGCCGCGCCTCCAGAGGGACATCTTCACGTGGCTTGGGCAACACCAAAATCTTCATCGGACAAAACCTTCCATTTCCGCATGACGCCGCTTCTCCAGGTCGAGCGACGTCTCGCGTGCAGCTTTCGCCGGCACGAGCGCCGGCACGATCAAGGCGAGTCAAGGAATCACTGTTGTGGCTGGCTGCTAGGCAAAGATATCGGCTCCTGGACCACGCCGTCGCGCATGGGCGTGAGGCATACCCGACTCGTGACATGTACCTCATCGCCGATCATCCCCCGCATCAGCACGTCCAAGACGGGATTCGGCGGGATCGCGAACGCGGCGCGGCTCAAGACGCCACTTACCTGCACGCGGCGTATGCCGTCAGTGCCGTCATCCGGCTCGAGGACCGCCTCGAGCATGACTGGCTGCTCTCGCCCGTGGAAGCGTAGCAGCCCTCGGATCGTGTAGCGCTCTGGCCCGACCTGCGCAATATCCTGGCTGTTGTAGGTGATCATCGGATAGCGCCCGACGGCCAGAAAGCTGGCAGTCCGCAGGTGCATATCACGTGGCGGCATGCTCGTGTCCAGGCTCCGGGCGGCGATGATGACCTCAAGCGAATTGGGCGTCCCATCCTCATTGACGGTGACTGTGCCGGCGATGCGCGTGAACGTGCCCCGGCTGCGGATGAGGCGGCGGACGCTGAACGAAAGCGTCGTTTGGTCCGCGTCAATGATGTACGTGTACATACTCTTCTCTCGTTTGCTGATGCGCCGCCGGCTTATCGGAACGGGGCAAGGTCCAGTAGGGGCATCAGCTCAAGGTGCATGTAGGGATACAGGGGGAGCGAGACCAACGCCTGCTGGATATGATCTTGCGACTCGCCCTGCATTACCAGCCAGATATGCGACCGATCGGCCGCGATGGAGAGAGACTGTATCGCCCCTTGCTCCGTCAGCTCCCTGACGCGCGCCTGCTCGGCGGCCATGCCAGCCGCTATGGCGTCCTGCTTGCCCTGGACAAAGCTGATGCTCACCATATAGTTCATGACTGTCGCTCCTCTCGATGCTTGTCGCGCTGTGTGCCGGTTTCGCCCGCACAGCGCCATCTCCAATGTGCTACCGCCAGTCGCCCGGCGTGATAATATAAGCCGTGCGCATGCGCCAAACGTCGCCTCCTCACGCGGCGGCGGCCAGGCGGACCGCTCGCGCCGGTTTGAGCGTAGCGGCCCACCACACCAGCTCGTCGAGCATCGTGTCCGCCGCCCGTACCAATCCCTCGTCGCGCACCTGCCCCTCCTCGTCGAAGGCTTCCCAGACTGTGGGCACCCCCACCTGCTCGCGGACTGGGACCATGCGCAGCTCGACGAAGACCTGTCGTAGCTGCTCAGCCGCGCGGTATCCTCCGCTGGAGGCGCCGTAGCTGGCGACCGCCGCGGGCTTGTGTCCCCACTCACGATATAGATGGTCGAGCGCGTTCTTGAGCACCGCTGGGTAGCCGTGGTTGTACTCAGGGGTGACGAACACATAGCCGTCGGCAGAGGCCACCTTATCGGCCCAGGGTCGCGCGGCCACATCGTACTGGCCAAAGGCTGGCGGCACGGCGCTTTCGAGGAAGGGCAGTGGCCAATCCTTGAGGTCAATCAACTCAAAGTCGGCGTCCGCCCGCTGGCTCGCGCGCTCCGTGACCCAGCGGGCAACCGCTGCGCCTTGCCGGTTCTGGCGCGTGCTGCCCAGGACAATCAAAATCTTCGGTGTCACTACAAAATACTCCTGACTCTGTCTCGCCATGAAGCTGGTACATGGCCCTCCCGCGCGGCGCCTGGCATCTCCGTGTTTGCCGGAGTGGTGCCGGGCCGTATCGCTGCGCAGAACGTACCCGCCATATGGGGCGCGGGCATGTCCCAGGTGGGGTATCTGAGTGGGACATTTCTGGCGGGGCTAAATCAGGAATGAGGGTACAGGCTGGGGGGATGTAGTAGGGGATGTATTAGCACATATTAACCAAATGGTCGTCGAAGCGTGAACAACGGGCCAGCGTCAGGGCACATGAGGGGCGAGTCGGGGCGAGTCAGGACGTCACGTTGACCGCGGGACGCGCTGAGCAGGCGGAGCGCGCTGGCCACGGGACGTCTCGGTGCGCCTCCGCGGGGTTTGGGTGCGTTCACGGGTCAGCCGCGCTGTGAGAGATGGTGCGCAACGCCGCGGCGGACCCGTGCGGGCGTCCGGCGCTCGGGCGCCGGGAGCGGCCACCGTTTACCCAGGCGCAGGCGGCACCGCATCATCCGCGATGCCTCCGTCTCGCACACGCTTGCCGGTTGCACCACTTAGAGCAGATGCAGAGCGCGGGCGCGCTCAACGGCCTGCACACGGCTGTGCGCGCCCAACTTGAAATAGAGATGCTTGAGATGGTTGCGCACGGTCCCGTCGGTAATCACAAGCGTAGTGGCAATCTCATTGGTAGAGAGGCCACTGGCGACGAGCCGTAGAATTTCTAGCTCGCGCGCGCTCAAGGGATCGTGCAGCGCCTGCGCCACGGGCGCGAGGGACGAACCTAATTGGCCAAAGGCGGCGAGCAGCTTGCCGACGTAGTTCGGGGCAACTTCGCGTGCATCAGCCTGGCGCAACAGCCGCGCCATCGGCGCCCTCTCATCCACGAATGTGCGCACATAACCCTCCGGCTCGCCCAGCGCCAGCGCACGAGTCAATACAATCATTGCCTGGGCCGTCTGCGCTTGTTCCTGCCAGCAAATGGCCTGAAGCGCCAGAAGCCCAATCACCTGTCCAGTCGCTCCCGCCGCCTCTGCCAACTGGAGCAGCCGCCCCAACAATCGCGCCGCTTCCACCGGCTTGCCCTGCGCCATGAGCAGCCGCGCCACTATCACATACTCGTCCTGGCGCTCGCGGACGATCTCGCCATCCAGCGGAAGCTCGCGTTGCCTTGATGCAGCCCACGCGGCGGCGGCGCTGAAGTTTCCCTGAGCGATCCATATCGCCGTCCTGGCCGCGGTTACGCGCATGACCAACCGCTGGAGGTGATACTGCTCGGCAATCTGCTCCGCCTTGCTGATCGCGTCAAGCGCGGCCTCTCCGTCACCACGTGCCTGGCAGATACGCGCCAGACTCAGGTAGCCGTCCAGCGTGACGTCCGCCAACCCCGCCCACTGCTGGCAGTGCGCGATTCCTTCCCGCACGTGGCGCTCCGCCACATCGAGATCATTCCATTCGCGCAAGACTCCGCCCATACTAATCGCGGCCACTCCCAGCGGCGGCAACGCCTGCGCCCGCTGCTCCACCGCCAACCGCAGCGTCCGCCGATAGGTGTCTGCCGCTTGGTGGAGTCGCCCTAACTTTGTCTGGAGCAGAATCAAGTATCCAAATGCTATCAGGGCTGGCACGATCTGGCCTGAGGATTGCATGCTGCTGCCGGCCTCGGCGTATACTTCGCTCGCCGCTACCACGTCGCCGCTGGTGTGGTAGGCACCCGCGAGGATCCCTAGACTGATACCCCGCATCTCCACACGACGCGGTGTGTCAGGCAAAATGGCGAGCGCCTTGCGAGCACGCGCGATTGCCATAGGCAGATTACCTTGAATGCGTGCCAGCTCAGACTGAATTGTCGCGATTTCGCCCACCAGCGCCGCCCGCGCTTCATCCTCCTGGCCCACTGTCTCCCACGATTCACTGTGGAGAGATAGTGGCGTCTCCTCGCGGCCTCGCATATGTGTGACAGCGGCGCGCAACAGTGGCTCGACGGCATCCACCTGGCCACTCCAGAGCAGCAGCCACGCATAGGAGAGGCACAGCCGTGGGCTGGCACGAAGCGTGGCGTCGGGGAGCGATTCCAGCCAGCCTTGCAATGTAAGTACCTCACCCCGCTTCCAGAGCATGGTATCGGCGCGCTGCTCGATCAGTCGCGCCGCCCACTCAAAGTCCTGCCCGGCGAGCGCATGGTGGATCGCCCCAAAGCTCAACCCATTTTCCTCGCACCACCTGGCGGCCAGGCGATGCAGGACGGGTATCCGGTCAGGCTGCATCTGGCGGAGGCGGTTACGCAACACGTCCGCGAAGAGATGGTGGTAGCGATACCAGCGCCGCTCCTGATCCAGCGAAATGAGGAACAGGTTGGCCGCTTCCAGGCGTTCCAGCATCGCCTGACCATCGCTCTTGCCGGTGAGCGCGTCGCAGAGAGGCCCGCACAGCCGATCGAGGACCGACGTGTGGAGCAGGAACAACTGCACGTCGTCGCTCTGCCGGCTCAGGACTTCCTCGGTTAAATACTCCAGGATATATCGGGAGTTGCCGGTGAGCGCCGTAATGAACCCGGAGAGATCATCTTGTCCTCGCATGGAGAGCGCCGCCAGCTGCAGCCCGGCGATCCAGCCTTCAGTGGTGTCCGCCAGCGCGGCGATATCCGCCGCCGACAGCGGAAGCCCCATGACGCTTGTGAGGAACGTGGCGGCTTCGTCGGCGGTGAAGCGGAGATCCGCGCCGCGCAATTCTACCAGCTGACCGCTTGCGCGCAAGCGTGCGAGCGGCAGCGGTGGGTCTGCACGTGTGGCGAGGACCACATGCAGCTGCGGCGGGAGATGCTCGATCAGAAACCGCATCGCACGATGGATCCGCTCGGTGGTAATGGCGTGGTAATCGTCGAGCACAAGGATACACGGCCCTGACATGCTGGCGGTGAGATCGTTGATGAGTACAGCAAGGATGCTCTCTGGTGGCACCGGCTGTGGAGCGCGCAGAAGCGATAGCGCGGCGATCCCTGCCTGCGGGTTGAGACGCTGTATCGCGGCAATCAGGTACGTGAGGAAGCGCACTGGCTCGTTGTCCGCGGGCTCCAACGAGAGCCAGGTGGCAGGAGTGTCACTGTCCGCGATCCATTGGCTGAGCAGCGTCGTCTTGCCGAACCCCGCAGGGGCTATGACGACCGTGAGCAACCGCTCCACACTCTGCTCAAGCTGCGTGATCAGGCGCGAACGGGGCACAAGCAGCGTACGGGAATGCGTCATGTGAAGCTTGGTAGCCAGCAGCGGATCGTGCTGCACCGCCTGCGAGTCAGAGATCGTCGCTGCCATGCTGTTGGGCCATTCCGCCGCTTCTTCGGAGGGGTGTGCCAGCATCTGAGCTACCGTGTGCAGTCGTGCGAGCGTTAATTCGTCCGATTTGCCCAGATACGCGCGATGGAGGCGTTGACCGGTCCTGCGATAGGCTCTCCAGTACCAGCCGCCACGCTGGTTGCCAGCGCGCTCCTTCCGAGCGGTGAAGCGAGCCTCGCCGGTGACGACGGCAAAGACTGTGGCGCGCTCCAGCCAGCTGTACCACGCGGGGGTTCCCACGTGAACGGTGCGGCGCTGCCCGTCCTGCTGGTAGCTAAGGACATTCGCCTGGACTACCGGAGTTGCACGTGCCATCAACGCTGGTCCCATTACACGATGCTACGCAACGCTCAATGTTCCAGAACATTGTACGGCGTGTTCGGGAACTCTTCCACCGTATGATCGCGCCTTTCCCACGGCGTTATCGCGAGCGATGCTGACCCAGATATGCCACGGACCACCGCCCGATGGGCTGGAAGCCCACCTTGGCGTATACCCTCGCTGCTGGTGCGTTATCCGTCAAATAGAACAAATACGGGCGCCGCCCTTGCTCTATGAGCTCCCGCGCGAGCGCCGCCACCACCGCCGTGCTGTAGCCGCGGTTGCGGGCGGCGGGGCTTGTCCATACCCCACCAATCATCGCGGCATGCGGTGTCTCCGCGCTGGTGCTGCAAGCTGAGACCAGCGACGCGCCCGCGACCGCGACATACGTGCGCATCGCGCGCACTCGGTTCGACATCGTGCGGCGCACCTGCTCCTCGTCGAGGTTCTCGAATCCGTCGGTGCCAAGGTAGAGTTGTGTCAGCGCCAGCACATCGCGCGGCGTTCCACGGCGTATGAACGCCCCCGCCGGTACTGAGACAGGCGGCTGCGCGGCGCTCATGTCTCGCAGCATCGCAAGATGGTGCTCCTCGCGCCGCTCCACCGGCATGTTTCCGCGCTGCGCCAGTACCTCATCCACCAGATCCGCGCGTCCCATCGTGAACTCGACACCTTCACGCACCGCTAACTCAGCCAGCCGATGTACACCGGCGCCAGGCGGCGCGTAGAGCGCCGCTCGACGGGCAACCATCATTAACACCGCTGAGAGACGGCCACCGGGAAACGAGCCCCAATAGCGCACGAACGTCGCGTTCAGACTGTAGTGTTCGAGGTTGCCGCGCGGGAAGATACTGAAGCCGGGATCGGCATCCAGAAACGCCGTTAGCTCATCGCGGTCCCGCTCATCCAGCCGTCGCACCCATGCGCCGGCATCCTGTTCGCCCGGACGTCGCGGAAATACCTCACGTGCCCGCTGCTCCGGTGTCCGATCCATCGCTCCCACGCTGCTTTCCGCCTATTCTTCCATACTGGCGAGCTTCTCAGCCTGGTCCGATGTAATGAGCGCGTCAATGAGGGGATCCAGATCACCGTCCAGCACGTGCGGCAAGTTATGGACCGTCATATTGATGCGATGGTCGGTGATACGATCCTGTGGATAATTGTACGTGCGGATCTTCTCACTACGGTCCCCCGTCTGCACCTGCGACCGGCGCGCAGCACCCTGCTGCGCCGCCCGCTTCTGCTGTTCGAGATCCCACAGCCGCGAGCGCAGCACACCGAGCGCCTTCGCCTTGTTCTTTAGCTGTGATTTCTCGTCCTGACACGTCACCACGAGACCCGATGGCAGGTGTGTGATGCGCACCGCAGAGTCGGTAGTGTTGACGCTCTGGCCGCCGTGGCCGGTGGACCTGTACACATCAACCCGGATATCCTCCGGGCGAATCTCGACCTCGACCTCTTCGGCCTCTGGCAGCACGATGACCTTCGCCGTAGACGTATGAATACGCCCCTGCGACTCGGTAGCCGGCACACGCTGCACGCGATGAGTGCCGCCCTCATATTTCAGCCGCGCATACGCCCCTTTGCCACGCACCTCGAAGACAATCTCCTTGAAGCCGCCGATGCCGCTCTCATTCGAGTCCAGCACTTCGACGCTCCAGCGCTTCATATCGGCGTAGCGCGTGTACATACGATACAGGTCCGCGGCAAAGAGGCCCGCCTCGTCGCCGCCCGCGCCCGCCTGAATCGTCACGATAGCGTTGCGCTCATCCATGATGTCTTTCGGTAGAAGCGTCACCTGAATGTCGCGCAAGAGCTGCTCCTGGCGCGCGCGCAGCTCATCCATCTCCTCCTGGGCGAGCGCGCGCATCTCCTCGTCCAGGCCGTCGTTCAGCATCGCATCGGTTGCGGCAAGCTGCTTGCGCACATCTTTCAGCGCTCGGTACGTCTGAACGACATCGTTGAGACTGGCGAATTCACGGCCATAGCGCTGGACCAGCGCAGGATCGGTGAGCGTTTCCGGCTGAGCCATCAAGGTATTCAGCTCGTCATAGCGGTTCTCGATCGCGGCGAGCTTTTTATCAAGGGAATCGGTAGTCATCTTTTGGATCTCCCGGCATATACAGTGTGGACGAGCGGTGTTCGCGCAATGCGCATAACGACCGCGAAGGCATGGGAACGCCCCATCCCTCGGCGCGGGGGGATGGGGCGCTACTTCGCGTCGCTACTGATGCTCGTCGTCGCTGGCGTCCTGCCCGCGCTGGGCAAGCCGCTCCTCCTGCCGCGCCTGCAACAGGCCCAGCAGCAGTGATCCCAGGAGCGTGCAAATCAGCACAATCTCCATCGTACTCAAGCGGATGCGTCCGCGCCGATCCATTGGATTCTCCTCCGCGAGCGTGCACCCCGGCACGGCGTATCCGGTGGCTGCGCGCCTACACCCCTCCATTATACCCCAAAGACGCCGCCGATTGTGTCATCAGTGTAGCCCTCCATCGCGCGGCTTTGCTACGATGGAAGACAGCAGAGTGTCGCAGCGGAAAGAGAATGTACGTCATGGCAGAAGGTAATCCGGTTACTCCACGGCCCGCCGCCGCCGTCGTGCTGGCGCGAGAGCTGGCTGGCGGCGGCATCGAAGTGTTCATGGTCCGGCGCCATGTGCGCAGCGAATTCGTCCCGGACGCCTTCGTTTTCCCCGGCGGATCGGTCAATCCAGGCGACATCGCCACCGAGCGCGCACCGGAGCTTTGTTCGCCCGTGCCGGAGGGACCTACGGCATTGGGCACGGGATTCCGGGTGGCCGCGCTACGGGAGTGCTTTGAGGAGGCAGGCGTACTCATCGCGCGTCACGGCAACGTGACCCTCACGATCCCGCCCGAAGCTATCGAGCGTTTCGCCACCTATCGCGACGAACTCTATAGGCAGACCGCAACCATGGAGAGTATCGCGGCGCACGAGGGCTTGATCCTCGCGACGGCTGAGCTACTGCACTGGGCGCACTGGATCACCCCAGACGCTCTTCCCAAGCGCTTTGACACACACTTCTTTCTCGCGCCGATGCCGCCCGGACAGGAAGCCGCACACGACCGCCTTGAAACGACCGCTGGAGTGTGGACCACGCCGGAAAACGCGTTGTCCCGCTTCTCCGAGGGCGCGTTCCCCCTCGTCTTTGCCACCATCCACCAGCTTCGCGCTCTGACGGGATTGGCGAGCGTAGACGACGCCCACCAACGCTTCTCCGCCGTCCCCGTCCGCACGATTCAGCCGCGCGTCGTGCAGCGCGACGGGCAGCCGGTGATTGTGCTGCCGGACGAAGAGTAGGAGGCGCACATGGACCTTCCAGCGGGAGTTGAGCGAATCCTTGCCCCCAACCCTTCTCTAATGACCGGCCCTGGCACGAACACGTTTCTCGTGACGGCACCCGGCACCCGATGCGTTGTGATTGATCCAGGGCCAGAGATCGAGTCGCATCTCGCGGCCATTGCCGCCACGGCAGCCCCGCATGGCGGTATCGCGCAGATCCTTATCACACACGGGCATCCCGACCATGTGGAGGGCGCTTCCCGCCTGCGCGCGCTGACCGGCGCGCCGGTCCTGGCGTGGAGTCGTGAGGGGTCGCCCGCCGCCGACACGACACTTGCTCACGGCGACAGCATCCGCGTTGGGGAACGGCAGCTACGCGCGCTGCACACGCCGGGGCATCGCTTCGACCACCTCTGCTTCCTACTGGAAGATAGCGGCGCCCTCTTCGCGGGCGATTTGGTTGCCGGCGTTGGCACGGTCGTCATTGCGCCGCCGGAGGGCGATCTGCTGAACTACATGACCTCGCTGCGACAACTGCTCGCGCTTGATGTGCGCGTCATGCTGCCAGCGCACGGCCCCACCGTCGAGCAGCCACGCGCGCTCCTGGAGCAATACATCGCGCACCGCGAGGAGCGCGAGCGTCAGGTGCTGTCCGGCCTCGCGGACGGGCCGCGAACCGTGATGGCCCTGGTCGCGGACATCTACGCGGACGTAGACCCCCGGCTGCATCCGATGGCGGCGCTCTCCGTAACGGCGCACTTGCAAAAACTGGAGCGGGAAGGCCGTGTCGCGCGCGACGGCGAGCGCTGGCGGTTGCAGTGACCGGCGCACATTGTCGCGAGGCGCCACTATCCCCACTATCTTCCACTATCCTTCACGAGCGCCAATGTCATGCCGCCACCACGCTCCCTCGAACCGCACGCGCTCGATGTTGGCGTACACGCGCTCGCGGGCGCTGGCGACCGATGGCCCAGTAGCCACCAGCGTCATCACACGCCCACCCGACGTGACAAGCTGGCCTGTCGCTTCCCGCCTAGTACCCGCGTGGAACACCAGGATATCGGGGTCCAGCACATCCAGGCCGGTAATGGGAATGCCCTTCTCGTAGTGTCCGGGGTATCCTGAGGATGCGACCACCACGCCACACGCGGCAGCATCAGTCCAGGTGGGCGCCGGCACACTGTCAAGCCGGCCATCGGCGGTGGCGACGCAGAGGTCGAGAAAGTCGCTCGCGAGCCGTGGCAGCACCGCCTGCGTCTCTGGATCGCCGAAGCGTGCGTTGAATTCCAAAACAGATGGACCGTCGCTCGTGAGCATCAGCCCGGCATACAGGAGCCCGCGAAACGGGCAGCCGCGCGCCGCCAGCGCGCGCACCGTCGGTCGCAGCACGCGCGCCTCGATCTCCGCCAGCAGCGCCGGTGTGGCGAAACGCGGCGGCGAATAGGCGCCCATGCCGCCAGTATTCGGCCCGCTATCGCCGTCTTGCGCGCGTTTATAATCGCAGGCGGGCGCCAGCGGCACAAAGCGCTCGCCATCGCTCAGCGCGAAGAGCGACAGCTCTACGCCTGCGATATGCTCCTCGATCAACACCTCACTGCCCGCCGCTCCCAGTTTTCCCGCCAGCATGATGTCATCGAGCGCGGCATGCGCGGCACGGTCGTCTTCCGCGATGATCACTCCCTTGCCGGCGGCAAGCCCGCTAGCCTTCACGACCAGCGGATACCGCCCCCCTTGAGCGGTGTAGTGCTCCAGATACGTGACGGCGGTGGGGTGGCTGTCGAATCGCTCGGCGCGTGGCGTGGGCACACCCGCCTCCATGAGGAGCTGTTTCGCCCATGTCTTGCTGCTCTCGATGCGGGCGGCGGCGGCGGTGGGACCAAAGACACGCAGCCCGCGCGTCTGAAACACGTCCACGATGCCGCCACCCAGCGGATCGTCCGGCCCGATGACGGTAAGCTCAATACCATGCCGCTCCGCCCAGTCCGCGCAGGCGGCGAAATCCAGCGGGTCGAGCGGAACATTCTCGGCGAGAGAGGCGGTGCCACCGTTGCCAGGCGCGCAGTAGAGCTTCGAGAGCCGCCGCGAGCGACTCAGCGCCCAGCAGAGCGCATGCTCCCGCCCGCCGCTGCCAATCACCAGAACCCGCATCGCACGCCCCTCTCTACCAATTCGGCAGCCGCTTTAGCGCTGGCGGGCGCATCATCGGCAGGTAGTGGAACGCTTCGGCATACTCCACGCCAATCTCCTGGCCAACCATACGCGCTCGCATGCGGATCAGATCTTCCAGCCCCTCGGTGCGGATCTGGCTCGTGTGCGCTCGCAGCGCGGCGATCTTGAGCTCTATCACCGGCGTGATGTCTACATAATAGTTAGGCTGGTCCGTCCCGAAGAAATAGACATTATGGACGCGGTGCTCGGTCAACCCTTCAACGAGCTGCTCCGGATAATACATGTGGTCGCGTGCGGCGGCGACGGCATCCAGCGCGGTCTGGCCGACGGCGCGGTGGTCGGGATGGATCTGATAGCGCTGCCACGGATCAAAGGTTAGGATCACGTCAGGCCGCCCGCGCCGGATCACTTCGGCCAGCTCGCGACGAAATGGAATGCTTACCTCCACCTCACCATCGTGGTGGCGCAGAAACGTCACCTCTTCCACGCCCAGCACCTTCGCGGCGGCAAGCTGTTCCGCCTCGCGGGTCGTGGCGAGCTGTTCCGGTGTCGCGGTGCGATCATCGGAGCCTTTGTCGCCGCTGGTCGCCAGCACATACTGTGCGCGGTAGCCGCTCTGAACGAAGCGGGCGATGGTGCCAGAGCAGATGAACTCCGCATCGTCGGGATGCGCAAACATCGCCATGACGCGTGGGCGAGAATCATGTTCAGCGGATGAAGCCATAGGACTGACTGTTCCTCCAGATTGAGAGTGTTTCGCGCGGCGGGTCCGCATGCTGGCGGCCACACCCATCTGGCAGCATACCAGTATGCGCCCGTGCGGGGCAACACGCCTCCGCATGTGACATCCGCAAGCGAGAAGCACCCGCGCAATCTCCTGGTGACGCGCACCTATCGGCTTACTATATGCTGTCCGCTTGACATAGCGCCTGCATTCCACATATATTCAAAACTATGGTTGAATATACAAACGGCAGCCTGGACAACACGTTCCATGCCCTGGCGCATCCCATTCGCCGGGCAATCCTGGCCCGGCTCGCCACGCACAGCGCCACCGTGCTGGAGATCGCCGATCAGTTCGACATCTCGCTCAATGGGGTATCCAAGCATCTCAAAGTGCTTGAGCACGCGGGGCTGATCCAGCGAAACATTCAGGGGCGGACCCACCGCTGCTCCCTGGATACAACGCGCTTGCGCGAGGCTGGCGCCTGGATAGACTATTATCGCCCCTATTGGGAGCAGCGACTGGATGCGCTCGAACGATTTCTGGCTGAGCCAGGTGAGGACGTGTAGCGCAAAGGGGGAAAGATGAAGCCTACTCACCGAGGCGATCCGCACGTATTGACCATTACCCGGATCCTGACCGCAAGCCGCCAGGCGGTCTTTGACGCCTGGACAAACGCTGAGAGCGTGCGGCAGTGGATGTGCCCTGGGGATGGCTCGGTTGCCGTAGCTGAGCTGGATGTGCGTGTGGGCGGCACATTTCGAGTTGATATGATCGTTGACGGTGAGCGTACGGTCCACACAGGTATCTACCAGGAAGTCAGGCCACCAGAGAAGCTGGTTTTTACGTGGACGTCGAAGCGCACGCAGCAGATCGCCACCCTGGTGACTGTGGAGCTTCGTGCACTCGGAGTCCAGACCGAGCTGACGTTGACACAGACGCGCCTCCCGGACGAGGGCACGACCCAGATGCATACCCGAGGCTGGATACTGATCATGGAGCGCCTGGCGGACTTTCTCCAGTCTGGACAGAGTCTAGGAAAATGACTGCCGCGGCGCTGCCGTCCGGCAACGCCGCTCCACCGCGCCGTCGAGGCAATCCCTCGCCCGAGCTGTCGCGATTAACTATCGTGCTTGTCGTGATAGTCCACCCAATACTGTGGATTGTCGTGGCCAGCCTCATCGCGGCCCTTGGGGGTCAAGTCGAGGAAGTGGTAGGCGCCATTCACCATGTCTATCCCACGCTCATAGGTCGAATAGGTATGGAAGATGCTCCCACTCTGGTCTTTGTAGAACACACTGATCCCTTGAAGCTCGCCTTCCCCGATGTCGCGAAGCGCATAGTTGTAGTAAGCATCTCCCCGTCCCAGCTCATCCGGCGCAAAGGACACGTGGTAGTCGTAGTTGAAGTCGCTGCCGAACGACGAGACCCACTTGAAGCTCCACCCCATGCGCTGCCTGAAGGCTTCCAGCTTGGTGAGTGGCGCCCGGGAGATCGCGACGAAGCTCGCATCGCGGTGGCTCAGATGCACGGTTGTGCCGTTGAAGTTGTCTGCCCAGAAGGAGCAATGCACGCAGCCTTCATCCCAGCTTGGGTCGAACATGAAGTGGTAGATGATGAGCTGCTGTCTTCCCGCGAACAGGTCTGACAAGGTCTCTTTGCCGGATGGCCCCTCAAAGACATATTCTTTGTCAACGCGCTCCCAGGGCAGATCGCGCCGCGCCTGGCTCAATTGGTCCCGCAGGCGCGTGAATTCTTTCTCTTTGACCAGGAGCTGTTTGCGCGCCTCTAGCCACGCATCTCGCGAGACAACGTCGTGGTTCTCCATGCTGGGACCTCCCATTCACAGCGAGTATTATCCAATCATGTTGCCGATGTGCGCTAGCTTGACTGTTTCCGGCCTGAGCAGTAACTAGTCGCGCACATTATTCCACCGATTAGTTGAATATAGCGCGGGCTTTAGCTGTTGTCAAGGTTAGCCCGCGTTTCGCAGGGGCTTTCCATACTGGCCAATCACAACGGCGGGAGATCGCTTCGCCAACCAAGACAAGAATACCCACTCCTCGGACCTCGGAAGGTGAGGAGAGGGCAAAGATCGCTGCTCCGGCTTTCGCTCAAGAGCAAGCCGCGCTGTGGACGGAGCCTACGCTACGGCGGGAATCCTCGCCGCGCTCTACTGATCCGTTGCCGGTGGTGTGAATATCGGTTTCGTATCGGGCGTCACCACTACCACGTCGCCGTGCGAGCTGTTGCGTCCGCCCGTCACCGAGATGCCTCCAGCCACTGTGTCGAGCGCCTCGTCGAAGACACTCCCGCTCGGCGCGTTCGCCGAGACCAATGCTGGGAAGGCGGGTCCGCCCGAGAAGGAGGTAGACATGTAATCGCCAACCATATGTCCCTGGTTGGTATTCGACAGCCAGGACAGCGACATCGGTCCAGCCAGCTGCTGGCTCGCCGACCAAGTGGCACCGCCGTCTGCCGAGGAGATGAAGCCGACATCGAGCTGGCAGGTGGCCGCCGTGCAGTTTGCCGACGGATAGAAGTAGTACACCAGCCCCGGGTGTATCCCAGTGCCGGAGGTGGCTTTGTCCACGGCAAGGCCGGGGATGAAGTGGTCCACCCCGCTGCCTTCGATGGCATCCGCTGGCTGCCGCGTGCGGACTCGCTACAACGCATGCCGCATCAGCTCATCCATTTTATGCGCAAGCGCACGACAGCCACTAGCCGAATGTGACGTGTAGTGTTACCATGGCGCGGAGTGCGAGCGCCCGCGCATTGGGGGCGAGCGAGAGACGCGGCGGGAGGGCCTATTTCGTGGAGCAGCTCTTTTCCAATCTCATATCGCTGATGAGCAGCGTACCGCTGCCGCTCGTCTTCCTGATCGTCGCGGTTTGGGTCGGTGCCGAGAGCGCGGGTATCGGCGTACCCATCGAGCCGATGATGCTCTTCGCCGGCTCACTGGCGGCCCAGAGCAAGAACCCGATTGTGGAAGTGGCATTCTTCATCGTGTGCACCGCGCTAGGATGCCTCGTCTTCGCCAGCATCGCGTATGAGATCGGCAAGCGGGTCGGGACGACGGCTATCACAAAGGTCGGTCGCTTCATCGGGCTGAACAAGACGCGAGCGGATCACATCGAGCTCTGGCTGCGGCATCGCGGCGGCCTGGGCGTCTTCATCGCGCGCGAGACGCCAATGGTGCGCACCTTCGGTTCTTACATGATGGGCGCGGCGGACATTCCGCCTACCACCTTCGCCCTGAGCACCTTCGGGGGATCGCTCGTCTACTGCGGTATCTGGATCGTCCTGGGCAACATCCTCGGCGCGAACTACACGCAGGCGCTCGGCTATCTCGGCAAGATCGGCACGCCAGGTATCCTCATCGCCGTGGGCGTCGTGCTTGCCGTGATGGTGCTCCATCACTTCGCGGGGCGCTTCGGCTTCCACCGCATCAAGCGTCACTACCTGCGCCACGGTCCCAAACCCCTCGCTGCCTCAGCCTCCGCCAGCACCGGCGCCTAATCAGCAGGAGCTGTACCGCGTCGTCGCTGCTCCTATGCCGCGTTTTCGCCTTCGGTGAGCGCCATGCCAGGATGCGCGTTGCCGCGCAGCGACGAGGCCACCGCAGCAAGCACAGAGATACCCGCCATCAGCCAGAACGAGAGGTGCAGCCCGTTCATGAACGAGGTCAGCACGCTATCTGGCACACCCGCCGTAACGCCCGCAAAAATCTGGAACATGACCGACTTGGGCAGCGTACTCGCGACGATTGCCAGCGCGAACGCGATACTAAAAACGCCGCCCGTATTCATCAGCATCGTGCGTGTACCCGCCGCGATGCCGCGCTGATTCGGACGCACGCTCGCCATGATGGCGCTGGTATTGGGGGAGTTGAAGATCCCAGAGCCAGCGCCCATGATGAACATCACCAACGCCGTGTACCAGTACGGCGTATGCAAGCCCACCACCGCCATGCCGGCCAGTCCAACCGCTGTGATCAACAGACCAAGAGAAGAGAGCAGCCGCGAGCCGTGGTGATCCGAGAGCCAGCCGGAGATCGGCGACATGATGAGCATACCGATGGCAAGCGGCGTCAGCATGATGCCCGCCGTCAGCGCGTCCTTCTGCTCCGGCCCCTGAAAATAGAAGACGAAGAGGAAGGTTACGGCGAGCCGCGCCAGCGCGTTCAAGAAGGAGCTGAGGTTGCCCATCGCGAACAGGCGGTCACGAAAAAGGGTGAGATCCAGCAGCGGCTGCTTCACGCGCAGCTCGACGACGATGAAGATCGGGAACACAACAAGAGCGGCTATGAATCCGCCGATGACCATCGGATCGGTCCAGCCCTGAATGCCACCGACCGTCAGCGCGATCAGCAAACCCGTGACCGAGACAAGATAGGTCAGCATACCTGGCACATCGAAGTGTTGATGCCGCTCAAGCACCACTTGCTCGCGCAGGTTAATCCAGGCCCATAGCGTGCCGACGAGCGAGAACGGTATGTTAAACCAGAACACCCATTGCCAGCCGAAAAACGTCAGCCAGCCTCCGAGAATGGTGCCCAGGATGGTGCCCACCGCCGCGACAATCATGTTTGTGCCGAGCGCCAGCCCAAGCTGGCGCCTGGGGAAGGCGTCCGTAACGATGGCCGAGCTGTTCGCCATCATGAACGCGCCTGCCGCGCCCTGCACGATACGTATCACGACAAGCTGCCCGCCCGTCGTCGCGAAGCCTGCCGCCAGCGAGGTGATGCCGAAGACCGCCGAGCCAAGGACATACAAGTTCTTCCGCCCAAGCATATCCGCCAGCCGTCCGGCCGTCAGCACCAGCACCGTTTGCGCGAGCATGTACGAGAGTAGCACCCAGACAAGGGTAATGAGATCCGTATGCAGCTCACGCAGCAGCACCGGCAGCGCGATAATCAGCGTGCCAGCATTGAGCGTCGCCAGCAGCGTGCCCAGGCTGGTGCATGACAGCGCGAGCCATTTATAACTGCCATCGGTCTCTCCCGCTCTCGCGCGCAGGACACCGCGCGCCCTAACGCCCATGATGCTTCGTCTCATCTCCTGCTCTCCCGAATTCTTGAAATTGCCTGTTCTCAATCCGCGCCTTACGTCGGTACAGCAAGGGAAACGATCAGGTTGGCGCCAAACATTAACGTTTACGGAAAGGCTACTGGGGTATAGTATCGCTCAGTGATCGGGCTGTCAAGTGTATTGCGCGCTTCCATCCACACATGATACCGTTTCAAGCAACGCGGTACTCCTTCTCTTCTGTCAAGCGAACATCTCCCTCTCAGCGGCGCGGCGCGGGGCCGCGATGTTTCGACGAGGAGCGCACACCGTGACTGATAGGGCATCACGCGACGCGCATTCCTGGATTGCTGACTCCGGCAATGATGACGACGGCAGCTTCACGCTGGAAAGCGGTGGCCGCGCGTTCGATCAGCGCCTTCCCATGCGTCAAAAGCTGGTGCGTGGTGGGCTGGCTGGCGTCGTCGTGGTGTTTGCCGCGTTCTTCATGTTGGGTGGACCCGATGCGGCGGGCGCGTTCATGCGGACGCTGCGCCAACCGCCTGTGGGGCAACTCTACGCCGCGCACTCGCTCCACTCGCCGTTAGCGGTGCTGCCGGCTCCTGGCGCCCGCGCCACTACTCCCGACGTTCGCATCAGCCCCGCCGCCGGCAATCGGGGCGATGCCTATGCGTGCTGGGCCGAGCGGAGCCCAGCGACAAACGGCGCTACGCACACAGATGGCGCGCTGCGTTTCGCCGTCCTCACCACCATCAAGGCGCAATGGAAGCAGCTCAAGCCGCCGGTGGCAGCCGGCACGCGTTGCACCCTCGCAGCCGACACTCTGCGCGAAGCCTGGCTCACGCTGGCCACATATGTGTCCACGCCCTCCGAGAACGCGTGCGCGCTCCCGGAACTCTTCCTGAGCCGTACCAGCGGCGTCGCGTGGGTGCGTGTGCCCTGGCCGGACCAGTGGATCTCCGCCTGCAACGTGACGCTCGCGCTCACCGACGGCCACCTCTACATCACCGCCGACGATCCACTTCTGCTCCGTAACAGCTACGAAGTCGGCGCGCCGGAGCGCGTCATGACAACGGCCGACGCTGGCAAAACCTGGCAGGTGGCGGACGTGGGGCTACCGTTCGGATCGAGCGTAGACCTGGTGGGGCTGCGACCGGGCGGTCATTTGCTGGCGGCGACCACCGACCCATCGCCCCCGGCCACCGGAACGCTCTGGGAAAGCTCCACGAACGGCGCCGGTTGGTACTCCCTGGGCCAGCTTCCCGGCGCGGCGCCAATCGTTGCCGTCTCCGCCGATCCCGCAACGACCGACCATGGCGGTTGGGGACGCCTGTATGTGGTTGCGCAGACATTGACTAACGGCATCCCCAATGGATTGGATTCACCACTGGTGGAGACTGGCTTTCCTGGCGAGACATGGACACCCTTGTCGCTGCCCGCGCCAATCGCGGGCAATGACGACTCGTTCGTGAATGAGATCGAAGCCGCTATCGTCGGGCCGGGCGGCGCTCTGGCGGTGCTGCGTGTGGCGCCCACCTCGACCCTGAACACCGTCGCGCCCGCAAACTACGTCTGGGTGTGGAGTCCCGCGCGACACGTCTGGACTGAGGCGTCCTTTATCATTCCCGCGAATACCATCATGCAGGGCACGGCCCGCGACGGCGGCCAGATGCGCATCTGGATGACGCAGCTTACGATGGGAATACCGATCTCGGTCACCATTCGCGTCTTCACCCTCACGGCAATGGGCGCGGGCTAGCGAGCATCTCCACACGCACCATAGAGCTCGCGGTTCCATCGCGTATGGGATCAACCCAGGCAGACGCGGCTTTGTAGCAGTGTCCGGCAGACGCGCACCGACCCGCACGATGGAACATTACGTTTGCCGCATGTGGGCCATCGTGCCTGGCGATGTAGTATAGTGGCGAAGATTGTGTAGACACTTGTGGGTGGTTGCGATAGCACTCCTGCATACGAATCCATAAAGCGAGGCGGACAGCGATGACGGCGCCGATGATGGAACAAGCGAGCGAGCGGGATGAGACACGCACATATGATGTACTGGTAGTCGGTGGCGGGCCTGCCGGACTCAGCGCGGCGGAGACCGCCGCTAAAAGTGGGGCGCGGGTCGCCGTGCTGGAGCGCCAGAAGGAAATCGGGTATCCCGTTCATACGAGCGGCGGAAGCTGGGTCAGTGATATGGTCGCGTTGGGCATCCCCTCCGACCTGTACTATCCGATTCGCCGCGTCACCTTCCTCTCGCCACGACGACAGGCGCATTTCGAGTACGTCGAACCCGTCTGCTGTGTCCTGGACGTGCGCGGCGTCTACCAGCACGTCGCCGGGCGCGCCGTGGCCGCTGGCGCCGAAATTCACCCAAACTCCCCGGTGGAGCGCCCCATTATAGAGGATGGCCGCGTCGTTGGCGTCATCGCGAAGGATCATCGCAATCGCGCTGGCGAATGGCGCGCGCCCGTCGTGATAGACGCTAGCGGCTTCTCCTGCACGCTCTCCACGCGCACCGGCCTGCACGAAGGCTACAAACGCTATGGCTATGGCGCAGAATATGACCTCTTCGCCCCAAACTATGATCCCGACAGCCTGTACCTGATTATGGGCAGCCAGGTAGCTCCCTCCGGCTACGCCTGGGCCTTCCCACGCGGCAAGGGACGGGTGCGTCTCGGCGTCGGCGTGATCCGCCCGGATGTGGACGCCGACGCGCGCGAATATCTGGATTCTTTCGCGCAGCGGCTCCCGTCGCTGGCTCCGGCTTTCGCGGGCGCCAGCCCCATCGAGTACCATACTGGCTTGTTTCCCTCAGAGGGCGTCGTGAAACGCTTCGTGGCGGACGGGCTGATCGCCACAGGTGACGCCGCCGGTCACGGCTCGACCCTGGTTGGTGAGGGCATCCGCTTCGCCATGTACAGCGGGCGGATGGCTGGAACGACCGCGGCGGAGGCTGTGCGCGCGGGCGATTGCTCCGCGCCTTTCCTGGAGCGCTACGAACGCGAGTGGCGCGCCCGCTTTGGCCGCGAGATGGACATCTCCTATATCGTCAATCAGCGCATTGCTGGCTGGAGCGACGAGCGCTGGGACGAGAGCATGAGCTGGCTGCAGCGCCTTACTCCAACCCAGGCGGCGGAGCTGCTACGGGGTGACTTTAGCGTTGGCCTCTTTCTCGGGGTGCTCCGGCGCAATCCGGTGCTCCTGCGTACCGGCACGCGCAAGTTCTTCGATCTGGCGTTCCAGCGACTGGGGCGTTCGGCTCCCGTCACCGAGGCCGACGTGGCGAATTCAGGCGCGTAACGCATGAGCCTACCTACCCTCGCGCTCGATCCCGCCACGCTTGGCGACCTGGATGCCGACCTCGCGCGCGAGTGGCTGGTGACGAACGGCCTGGGCGGCTACGCGATGGGCAGCGTCTGCGGCGCCACGACACGGTCATATCACGGCCTCCTCGTCGCGGCGGTGCGTCCCCCCGTGGATCGCGCGGTGCTCATCACCAAAGTGGATGAGACGGTCACGCTGCCTGATGCGTCCCGTGTCGAGCTCGGCACCAACGAATACGCGGGCGGCGCCATCGCGCCGCATGGCTTCGCGCGCCTGGAGGGCTTCGCGCTGGTAGGTAGCATCCCCCGCTGGACATTTCGCCTGAGCGACGGCATAGCGCTGGAGAAATCCGTCTGGATGGCACACGGGTACAATGCGACCTTCGTGCGCTATCGCTACGTGGCGGCTGCGCACATGGACTCGATACAACTGACCCTGACTCCGTTCTGCCTGGACCGCGACCATCACGGCGTCACCCAGGGCGCGCTGGACTGGCGTTTCCTCGTAGACACCGAGGCCGCCGCCTGCACCATCCGCGCGTTCACGGGCGCCCTTCCGTATCGGATCATCGCGGGTCCGGCGGCGCGATTCACGGCGACCGGCGAGTGGCACTGGCACGTCTTCCATCGCGCCGAGCACGAGCGCGGGCTGCCCGACACCGAGGATGTCTACCAGCCAGGCACCTTCACGATCACGCTCGCACCTGGGCAAACAGCGAGCCTGCTGCTGAGCGCCGGCACGAGCTTGCCGCCGGAGCTGGCGGGCATCGGCGGTGAGCGGCACGAAGCAACCGTCGCGGACGCATACGAGCGCGAGCAGGCGCGCTGCGCCGATCTCCTGAGCCGGGCAGGCGCGCGCGTCGTGGTGGACGCGATGGCCGCGCGGCTCACCCTCGCCGCCGATCAGTTCCTTGTGGCGCGCCCTGTCCCAACGGCGCTGCCCGCGCCCACGGAGCCACAATCCCTGCTATCTGGGATTAGCCGCGAAGCCTCATCTGTCTCTGCCGCTTCAGCTCGCGATGATTCCATCACCGTCATCGCCGGATATCCCTGGTTCACCGATTGGGGCCGCGACACAATGATCGCGCTGCCCGGGCTCACCCTGACGACAGGACGCCACGCAGACGCACGTGGGCTGCTGCGCACCTTCGCTCGCTATATCAGCCAGGGTATGCTGCCCAACCGGTTCCCGGATGGCGGCGCGGCACCCGAATACAACACCGTGGACGCGACCCTCTGGTACTTCGTCGCCATCGGCCGCTATTTGGACGCGACCGGAGACGAGGCGCTGCTGAGTGAGCTGTTCCCCTCGCTTGCGGATATCATCGCGTGGCATCTGCGCGGCACTCGCTTCGGCATCGGCGTAGACCCGGCGGACGGCCTCCTGCGGGCGGGAGCGTCCGGCGTGCAGCTCACCTGGATGGACGCCAAAGTTGACGATTGGGTGGTCACGCCTCGACGCGGCAAGCCCGTCGAGATCAACGCGCTCTGGTACGCCGCGTTGAGTCGCATGGCAGCGTGGGCGCGCCGCCTGGGCGCGGAAGCCGGCCCATACGATGCGGCACTCGCCGCCGTGGAGCGCTCATATTGGGTGCGCTTCTGGTACGAGGCTGGCGGCTACCTCTATGATGTCGTAGATGTCGAGGGGCAGCCTGGCACGGTGGACTCGTCGTTCCGACCCAACCAGCTCTTCGCCCTCTCGCTCGCCCACCCGCTCGTCCCGCTGGATAAGGCACAACAGATCCTCACGCGAATCGAGGGGCGGCTATTGACGCCAATGGGGCTCCGCACGCTGGCCCCCGACGATCCGCGTTACATCGGCATCTACACCGGCGACCAGCGATCCCGCGATGCGGCGTACCATCAGGGCACGGTCTGGCCCTGGCTGCTAGGCGCCTATGCCGATGCCCTCTTAGCGCTCTATGGAGCCGCGGCGCATGCGCGTATTCGGGCGCTGCTGCCACCCTTCGAGGCGCACTTGCGCACAGCCGGCATCGGGACTATCAGCGAAATCGCCTGCGCCAACCCGCCGTTCGCGCCCTGCGGCTGCATCGCGCAAGCATGGAGCGTTGCCGAGCTGCTACGCATGCTCGCGCTGCTGGATAACTAGCGCCAACCAGCATGACCGGCGCGCCGAAGCGGGAATGAGAGCGCTCAGCCACCACCACGTCCCGCCTGGCGGCATGCCATGAACCATCGCAAAAAATAACACTGCTATCTATGCTTGTGCGGTCTCAACTGCTAAAATGTGCCGGTCGCCGTATTGATGCGGCACATGCTTGTTGATTGCTTGCACGGAGGACTCATTCCATATGGCACGACATCATCGAAATGGTCGCCTGGTGGCCTGGCTGCTACCGGCATTACTCGCGGCGGTATTCGTTCTGGCGGGCTGTGGCATGGCCGGCATCGGCGGAGCCTCGCCGACCGCGACCCCAAATGCCACCACCATCATCCAGCGCGCGCAGAGCGTTAAGATCACCGACGCGGCGCTCACCTTAACGCTTTCTGGCACCTCTGCCGGCAAGTCGGTTACGGGCTCCGCCACCGGCAAGCTGACGAAAACACCGCCCCGCTCCGATTTTACATTCAATCTCACCGCCGAAGGTCAACAGATCGCCTTTGAATCTATCACGGATGGGACGGCGAATGTCTCGTACACCCAATTCACACAGCCCGCGTTGCTTGCCAACGGCAAGTGGACCAAGACCAGCGGCGGAGCAAGCAGCAGTCTGTTCGACCCGTCGCAGTTCACCGACTACAGCCAGCTGAAGAATCCAACGCTGGTTGGTCGCGACACGGTCAATGGCACTCCAGTCTGGCACCTCAAGGGCCAGTCCACTGCCGCCGGTGAGAGCGGCACGCTGGATATCTTCGTCCGCCAGGATAACTACTATCCCGTGCAGATCAAGGGGCAGACGACTGGCACTTCTACCAACCTGAGCATCGTGCTCACATACACGTCTGTGAATTCCGGTAACGTCACCATCACACTGCCGCCCGCCGATCAGGTACAGAGCGCCTAACCAGCGCTCCATAGTGAACAAGTCGCATCCGGTGGTGCTGGGCGCGGCTTGTTCACCTCTCTATGCGGTTCCGTCTGCTGCATCGCCTGGGTGCGAAACCCACTACGGTGTCGCCACCGGAGCCGGGAATGCGGTCCCGGTCGGCACGGTCGAGGAAAACGTGACCGTCTCGGTGCCAAGCGGAATGAGCCGGTCCACCTGCGGATTATCCACCACATAT
The DNA here is from genome assembly GCA_035310125.1 of Ktedonobacterales bacterium. Taxonomy (GTDB): domain Bacteria; phylum Chloroflexota; class Ktedonobacteria; order Ktedonobacterales; family JADMIN01; genus DATGEP01. The sequence goes on from DATGEP010000228.1 coordinate 33,073, forward strand.
CTCGTCGTCATGGAGGACGCGAGGAATTGCTCCGTGCTGTCGCTGACAGCAAAGCTCTGCAAATCGTCAATGGAGATGGCGCTCGTGGTGTCAACCGCTGGCCCATTCACGGTAACGGTGACTGTCCCTACGGCATGCGGGATACTTGTGGCACTGCTTATGGCGCTCACATGTCCTGGCAGCACTTCGGCGGTGAATGTAGTGCCTTGCACCGTAGGGTCAAGCCATGTCCGATGCAGGTGCGTGATGCTCAGGACCACGTGGTGCGGCTCGGCGGTGCCCTGATGCGCCGCCATAAAGCTGTACTGCACGGTGACGGTGTGGCTGTCCACCAATGTCACCACTTCTACAACCTGCCAGCCATAGCCGCTTGTCGTCGCGAAAATCTGATGCTTCGTGTCGTCCGTGCTGTAGCCATGAAAGTTATCCCAAAGATTCTGCACCTCACCGTCAACCGAGATCGTGGAGCTCCAATCCACGTAGCTGAGCAGGTTGACACCGTTGTAGATAATCGCCGGGCGATCTGTTCCCGCGTTGTTTTGGAAGGTGATCGCATACGACCCTGAGCTATACGCGGTTACACCACGATACAGATTGCTCTGCGAGGTGGTTACCGCCAGCACTCCCTTGAAGTGGAAGATCGCCAGAATCAGTAGCCCCGCGAGAAGCACCACCGGCGTGATGAATCGCTTGACGAACGTATAAAGCTGCACATTGAGCCGTTTGCCGGTTCTCAGCGCGTGAAATGTTTCCCTCATGGATTCGTGTCTCCGGGTATAGTGTCGTTCAGCCACATTCCCGCGCTACCCCTTCACCGAGGCAGCGCGGCCGCAGGCTGTGGCGCCGTGTCTCCTTCCACGCTCACCGAGTGCGCCCCAGCCTCCGCCTGGCCCGCCGACCCCGCCGGCGTGTCTGCCGCTTCTTGCGCGTGGGCGCGCTCAGACTGGGCGATAGCATGGTGACGGAAGCGCACGCGCGGTGGGCGCACTGGCCACATGATCCCCACGATGCTCAACAGGAAGAAGCCGCACCCAAGCACTAGAATCGCGATCTGATCGAACTGCGCATTCTGCCACGGAATGAACGACGAGTCGAACCCACTGACGCCAGTCACCGCGATACCGTCGGCTCGCCTACCAAGCACTATATGATAGAACAGCCACAGGAAGCGATCAATCGGCACGCGCATGACGGCGTAGGCCAGCGGCACGACCCAGAGCAGCCGGTAGAGCCAGCGCCACGCGCCGCCCATCTGGCGCGCCTCCAGGAACGCGAACGGCAAAACGATCAACGCATACTGCTCGTTTACCAGTTTAGACCCGACAAAGAACGCGAGCAGCGTCACGATGATCATCCGGTTGAAGCGCATGCTCTCGTTGACGAAGATGTACCAGTACGCCAGTAGCAGCACAATCGCCAGGGTTGGCGTCCCGAACGCGCCGATGGCTAGCGACGTGGGATCCAGGTTCGTGCCTTTGGGAAAGAACGTCCAGAGGCGCCAGAACATCTCCCACGTCATGCCGCCGCCAACCCGGCCACCGTGGAAGGTGACGACATACAGCAGTCCATTCAGGAACGGCCCCAGGAAAAACAGACATGCGATCCCATAACTCACGAGGAAGAGAATGATTTCCCGCAGTGGCCGCTTGCGCTTGATGAGAAACAGCACGAACGTGGGTACGGCAATCGCGGGCACAAACTTCACCATCGTTCCGAACGCCATCGCGACGCCCGACCGCGCGAACTTGCCCTGCTGCAGCCAGAACGCGCCCAGCACCAGCCCCAACACCATCACACTGTCAAATGTCCACGCCGCGCTAATGAGCAGGACGTAGGGATTCAGCAAATAATCGCGGAACCCGCGAATCGTACCCGACATCCGCGCCAGCAGCGCCGCGATGGCGAAGTCGGCGATCCACATCGGCAGCTTGAGCCACAGGAAGAAATCCAGTGGCAGCGACGGCATGGCAAAGGAGCCTGACCGTGGAATAAAATAGCCCATGCTGGGATGCAGCCATGCGAACAGGTGCGCCAGCGGCCAGTAGAAATACAGCGGAATCGGCGGATAGGCATAATATTCATAGTGCGTATCCCATCCCGACGCCGCGGCGATGTGAGACAGATAGACCATTGTGTCATACGGCGAATGATTATGTGCCAGGTCTATGAACAGGTTGTAATCAACCGTCAGATCCCACCAGTGACCAATGGGGAGGAGCACGAGGCGCAGTGCCATCGCGAGCAGCGCCACCATCCATAACAGCTTGCGGCGGCGCGTCCCCGCCACCTCAGGGTCTTCTGGCAGGTCGTCATCGAGTGGCAGGGGATCATCTGGTCCGGCGGGCACCCGCAGCGCGCGATACCGCACCGGTCCGCGCCCTCGCTCGCCCGTCAGCCGTAGCTCGCGTAAATGTCGCAGATACGCCCTGCCCTGCTCCACACTCGCCTTACTCGCGCCACCCTCGCGCTCACCGAACATGTATGGCACCTCGGTCAGCCGTGTCCACTGGCCGCGCACGAGAATCTCTAACAGGACTTTGAAGCCCACTGGCTGGAGGTCCGCATGCTCGATGACCTCCCGACGAATGAGGAAGAATCCGCTCATAGGGTCGCTGCACGCGCGCACGCGACGAAAGAGCGCAGCGGCGGCAAGCTTGCTCCCACGCGAGACCGCCTGCCGGTACCATCCATCCAACCCGGCGCTACTGCCGCCCGCGATATAGCGGCTCGCGACGACGATATCGGCGTCCTCGGCGGCGTCCACCATCGCAGGCAGCTCCTCAGGTGGATGCTGAAGATCGCCGTCCAGGATCGCGATCAATGCGCCACGCGCGTGGCGCATGCCCTCGACAACCGCGGTGGAGAGGCCGCCGGACCGGTCCTCAGGCTCGCGATGCAGCAGACGTATCGCCGGATTAGTGGCTGCGAGTCTGTTCACAACCACGGGCGTGTCGTCGTCGCTGTCATCCGCGAAGAGGATTTCGTAGTCCAGCGCGCCCAGCGCCGCCGCGACCCGGACAACGAGCGCCTCGATGTTCTCGCGCTCATTGCGTGTCGGGACAACCAGCGATAGCTGTGGTCTTGGTTGCGGCAACCTTGCTCTCTCCACGCAACCCTCCCATCAGCGCGTGAACGCACTCCCAGCCCGCGTAGTCGCACGCGCGCGAACAACCTGGCTGCCAGTCAAAGCCCAGATCAGTACGTACCAAGAAGTATGCCAGATTGGCTTGTCCGCCTGCCTCGGATTACTGAATTCCCGGCGGCGATTGCGTCCGGTATAAGCATCCCTTCCCAGGCTCGCGTCCAGCGCAGCCACGCGAGCTAGCTCCATTGCGCGGGAAAGGCCCTGCTCCTGTCACCTGGATACTCTACCGCAGCCTCCCTGATCTCGCAAGAAACGTGTGCCATATGCTAATAGCTGACATGTAGCTGGCATGCTCCTGCCTAAAGCGGCGCTTGGAATTCGCGTTGGTGAGAACCTTATCCGTGATTTGGCCGCCAGTCCACCCGTTAGGCCGCGCGTCCAGCCAGATGGCTCCGCGCGTGACGTTGCTTTGCGGGTGTGATACCACAATGAGCTGCGCCGAAGTCATTCGCAATGGGCGCCAGCCCACATCCTATCTTGTGCGCCGGCCGCTTATAAGCGCCTGGTGCGATACTATGGCGACTGCGAGATGCGCGACTCCGACGCGCCGCCCCATAGAGCGGCCTGATGCGAGTGAACTGTTGCGGATAGCCGGAGGGTGCTACGGCGGGCGGTGATTGCGACTCGCACAGACGACCGCCCGGCCGCTACCCATCTGTCCCAGTGATCCTCACATTTCGACTATTCGGGATGGCATCGTGCCCGCCGCAAAGTTGCCCTCGATCACAGCGCTAAGCAGCATCGTACACATACAGATCCGACGAGATCCGCGGCTGCCAGACAACCGTCACATCGCTTGCCGCGGCGAACGTGGCGCCGCGAAGATCGCCATCCACCGCCCCGGCTGCCCGCACGTGCAGGTTGTACAAATGCGTCTGCGTGTCACTATGCCACAGCAGCAGCGTCCCACCCGCCTCGATGCTTGCCACATCCGCTCGCTGGCTCACCTGCCACTGCTGGCCACTGCTCAGGTCGCGGGCCTGCAACGTCCCGTTCAACTCGTTCAGGAGTAGCTCGTCGCCGTCACTTGCCGCGACGCCTGAAACCGGCGTCATGCTTGCCAGCGCCTCAGGTGCTACCTCCACCCATACCAGCGTGCCATGTGTCGCCTGTGGGTGAAACGCAGCGGCGTCACTCGAAACTTCCACAGCGTGTCCAGCGCCGTCACCGCGCCACACGGCGCTATGCAAGCCGCTCGCGCTGTCGTACCACACGTCCGCCCAGTAGTACACGCCGTTATCTTCCGAGGGATCAGTCAACAGGTGGCCAGGCGTCGTAGAGCGTGCGACCACTGACACCGCAGGCAAGCTCGCGCCGAGATCAAACCGCAGTATCTCAGCGCCACTCGCCGTGGCCGTCGCGACGAGTACTACGTTTCCTGATGCCCAAACGCCACCGAGCGTTGTGGGCGTGTCCGCTCGCGTCATGCTGCTATCCACCAGCGTAACGGGCGCGGGCGCCGCCACACCAGCCTGCGGTAAGCGCGCCGCGCGGAGCAGCCACGTGGCGCTGGATGTTCCCGCGCCCTCGCTCCAGATCACCCAGTCATTCGTCAGCGCACGCACCGTCAGCGTCGCGGAGGATGCCGCCGGAAGCAGCGAGATAACCGCCTTCGATTGCCGGTTCTCCGCGAAAAGCATGGAGCCGCGAGTCGCGTCCGAGGCGCTATAGACAAGCCAGCCCGCGGTTGCGAGTGCGCTGCTCGCGAAGCTATAGCCCGCCTTTAGCGGATAGTGAGCCACATGCTCACCGCTAGTTGCCGTCAGCCCCGCGCCACTCAGGTTGGCGGCGCTCTTGCTCAGCGGAGACCCGCCCAGCAACGGCAGCACGCGCGCGGTGACGAGACTCAGCACCAGAACGGCGGCGATAGCCAGCGCCGCGCGCATATTGAACGCGACACGCCACTGCGGTGTCCGTAGCGTCAACGGCCGCACGATTGGCAACGCGGGATCGGTGGCCGCGCGAGCCAGCCGGGCAACATCAGGCGCGACCCGTAGCTCTTCAGCGCGGATGGCGGCGAACACACGCGCGCGAAACTCAGGCGGCGGCGTAATGGCCGGCAGCTGGCGCACACGCTCGCCCACCTGGCGGTAGGTCGCCTCGATCTGACGGCATTCGACGCAGGACGTAAGGTGCTGGCTCAAGCCATGTACTTCTGCCAGTGTCCAATCATCGCGCCGGTATGCGGCGAGAAGCTGGTGTGTCCGCTGGCAGGTCAACGACCTCCGGTTTCCTGCTGATACAGGGCGATAAAGCGCTCTCGAGCTCGCATCAACCGCATTTTTACGGCTGACGGGCTGACGTTTAGGACTTCGGCGATCTCCGCGCATGAGAACCCTTCGTGCTCATATAGAAGCAGACAGGAGGCATACTTCGATGGAAGCTTGCTCAAGATACTCTCGACAATCTCCCGATCCGCGACCCGCTGCTCAAACCTGCCACCATCATATCCCCCAACGAAGCTGCCCACCGCGCCGGAGAGCACATCTTCGGCGGCGAAGCCTTGCTGCTGGCTCGACGTATCCGCACCAGGCAGCCCGGCGCCGACGCCCCGATCTTCGTTGAACAGGGAAAGTGGCAGCCATGAGATTAACCGTCGCCGTCGCAGCGCATCGGTCGCCGTGTTTGAGGCGATACGATACAGCCATGATGAAAGCGCGGCGGCCTGAATGGTCGTCCCGGCGGAAAGCGCACGGTACGCCTTGACGAATACATCCTGCGTGAGATCGTAGGCCTGCTCGCGGTTGCCCACGAGCCGGAAGATGAAATTCGTCAGTGGCGTCTGGAACCGCGTGAAGATCTCCTCGAAATCGGCGATCCCCACGACAGGCCCAGTCTCCACGGCAGGCGCGACTGCCGCCTCCTGATTTGGTGGCAGACTCACCTTCGCAGCCGGCTCGGACATCGGCTCGGCTGGCGCGGCCGCTTTCACGCGCGTGCGCGAACGTTTGGCCGGCGCCTTGCGCGGCTCCGTCGTCTCCGACCGTTTTCCCGTCCGCCCCCCGCGTTTACGAGGTTGGCCGGGACCATTCGAGTTGTTGAGACGTACAGGTGGCTCCATCGGTTACACCAGTGGTTGATATGGGGATCGCGCGAGCTTGCGCCGCGAAGCGTGCGCGGCACAGATTCCGGTGCCGCATCGTGGCGCGTTGGAGAACGCTCGCCATCGCGGCGCGCACATAGAGAGGTCCGCTACGGGCCTGCGCAGAGTATACCAAACAGCATCACCTCGCACAGTGAACTGGCGTACTTTTTTCTCGCTCCTCTCGGCCCCTTGCTCCCGTTGATTTGCCTGCATGCCATCTCTCATGCTATACTTTCTGTAGTTAAAGTCTATTGCTGAATACATCGGTAAGGAGAGCTACTCCCGCATGTCCAGTTCACAGTCTCAACCGGCGAACGCTCCCACTTCAGCTCCCCAGAACCCCGGCATCATGATGTACACGACGAGTTGGTGCAGCGATTGCCGCCGAGCGAAACGGATCTTCGCCGCACGGAGTATCCCCTATACTGAAGTGGATATCGAAGATGATGCGACTGCCGCCGAGCTTGTGACCCGCCTCAACGCCGGCAAGCGCAGTGTGCCTACCATTCTCTTCCCCGACGGCACGAAGCTGGTCGAGCCATCAAACGCGGTGCTGGAGGCCAAGCTGGTCCCATTCGCGCGGGAATCGCGATAAGCCACACACTGTCCTGGCGGTGTCCGCTTTTCTGGCCCTCCTCATCGTGTGCTAACCCCGCGTACGGCTGCTATACTATCAGAAGTGCCGTTCGGACTCCCTGCTAGTGGTACCTTTGAGCGAGGTTGCTGCAACCCCTGGCCTGTACACGCCGTAATTCTCGCAGGGAACGGGAACAGGTGTGAGCACCAGGGAGCATGGGATGATAACCTGCCGGTTCTGCGGCACATCCAATCGAGCTGACGCCACGTATTGCAGTCACTGCGGCGGCGCGCTCCATCCGGTCGCCGCTTCATCCGCCGCCGGATCTTCAGTCTACGCGCGCTCCCCACAGGCATCACCCAACGCAACCCACGTGCCAACGAATGGTACGGGCCGCCTGCCACCGCAAGCGCGGCTTGCCGGCCGCTATCTCGTCTTGAAGAACGTTGGCCAGGGTGGCATGGCCGCCGTTTACAAAGCCACTGATCTCCGCTCCGGCTCAACGGTCGCCATCAAAGAGATGAGCCAAGATGGCCTCTCACCTAGCGACCTCACGGAAGCGCTGGCGAGCTTTCGCTCCGAAGCGAAGATGCTCGCCAGCCTGCGCCATCCCAACCTGCCGCGCGTCTACGAGTCCTTCGAGGAGCGCGCCCGCCAATATCTTGTCATGGAGTTCATTGACGGCGAAACGCTGGAGCAGCGGCAACAGCGCTCCAGCGGCGCACTGCCTCAACCCGCTGTCCTCGGCTGGGCGCGCCAGCTCTGCGATGTACTCACCTACCTGCACAGTCGCAAGCCGCCCATCGTCTTCCGCGATCTCAAGCCCGCGAACATCATGCTGACCCCACAAGGACAGATCAAGCTCATTGATTTCGGCATAGCTCGCGTCTTTGCTCCTGGTCGCGTCCAGGATACACAGGTGTTAGGCACACCCGGCTTCGCTCCGCCTGAGCAGTACGGTAAAGCGCAGACCGATGCCCGCGCCGATGTGTACGCCCTCGGTTGCACTTTGTACCAGCTCCTGACGGGCTACGATCCCGCGACCACGCCATTCAACCTGCCGCCCATGCACTCACGCAATCCCGCTGTCTCGCCGGTTGTCCAGGTAGCCATCGAACGGGCGACGAAACTCGACCGTGACGCCCGCTATCCTTCAGTGGACGCCTTCGCGCGTGATCTGCTGGCCGGTCGCGGCGCACCGCGCACCACCATGGCGCATACCGCCGTCAATCCCGGCACGACCGCGAAGACGGCAGCAGCGAGCGCCGCGCGCGCGGCGCCGGCAAATATGGCCGCCATCGTCGTCGTCCAGCCACATGACGTGGATTTCGGACGGCTCACGGGTGGTCAGCGTGGCACGCTCGCCATCACCATCAGCGGCCAAAATGGCGCACTCGTGCGCGGCCAGATTAAGTCCCTCGTGCCCTGGCTCACGATGGATCGCGACCGCTTCAACGGCGCCAGCACCATCGTCCAGCTCAATGCCGAAACCAGCTTGCTCGCCGGCACTGGCAAGCAGAAAACAACGCTCCAGATCATTTGTGACAACCAGCAGCTTTACGTCCCCGTCCAGGTGGATATCAATCCAGCGCCAGCCCGACCGATGAAACAGCCCCGGCAGGCGGCGCCCGCTCCCGCTGCGAACACCGCCGTGAAGCGGCGCCCGCTCCCGTCGAAATACGCGCCACCGGCACGCTCCCGCAGCCGTCTGCCGCGCTTCGCGACCTCCGCCGTACTGGCGTTCGCGCTCGGCGGCGAGACCTTGCTGCAAGGGCGGCAGGCCATCACACAGATTTCGGCGCATCCACTCACAGCGCCGCTGGCATTGGGGCTGCTCATGCTCGCGGCGCTGCTGGCTGGCGTTGGTGCGGTCATCGGCGCGGGTGGGCGCCACTGGCGCGGACGCTTCGGCACGGCGCTCATCGGGGCGCTCGCGGGCCTGGCCGCCGCGCTCATCGTCAGCGGTCCCTGGTTTTGGTTCGGACTCTCCGCCGTTCTCACTCACGCCGTGACGATTCCAACGAGCGTTCTGGTGTTGCTGCCCCTGCTCGCGAGCCTGGGTGGCGCACTCGGAGCCGATCAATTCCACAGCCGGTGGATGCTCGCCACCTGGGGCTTCATCAGCCGCAACGCTCCCATCGCCATCACGGTCGCTGGTGTGCTGGGGGGCGCGTATCTTGGCTACATGGTGACACGTGGCGCGTTCTTCGGCTGTCTGGCGCCCGTCGGCATCATCGTTGGCGTTCTGCTGGGCGTCGCCATTGCCCGCCCAACCGCCCGCCTCTTCCGCCGCCCCGTGCGGGTGCGCATGCGCCCATAGGGGCGCGGCTAGTCGCCCGCCTCGTCACGATCAGATGCGGTAACATGCCTCCAGACATGAATAACCACCTCCCAGACCCCGACAACGTGAGTATCCCCCTGTTGGTCATCGCCGGCCCGACCGCCAGCGGCAAGACCGCGCTCGCTCTCGCGTTATGTGAGCGGCTGCGCGGCGCGATGGACGCCGAGGTCATCTCCGCCGATTCGCGTCAGATCTACCGCTTTATGGACATCGCCACCGCCAAGCCTACCCCAGACGAGCGCGCCCGCCTCCCGCACCATCTCCTCGATGTCGTCACCCCCGATCAGCGCTACACCCTCGCCCAGTATCAGACGGATGCGGTGGCTTCCATCGCGCGAATCTGGTCACAGCGGCATCTTCCGCTGCTCGTCGGCGGCACGGGCCTCTACGTGCGCGCGGTGGTAGACGGCCTTGCTATACCGCAGGTCGCCCCCAATCCCGCCGTGCGTGCTGAGCTGGAAGCCGAAGCGGCGGCAGGGGGGCCGGCGGCGCTGCACGACAGGCTCGCCGCGCTCGATCCCATCGCGGCGGCGCGCATTGATCCCGCCAACACGCGCCGCCTCATTCGCGCCCTGGAAGTCTGCATCGTCAGCGGACGCCCCTTTTCCGAGCAGCAAGGCGCCCGCCCGACTCCCTATCGCCCATTGCTGCTCGGCCTCAATATGGAGCGTTCGTCGCTCTACGCCCGCGCTGACGCCCGTGTAGACGCCATGCTCGCCGCCGGACTCGTTGACGAGACTCGCGCGCTGGTTGAGCGAGGCTACGGCTGGCAGCTGCCCTCGATGTCCAGCCTGGGCTATCGCGAGATAGGCGCCTACCTGCGCGGCGAAGCCTCGCTTTCGGACGCCGTCGCGCGTCTCAAGCTCAACACGCACGCCTACATCCGCCGCCAGCTCACCTGGTTTCGCCCCGATTCTCGCATCACCTGGCTGGACGCCGCCCTGCCCACCGATCACCTCGCCGACATCGCGCACAACATATTCCGCGCCAGGTATTGACATTTTAGAAGCTGCCAGTATACTTGCTCTTACCACCTGTCGCGTCGTTTCCACAACGGTGCGGGGCGCGTCCCAAGCGCGTCAGGTGGAGGAGTCGCTGTTTTGCCACCAGCGACACAATTCCTAAGGAACTTTCACGCCTTTCACTCGCAGCCGTGCGTTCATGGGGAGGGTGTTCGCCTTTGGGCAGGGAAGTAATGCTCACGTTCGGTTCCTAAGCACTGTTCTCCAGGTTTATCCCGACCGCCAGCGTATGGTGGGCCGGGTATGTCTTACGCCTGGGCGCGTGTCCACGATGGTGTGGGCCGCACGTGCCAGTGTATGCGTGCGCTGTTCGCACGCTGTTCGCTGAGGAGACGTGTACGATGTTTTCCCAATCTCATGAGTCTGAACAAGCGCCGCGCGCCACTCGCTCCGTTCGCCAGTGGCTCGGACGGCGTCTGGTGCATCTCGGCCTGGCCAGTCTCGTCGCCGCCATCATCATCGCCGCCGCTGGTACGCTGCTCGTGAGTCGCGCCAGCGCCAGCGCCAGCTTCGTGGGTGCCAAGTATTATTACCTGGGGTTGGGCGATTCACTGGCCTTTGGCTACGAGCCAAATCTCGACTGGTCGCACGGCTACGTACAGCAGTGGTATCCCAATCTCCACAAGCATGGCAGCATGAGCCTGACCAACTACGGCTGCAACGGCGAGAAAACGTCCACGTTCATCAACGGCGGCTGCCCTTTTGCCTATGCGCTGCACAACTACTACATCGGCTCTCAGCTGAGCGCGGCCGTCAAATTCATCACCAGCCATCCCGGCAGCGTCAGCCCTGTCTCGCTCGACATGGGCGCCAACGACGTGCTCCCCGATATCAGCACGTCCACTTGCACCGTCAGCAGCAACTGGGCGAGCGATCTGGCGACGATGGACAGCAATCTCAGCGGCACGATCCTGCCGCGACTGATCAACGCGCTCAAGAATAGCAGCGGACAGGTCACCGGTGATCTGGTGATGATGAACTACTACAACCCGTTCCAGTCGCAGTGCCCCGGTGACACACAATACATCACCGAGATGAACGCGCATCTCGCCGCTGATTGGACCGCTGGCTGGCAGAACGCGGGATTCGCTGGCGCTCCCTACGCGCTGGCGGACGTGTATAGCGCCTTTGGCGGCACGACGTCGCAGCACGACTGCACGTACACCTGGATGTGCAGCATCTATCACGATATCCACGCCACTGGCGGCCAATCAGGTGAGCCAGGGAACGGCTACGGTGCGATCACCGGCGCCTTTGAGACTCTGACAGGCTATTAGCGGAAGAAACCGCCTCGCTCTTGACGCCAGCCGTCCGCCCTCAGTGGCCGGCTGGCTGCGTTTCTGCGAGATAGAATGACCGGCAAGAAGGATTCACGCTGTGCGAGCGACGGCGCGACCACGCACCAAAATCTGCTGGATCAGCCGCCGCGATGAGGCTGACCTCGCGACCCGCTACGGCGCCGCGGCCCTCCCCAGACGTAGTATGACACCCACCGGTATTGTGTCTTTCTCGCTGCCTTGCCACCTCCCATCTGCTTTCTACTATCGGTTACCTGCCCATTCGTCCGGTGTCGCCCGTCACGCCATCGTGTATCGTACGCTCAACGAATACGTCGTACTGGCGGCAGCAATCGCCAGCGAACAAGGAGCGGGGCATGACGGCACCCGAGCGTGCGGACGCGACCAGCGCGGAGCGGCAAGAAGACATCAAAGAGACGGGGCGGCTTGAGGCATTCAGCGACGGCGTCTTCGCCATCGCCATCACACTCCTGGTGCTCAACATCCAGGTGCCGGCACATCTCGACTCAGGATGGGCGAAAGACTGGGGGCAGGTTAAAAGCCTATGGCCGCAATATCTTGCCTACGTGCTCAGCTTCGTCACCATTCTCATCATGTGGGTCAACCACCATCTCGTCTTCCGGCTCATTCACCGCACCAATCAACTCTTCCTCATGCTAAATGGCCTCCTGCTCATGTGCATCACGTTTCTTAACTTCCCAACCGCGCTGCTGGCCGCCTCCCTCCAGCACGGCAATACCACCGTCGCGACGCTCACCTACAACGGAACGCTCATCGTCATCTCAGTGTTCTTCAATCTCGTATGGCGCTATGCCACTTATCATGATCGTCTTCTGGATGCGCACGCCGACCGTGCACTCGTGCGGACAATTCACCGCCAGTACCGCTTGGGGCCGCTGTATTACGGTGTCCCTTTCGTGGTGGCGCTCGTCAGCCCCGCGCTGAGCATCGGCCTCGACCTCGCGCTCGCCGTCTACTTCTCCCTTACCGGTGTCGTTCGCCTCACGCGCGATACTGAGCCTGCGGACGCGCCTCTGCTCCCTCGCTAAGCAGATGGCGAGCGTGATACGATGTGTGCCTTGGCGCCACGTTCGCGCGATCAACCACATGTTAGATAAAGAGTGAAGGCACCTATGACCACGAGCGGCACGCTCACTGTTCGCCCCCTGGCAACCGACGAAGAGATAGACACCTTCTGTTATCTCGCCACTGAAACCTTCTCCCCACCCGGAGGTGATACCGCGACCGACGCCCGGCTCTGGCGTCGCTACGTCGAGGCGCTCCCGGAGTTCGATCCCCGCCAACTGCGCGGCGTGTTTGATGGGGAGGTTTTCGCCGGTGGCTGCATCATCTACGAGCGCGAGCTGTGCGCTGGTGAGGCGCGTCTGCGTACCGCCTGCATTGGCGGGGTAGTGACGCATCCGGAGCATCGCCTGCGCGGCGTCGGTACCGCGCTCATGCGCGACGCGATTACCTTCGCCGAGCGGCACGGTCACGCCCTGCTCCTCCTCGACGGCATCCCCAACTTCTATCACCGTTGGGGGTATACGGACATCTACGACCTCACCGAACACATCATCGAGCGCGCCGCCGTCGCCGCCCTCCCCGCCACCGGCTGCACCACCAGACCCGCCACGCTCGACGACGCGCCCGCTCTGCTCGCGCTCTATCAGCGCCATTATAGCCGGTATACCGGCAGCTTCACCCGCACGCTGGAACAGCAGCGCGTCCGTCTGGAGCGCTCGCGCGACCGCGGCAATCCACCCGTTCTCGCCGAAGACGCGGCGGGCAACGCACTTGGCTATCTGATGCTGCCCAGCGCGGGCGATCGTGTCCGTGCTGGCGAGGTAGCCGCCAGTACGTGGCCAGCCGCCGCCGCGCTCCTCCAGCACCACGCGCATATCGTAGAAGCCCAGGCGGAAGCGCCCGCCAGCCTCACCTGGCCTCTGCCGCCAGACTCCTACACTTGCTACCTGCTTGCCGATCACCTCGATGTGACCGCCGCCACCCCGGACAACGATACACGCACCAGTGTCGTGCGGAGCGAAACGTATATCGCCCGGCGCACCGCCTGGATGGCACGCCCCGTCTCGCCGCGGCGCATAGTCGAGGCGCTTCTGCCCGTCTGGCAAGCCCGCCTCGCCAGCGCGCGGAGAATTGCGTCCATGAGCTTCACGCTGCGCACCGGAGACGAAGTCACTGCGCTCAGCATCGTGGACAGCGCCGTTCAGCTACTCCCCATCCCGGCGCCCGATAGTCTGGAAGCCGTCCTCACGCCAGCACAGCTCGTCCAGCTTCTCTTCGGATACCGCCCCGTCAGCTATCTTGCCGCGCAGCCCGATACCCACATCCCGGAATCGCTGCTGCCAGTTCTCGACACCCTCTTTCCCGCCGGACAAGCCTGGATTCCCTGGAGCGATAGCTTCTGACCTTCTACTAGTCCTCCCATTCCAGCGTGCGGCTCACCGCCTTGCGCCAGCCCCGATAGAGCCGCTCGCGCTCATTCTGTGGCATCGCCGGTCGGAACTCACGGTCCAGTGTCCAGTGCGCGGCGATCTCGCTCTGATCGCGCCAGAACCCCACGGCGAGACCGGCCAGGTACGCCGCACCGAGCGCTGTCGTCTCACGGACACGCGGGCGCTGCACAGACACGCCGAGCTGGTCCGCCTGGAACTGCATCAGAAGATCATTGGCTGACGCGCCACCATCCACCCGCAACGCCTGAAGCGCCACGCCGGAGTCCGCGAGCATCGCTTCCAGGACATCGCGCGTCTGGTACGCCATGCTCGCGATGATGGCGCGCGCGATGTGGGCCGCCGTCGAGCCTCGCGTGAGGCCGAGAATGGCGCCGCGCGCCCGCGCGTCCCAGTAGGGCGCGCCCAGCCCCACAAAGGCGGGCACTACATACACGCCTCCCGCATCGGGAACCTGCGCGGCGAGGCGCTCCACATCCACGCTCTCCTTGATGACGCCCAAGCCATCGCGCAGCCACTGCACGGCGGCGCCCGCCACGAATACACTGCCCTCAAGCGCATACGTTATCTGTGGTCGCGCGGGCTCGCCCAGCCCCCAGGCAATCGTCGTGAGCAGGCCGTTCTGAGACTCATGCGGCCGCCCGCCCGTGTTCAGAAGCATGAAGCAGCCGGTACCGTAGGTGTTCTTCGCCATGCCGGGTGCGAAACACGCCTGCCCGAAGGTCGCGGCCTGTTGGTCGCCCGCGTCACCGGCGATGGGGATAGCGACGCCGAATAGCTCCGGATCGGTCTCCGCGTAGACGGCGCTGGACGGCAAGACACGCGGCAGCATCGCGCGGGGAACATCCAGCTCGCGCAGCAGATCGTCGTCCCAGTCAAGCGTGTGAATGTTGAAGAGCAGTGTACGGCTGGCGTTGGAGTAATCGGTGACATGCGCCTGCCCGCCTGAAAGCCGCCAGATGAGGAATGTGTCCACTGTACCAAACAGCAGCTCGCCCCGCGCCGCGCGCTCGCGGGCGCCGGGGATATTGTCGAGCAGCCATTTCACCTTCGTGCCGGAGAAGTACGGGTCAATCACCAGTCCAGTCTTGCGGCGGACGGTTTCGCCCAGGCCCCGGCTTGTCAGCTCATCGCAGATGGACGCGGTAAGCCGGCTCTGCCAGACAATCGCGTTGTGTATCGGGCGACCGGTATCGCGCTCCCAGATTATCGCCGTCTCACGCTGGTTCGTGATGCCGACCGCGACGATATCGCGTGCGGGAATACCCGATTGGTGCAGCACCTCCTGGGCCGTGCCAAGCTGCGATGACCAGATGTCCTCGGGATTGTGCTCGACGAGGCCGGGCGCGGGAAAGATCTGGGGAAATTCTCGTTGCGCGACGGCGACGGGCGCGCCGTGTACATCGAAAAGAATCGCGCGGGAGCTGGTCGTTCCCTGATCGAGCGCAAGTATGTAACCAGGCATGGTAAAGCTGGCCTCCGCTTTCAGATTGACTCTCATGGCTGCCAGCCGCATTATAGCGCACGGCAGGCAGCCTCACCCGCCCATACACAAGTACCGTGCCGCCAGGAAGTATTCTCCGCTGGCTTCATGCGATGTGAGATAACGAGTGAGTACCCCACCCCTTGCCACACAGACCCCTATCCCCTAAAATATGTGCGCTTAACCAACACTTAACGTCCCCGGAAATTACATCGCCGGGCGCCGAGTTTCCACCCCTGCCACCGGCAGATGGTGGAGCGGCGCGCACGCTCTCGTTGGCTCCGCGGGACGTTCTTTCTAGATATACCGGCCATTGCGGAAGGAGGCGTGCGGAATAGGGCTGTGCCGCCTGCCGGCGCATAGTCCGTGTGCCGCGCGGACGAAACAATGAATAATTCACGGGATTCGTATCGCAAAGGCGGCCCACCGGAACGCCGGCTTGTACTCTCCGGAATGATCCGCCGCAAACTCAACTCCGTCGCGGAGCGCGAGCGGCAACGCAGCCGGCTTGTCAATGTACTCATTCTGGCGCAGGCGCTCCTCACGCTGGCGATTACGGTTGGCTACGTCGGCACAAAGCCCGCCATTGCCTCGATTGCCATCGGCTGCGGCGCGCTCCTCGTGTATGGCGCCGCGTTGATAACGAACCGTGTCTTCCACCGCGTCTCTACCGCTGCCTATATTTTCGTCGCCGGTGGCAGCGTGGCTATCGCCGTGCAAGTGCTGTTACAGGCGCTGGCCGGCAACGCCACACAGGCCGGGCAGGCGGCGCTGCTCTTTCCCGCCATCATTCTCGAAGCTGGGTTGCTCTTCGCGCCGGAGGTAACGCTCATTGCCGCGACTGTGACCACCGTCTTCACCGCCTTTAGCATCCTCCTGGCGCTCTCGGTGATGCCCGCGGTGGACCGGCACCAGGCATACCTGCTGATGGTCTACACGCTGGGCCTGCAAGCGCTGGCCGGACTGATCGCGTGGCTGCTCGCCCAATTCATCTTCGAGAGCGCGCTCGAAGCGCAGCGCTCCGAAGAGCTACAATTCGCCCAGGCGCGGCTGGATGCCCTCTCCTCCCAGAGTGGCGACCAACTGCGCGTGCAGGATGAAAGCATACGGCAAATTCAGGGGACGATTACACGGGCGCTCGGCGGCGAATATACCGCGCGGCTGGATGCGCTGGACGGCCAGCTGGCGCCGCTCACCGATAGCCTGAACCTGCTCTTGCAGCGCGTCGAGATAGCAACTCAGGCGGAGCAGATGCGCGCACGGCTGGAAGCTGCCGCGCTGCCGTTGATTGACTCCATCGCGCATATGGCCGACTCCTCCACGCCCACGCCGTCAAGCCTGCCGATCATGACAAACACGCCACTCGATAGCCTGGCGGTCGTCCTCTATCAGATGCAAAGCACCGTTGCGCAGCGGCTCGGAAAAGTGCAGCGGCTGGCCACGGATATGCTCGGTGGTGTTGGCCACAGCCAGGAGGGGCTGACGGACATGACCGAAGCAGTACAAGAGACCAAGCGCATTGCCGGAGCGCTTACCTCCACAACAGTCGCGCTGCTCGAAGCCGCACGGCACCAGGTGGCGCAGGTCGGCCAGATGAGGCGTTTGCTCGCGGCGGTGCTTCCTGCCGAAATCACACAGATGCCGGCGGGAGAACAGATGGCGCACGACGCGACTGGCCTGAACGCACAGGAGGCGGCGGAATTGCTCGGCCTCGGTGACGATCTTGGTCTTGGTGAAGGAAGCTTCACGGACGTACTCAACGCGCTACCCTCTGAGAAGATGGCGAGTGAAGGCGCCAACATCGTGCCGTTTACCAAGCCGTTACCTGTCGTCAAGCCAGGGTCTCAGGGCGAGGATAGCAGCCCTGGACACGCGGCCTTCCTGGAGGGCGAGCTACCCATCGAGCTGGTAGAAGCGTGGACACTTTTGATCAACTTCCAAAAAGACCTCGTGCGCATGGAGCAACAGGTGGGCCAGGTGCGGCGCGACTTAGTCTCGCAAACGCGCAACATGCGGGCCGCTGATGTGAAAATCGCGTGGATGCGCCAGGCGCTGGCAGCGCTACACACAAACGCGGAGCAGCTGCAACAGGCCGCGGGCGCGAATCCGCCACCGCCGGGACAGAGCGACTTCCCGGCCAGCCCATCGCGTCCGCTGCCGCCGCAGCCACCGCGCGGCACGCAATTGACACGTCCGCTCACCGACCGGCTCGACGATATCTCGCTGCCGAGGCGTGCGGATGCCACCCCTACCCCCACTCCCACACCTACTCCGCTCCAGCGCGGTGACGGCGAGCGACAGATGAACGTGGGGAACACACCGGTCCCGCCGCCGCTCCATCAAGACGACGACGTTCCCGCCCCCGGCTCGATGCGCCTGGCGGATCTCATCGCATACGACGGCCCCTTGAGTGGCCCTCTCGGTCCCACAAGCAACCCCCTGACATTAGGCCCCAACAGCGGCCCGCTTGGCACCTCGGCACGCATGCCACATCCGGACGCGCCTGAGGAGCGGAAATAGGAAGATCATCGCCACATCGCCGTCCCACCGGAGGGCGCCCGCGGTGTGCCCCTACGCGCCTTGTGATGTGGATGCGCGGAGGCGGTTGCCGATTCTGCCGGGAGACGCGGATTCAACACGGAAGAGACGGAGGAACGTGGAAGGTGCGACGAAGAAGAGGCAACGAGCAGGGATGCGGTTGCCGATTCTGCCGGAATGTGATGGAGCGGGCCGGCGGGAGAGGGATCGAGTGGTGGCGGGGAATTCGCGGGCAGAAGGCCCGCGGCTAGTCCTGAAGGGGCAGTTGCCGATTCTGCCGGGAGGGGAACGTCACCCCCCGCAGGCGCGGCAGGCGGCGCCCCTACCTGGTCGGCCACGGGCGCGGCGGGCGGCGTCCCTACATCCGCGCGGCGAGAGGAGGCGGCGGGAGGGGTTGCCGATTCTGCCGGAGATTCGTGTGTGGCGTCGCGGCATGTTGCGATATGTGTGCCAGCGGTTGCCGATTCTGCCGGAATTGCGGCGGGCGACATCTCTGGAGTGAGCATTTCGAGTTTGGCGAGCTGATACAGACCGAGGAGGCGGTTGATTTCTTTGTTGGCCTGGAGGATGAGGTTGAGGTAGCGTGGGGCAAGCGTGCTGGCGGGGAAGTGCGGGTGCGCGCGGGCGGAGGGGTCCGACGAGTGGGAGGGATCGAGGGCGGCATCGAGGAGGGCATGGCGGGCGGCGGCCTCGATATCGAATTGCTGCCAGGCGGCGACGGTGAGGGAGTGCTGGCGCTCGACTGCGATGAGAAGCTGCTCGCTGCGGGTGGCTCGCCGCTCCACGGCGAGCGCTTTGAGATCAGCGGCGATCCAGGCGCGGATGGTACGCTCCGGGACGCCAAGCTCGGCGGCGATGGCGGGGGAGCGCAGCCCTTCGCAGTGGAGGGTGAAGGCCCGCTCATGCAAGGGCATGGGGTGCGGTTTACCCACAGAGGACGCGGAGGAGGGTGCGTGAGAGGACGCGGAGAGGAGATGAGAGGTGGCGGCGGTGGCGGCGGACATGGGATGGCTCCTTTCGGGGATCTCGCCCTCGGTCCCTCGCCGTGCGCGGAGCGGGAAGCAGCGGGGCAGGACGAGATGAAGGATGGTAGAAAGCTGTGGCGTGGCGAATGGATACGGGCCGCCGAGAGGCCAGCGGTACATAGCTGGTAGTGTACGGTGCGGCGGGGGAGCGGTGATACGGACAGATACGGGCAAGGACGGCCAGATGCGGACGCGAGTTTTTCTGGAGGGCTTCATCTACGTCCGTAGCGGCATCCACTGGACAGGGGTGCGAAGACGGACGAGCGGCGCGACCGGGGGTGCGGTAGCCTGATCATGCTATACTCCCACCGTCAGCTCCAACCCCCAAAGGAGGACGCACACATGCCACGCGATCTGCCCCTCGCCAACGGCCACCTGCTCGTGAACTTTGACGGCAATTACAACCTGCGCGACATCTACTGGCCGCATGTCGGCGAACGGAACCAAACCGATGGGCATATCAGCCACTCCGGCGTCTGGGTAGATGGCGCTTTCTCCTGGTTCGACGCCAACGACTGGCAGCGCAGCCTCCTTTATGAGGAAGATACTCTGGTCACCAACGTCACACTTATCAACGCCGACCTCCAGCTTACTATCGTCTTCAATGATGTCGTGGACTTCGACCGCGATATCTTCATCCGCCGCGCGCGTGTCACCAACCATGCCGACCACCCCCGCGAAGTACGCCTGTTCTTTCACCACGACTGGCATATCTGGGAGAGCGAAGGCGGCAACACGGTCTACTACCGCGCCGATGTGAAAGCCATCGTCGCCTACAAAGACGACTGCTACATCCTCGTCAACGGCATCACCGGCGACGACGCGACAGGCGCCCCGCAGGAGAGCCGCCAGGGCGAGGTCGGAGTCAGTCAGTGGGCCACCGGCTACAAAGAATTCAATGGCCAGCAAGGCACCTGGAAGGATGCCGAAGACGGTCAGCTTGGCCGCAATCCCATCGCGCAAGGCTCCGTTGATAGCTGCGCCGGCTTTGATCTGGGCACGCTCCCGCCCGGTGGCTCCCGCCTGTGTATCCACTGGCTCGCCGTCGGCTCCAGCTATCCCGCCGTCCGCGACCTCAACGCGCTCATTCTGCGGCGTGGCCCCGACGCCTTGATAGACCGCACCCACAATTACTGGCACCTCTGGGTGAACACCAAGCCCACCGACCTCGGCGACCTGCCCAATGACCTCGTAGACCTCTACAAACGCAGCCTGCTCATCATCCGCACGCAGATAGACGACGACGGCGCCATCATCGCCGCCACTGACGGCGATGTCTGGACGTTCGCCCGCGATAGCTACGCCTACATGTGGCCGCGGGACGGCGCCCTGGTTGCCAACGCCATGAGTCACTCCGGCTACAGCCTCATCACCGGCGCCTTCTTCCGCTTCTGCGCCGACCACATCACCGACGGCGGCTATCTGCTGCACAAATACACGCCCGCCGGCGCCCTCGGTAGCAGCTGGCACCCCTGGAGTGATGAGCAGGGCCACCCACAGCTCCCCATCCAAGAGGACGAGACAGCGCTGGTGGTCTACGCCCTCTGGCAGCATTACGCCCTCTTTCATGAGGTGGAGTTTGTGCGCCCGCTCTACCGCTCGCTCATCAAAACGGCGGCTGACTTCATGGTAGGCTTCCGCGAGCCGCACACGGGCCTGCCTCAAGCATCATGGGATCTGTGGGAGGAGCGCCACGGCATCCACGCCTACACCGTCGCCGCCGTCTATGCCGGCCTCATCGCCGCAAGCAGCTTCGCCGCCGTCTTTGGTGAATCCCAGCACGCCGACACCTACCAGAAGGCTGCCGAAGAGATCAAGGCAGCCACGCGCAAGTACCTCTGGAGCGACGAAGCCGGGCGCTTTCTGCGCATGATCAACGTTGCCTCCGATGGCTCCATCCAGCCCGACATGAACATTGACTCTAGCATTACCGGCCTCTTCCGGCTTGGCATGTTCGCGGCTGACAGCGACGAGATTCGCCGCACGATGGACATCATCGAGCGGCGCCTGACCATCAAGACATCCGTTGGCGGCGCGGCGCGCTACGAAAACGACTACTACCATCAGGTCAGCCATGACATCGAGAACGTGCCTGGCAATCCCTGGTTCATCTGCGCCTGCTGGCTCGCCGAGTATCGCATTGCCCAGGCGAACACGCTCGACGAGCTGCATACCGCCATCGAGCTGCTGGAATGGGTGCGGGCTCGCGCGCTACCCAGCGGCGTGCTGGCGGAACAGGTGGATCCTTACACGGACGCCCCGCTCTCCGTCTCTCCACTCACCTGGAGTCACGCCGAGCTCGTGCAAGCCGTACGCTGGTACGCGGGCAAACATCGCCGGCTGGAACAGCAAGCGCCGGCATCTGATCCCGCCGCGCACGATTGATCCCGAGGCGGAGGACGGGCGCAGCGCCCCTACACGCAGCGGGGGCAGGCAGCGCCCCTACCAGGCGGGGGGCGGGGGGTCCGGCGGCGCGAGCCAAGGAGGTGGCGCACCAGGCTGGTACATCGCTGGCTTCCACTCTTCAGCGGGCGGCGTCTGCTGAGACGGCGGCGCATCCCAGGGGGACTGGTTGATGGGTGCGGCGGCGGCCAGGTCCCAACCATGCTCGCTTGCGGAATATCCTGGCCTCCGGGGCAGCGCGTTGTGTTTCTGCGCCGCGCCACAGACATAACAGATCGGATTATTCGCCTTCACGTTGCTGCCACATTGCCAGCAGGAGCCAGCGGTGGCGTCCTTCGGGCTGGTGACGAACTCCGCATCTACGAGATGCATGGAGCGGGCGAACGTAATCTGCTTCCGGCTCTTGCGCAGCGTCACGATGCCAAGCAGCAAGCTATATGCGCCCGCCAGCGTTATCGCGATCTCGATGACCAGCAAGATGTACTGGCCCGCCGAGGGCCGTGCTCCGGCGAAGGTATCGAGATTGAATGATGGCCCGTTGAGCGTCGTCACGCACCACAGACTCACCGCAAGCAGAATAAGCCCGGCGGCGATGCTGCCTGACCCGATCATATTCAGGCGCCGCGCCGTACCCACTGGACGTAACATGGCGTGCGAACCTCGAATTCACCTACAGCCCGGTAACTCCATCGCGCCAACTATCCCACATCCATTACGACGATTATACACGCGGCATCCTAACCGCGAATCAACTGGACTGAGCGCCATGTTTACGAGATCGGAGGTGATGCTGTCAATCCGCAGGCAATGGTGCGCGGCAATTGGGGCAGAATGCGGCATCGGGGAGAGTCGTCGTAGCGCAGACAGGACAGATACGCGGCTTCGCCACGACTGGCGTGGCGCAGTACGCGCAGAACTCCGCGCCCACTTGAAGCGGCTTGCCACAGGCGCGACAGACGCCTTCCGTAGCGGGCATGATACCCAGGTCAGCTTCAAGCTGGGCCACGCGCTGCTGGCGCAGGGCCGGCTCCATCTGTTTGGCATGCCGGTACGTGTTGAATGCCTGGATGAGATACACGGGGACCAGCAAGAAACTGAGGCAAAACAGCAAGAAGCCCACGACAAGCTGTTGCCACGTCCGCATGGAGCGCCATTTGAGAAAGCCGTTCAGCGACGTGGCGCCGCGCCAATCGAGGATACAGATCGCCACGAGAACGCCTAGCCAGATGAGCGTGCCCGCCGTTCCCAGGGGACCAGTTGACGATGTGGTCGCGCCGCTGCCGCTTGTCGAGGTGTTGGTGGCGGGATCGCTCATGATCAGCACAATCGCGGCGGCGTAGCTGCCGCTGAGCGCGGCGAGCACGCGCCCAGAGTAGAGGTGACGCGGGATAGCAAACTGGGAAGGCGCAGTCGCTGGTTGCAGCGGATCCGCGATCGGACCGGAGGCGGGCACGCTGGCGCTCGGCGCAGTCATTGGCGTTTGACTGACGGGCGTGCCGCGAGGCCGCGCGGCGCTGGATGCTGATTTTCCTCCCAACCGCTGGCGGAAGTAGAGACCGCCGCGCCCGCCCGCGACATAGGGGCCGCGCGGTCCCGTGCCGACGCGGAACCCCTTCACGCCCGTTGACATGCCGACGCCGTGCTTGGAGAGATTGATCCGCACGGGACCCACTTTCACCGATTTACGTATGAACCAGCCCATAGCGACACCTCGTTTACTCAGGCAACAATCGGGTCTTAGCATTGTGATACGTCGGTCGCTCTCATACCCGGAAGTGTACTATACATATCGTGTTGCGAGCAAATCGTCCGATGCCCTTGAATATACCCCCCTGGGGTATGATATAATGCAGGGTGACGGGCATGAACCGCGACAGCGAAAGCGATATAGCGAAAGCGACATAGCGGTGGGACCAGCGGGTGCGCTACTTGAAGGTAGGTACCTCGCGCAACGTGGCGCTGGCGGAAGTCAGTCTGAGGAGTTGGAAGCATCATGGCGGAGAATCGTAGAGATAGTACGGCGGCGCAGGCCGTCTATGACATCATTGTCATCGGCTCTGGCCCATCCGGCTACACGGCGGCCATCTATGCCGCCCGTGCCAACCTGCGCACCCTCGTCATTCAGGGCGAGCAGACTGGCGGCCAGCTCATGATCACCAGCGATGTCGAGAACTACCCTGGCTTCGAGGATGGCATCCTTGGCCCGGATATGATGGATAAATTCGAGGCGCAGGCCCGCCGCTTCGGCGCCGAGATGATCGCGCGCGATGTTGTCAAGGTGGATTTCACGCAGCAGCCGTTCCAGATTTGGATCGAGTCTGGCACGACAGAGCCCCAGTATCGCGCCCGTGCCGTCATCATCTCCACGGGGGCCAGCGCCAAATGGCTCGGCCTGCCCAACGAGCAGCGCCTCCAGGGGCGCGGTGTAAGCGGCTGCGCCACCTGCGACGGTCCTTTCTTCCGTAATCGCGAGCTGGCCGTCGTCGGCGGCGGCGATACCGCTATGGAAGAAGCGCTCTTCCTGACCAAGTATGCGTCGCAGGTCCATCTACTGCATCGCCGCGATAGCTTCCGCGCCAGCAAGATCATGCAGAAGCGTGCCTATGAGAATCCCAAGATCACCATCCATACCAATACCGGCGTGGACGACGTGCTTGGTGAAAACGCTGTCGAAGGCGTGCGCATCCATGATCTCAAGACGGGAGCCGCTGAAACGCTGCCGGTACAGGGCTTCTTTGTCGCCATTGGCCACCAGCCCAACACCGGCATCTTCAAGGGTATTCTCGATATGGACGAGGTTGGCTACCTGAAGACGCGCGAATGGACCATGACCAACATCCCCGGCGTGTTCGCCGCCGGCGACGTCGTGGATCATCGTTATCGCCAGGCTGTTACCGCAGCGGGCGACGGCTGTCGCGCCGCCATTGACGCCGAGCGCTGGCTCGAAGCCCAGGGCGAGGTCAATACCGCCGATGTGATGGATCCCGGCGAATGGGGCACTGCCAGGGCCGTAGTCCCTGGCGGCTCCGAGAACGCCTAATACCCTCGCCCCGATATGCCAGAGCCGCCCACTCACTAACGAGCGGGCGGCAACGCTGTATCGTGGCTCATGGCTGCCTTCGCGCTGGCATCAGGCCCATACGCCGCCGGTGGACCGTTACATACACTACGTCGCCTCCCTCGGCGCGAATAGCCCGCCGCGCCCCCTTCGGCAACACCACCATCTGCCCCCCGCGCACCGCTATATCTTGCCCATCCAGCGTCACCACTGCCGCGCCGCTGACCACCAGCACGATCACATCCACTTCCTTGTTCACGTGCTCCGGCACTCCATCTCCCATCGCGAATCGCAGCACATTGGCGTTCAGATCCGCGCTGCTGAATGACCACAGCGGCCCCGCCAGCCCGCTGCCAGCCGCCTCACGAGCCAGCACCGCCAGATCAATCACGTTGCCTGTTTTCTCATCCATTAGGACCGTCTCCATGCTCTTGATGTGCCTATCGAGGAAGCCAGCGCCAGCCACGACGCTCCAAGCGCTCGGTTCGTGGCGTTTGTTTCCACACACGTGTTTCCAATACATATGAGCGCTTGTCCTGCTGGGATGTCGAGTGCGACGCACTGAACTGAGCCAATTCCCGCGTTCCTTGACGCCTGCCCCGCCGCCCGGCTATACTACGGGAGTCCGCGGGGTGTAGCGCAGCTGGTCAGCGCGCATGGTTTGGGACCATGAGGTCGCCGGTTCGAATCCGGCCACCCCGACCACATCTGGGATTGGATATTTGCACGAATTTGCCGGCAGGCGGCGTTGCATCGAGGGGCACGCACACCTGCCCGGACCCACCAGGCCCCAAATTTGACTGGACTGACTGCTAGTGCCGGAAGTGGCGCTGGCCAGTGACGAGCATCGCGACGCCGTAGCGGTTGGCCATGCGGACGGATTCCTCGTCGCGGATGGAGCCGCCGGGCTGGATGATAGCCGTCACGCCGGCTTTGGCTGCCGTCTCCACGCCATCTGGGAAGGGGAAGAAGGCGTCCGAGGCCAGCACGCTGCCGCGGGCGCGGTCGGCGGCGCGATCTACGGCGATCTGCACGCTGTAGACGCGGTTCATCTGTCCGGCGCCCACGCCCACGACCATCAGCTTCTTTGCCAGCACGATGGCGTTGGACTTGACGTGACGCACAGCTTTCCAGGCAAACAGCATATCCGTTACCTCGTCCAGCGTCGGCTCGCGCTCGGTGACGACTTTGCACTGCACCTCCTGATCGGAGACAACATCCTCTGTTTGCAGGAGCAGGCCGCCGCTGATGCGACGAATGTCGAGGCGGCTCGGATTGAGATGCCCGCCTGTGACGGCGGAAGGGCCGATGGGCGTGTTGGTGGCGAGCACTCGCAGGTTCTTCTTCCTGGTGAGAATCTCCATCGCGGCGGGCGCATAGCCAGGAGCGATGATGGCCTCATAAAAGATTTCGGTGATAAGGTGCGCGGTTTCGGCGTCCACTTCACGGTTGAAGCCGAGGATGCCGCCGTAGGCCGAAACAGGATCACCAGCATGGGCGCGGCGGTATGAATCCGCGAGCGTATCAGCGCAGGCGAGGCCACAGGGATTGGTGTGCTTGACGACGGCGGCGGCGGTGCTGGTAAAGCTGGCGACGGCATTGAGGGCGGCGTCCAGATCGAGCAGGTTATTGAAGCTCAACTCTTTCCCGTGCAGCAGGTGAGCGCCCGCGATGGTGGGATAGGTCGCCGTGCTCGCGTGTACGGCGCCATCGGTGGTGCCCGCTTTTTCGTCGCGCATGCCTTCGCCGCGCTGGCCCCAGGCGTAGAGCGCGGCTTTCTGGTGCGGGTTCTCGCCATAGCGCAGGATCTGGAGGCGACGCAGGGCGATGGTCATCTCCTCCGGCATCAGCGTCTCGTAGGTGCCGCGACGCAAATATTCGGCGATCATCGAGTCGTAGACCGCGGTGTGTTGAAAGGCGACGGCAGCGAGGCGCTTGCGCGTCTGCCTACTGATCGCGCCGCTCGTCGTTAGCTCTTTCAGCACATCTTCATAATCGCGCGGACGGACGACGACCGTCACGTGGGGGAAGTTCTTGGCGGCAGCGCGCAAAAGTGTGACGCCACCGATGTCAATCTCTTCGAGGGCGGCGGCTTCGGCCACGTCGGGCTTGGCGATGGTATCCGCGAAGGGATACAGGTTGCAGACGACGATGTCAATGGGCGTGATACCGTGCTCGGCCAGCTCGGCCATGTGGCCCTCGTCGTCGCGGCGCGCCAGAATGCCGCCATGTATGCTGGGATGCAGTGTTTTGACGCGCCCCTCTAGTATCTCAGGGAAGCCTGTCACATCCGAGACGGAGCGGACGGGTACGCCGGCATCCGCTAGCAGCCGCGCCGTGCCGCCGGTCGAGATCAAATCGGCGCCAAGGGCGACGAGTCCGTGTGCCAGCGTTTCGATGCCCGATTTGTCGGCGACGCTCAGCAGTGCTCGCATAGTTACTCCTTCCCACGCGCAAGTCGCCCACGAGCTGTGGCATGCGCGTGTCCTAGAGAAACAAAAAAAGCGCCGATGTCTGCTATGCGACCATGCGACGGCACAGCATCGTGACATCGGTGCCCAGCCCAGGCGAGCGGCTTCCGAATAGATTCCCCGAGTTCCCCTGTGGTGCGCTCCACGGTCCTCGCCAGTTACCCGGAGTTGAATATGTCATGTTGGCAACCATCAGTATAGCCGTGCCAAGGGGGGGCGTCAACCTGAGCCGTTGCTACGCCGCTAGAGGCGCATCATGACTGCTTTGCACACGGCGCGCAACGTGGAGAATACACCCTGCCCTGACACCGCCATTGCCTCGAATGCCTGCACGCGGCGACGATTCAGGTAGCGATCCAGTGTTGCGACGGGCACGGCTCCCGGCACGTCGCGCTTGTTCCATTGGATGACGAAGGGGAAGTCACCCAAATCCTTCCCCATACGTCGCATGTTCATCTCCAGCTCGACAAGGCTCTGGAAGTTTTCCTCCATCTTGTCGGGCGAGGAGTCCACGACGAAGACCAGGCCATCAACACCGTTCAGCACGGCCACGCGGGTGCGCTCGTAGAGCACCTGGCCGGGCACGGTGTAGAGGTGGAAGCGCACGCGGAAGCCGTGGATAGCGCCGAGATCGAGCGGGAGGAAGTCGAAGAACAGCGTGCGCTCGCTCTCGGTGGCGATGGAGAGGAGATTGCCCCGCGCCGTCTGGGGTGCGTTGCCGTGGATGAATTGCAGATTGGTGGTTTTCCCACAGTACCCGGTGCCGTAATAGACGATTTTGCAGTCAATCTCGCGGTTGGCGACGTTGATAAGTGCCATGTATCCCGTCAATCCTGGAAGAGCAGATCAATGGTGTTGGCCACGGAGTCGCGGAACTGGACATTGACCACCTGTTCTTTGGCCTGGGCGCCACCGGCGCGGACCCGATCCAGCACGCGCGCGAGCTCGTCACACGCTTTGCGCGCCAGCACTTTGACGAGTCCCACGTGCGTCTGTTTGTCGAAGACGATAACCAGCAGCCATTGATCGCCGATGAGGCTGGTGTACAGACTTTCATGGATACCCTGCTGAAGGATGTTCCGGAAATCTTTTTCGCCAAGGATCTCGGCGACGTGCCGCGAGGACGAGAACGCGCCAGCCAGGAGCGCGCCGAGCGCGATCACATCTCGCTGGCCCGCCTGCCCTTGCGTGGAAATCAGTTGGCCACTCTTGTCGAGCAGCAGCACGTGGCTGGCGCCTGTATCAAGGGTTAGCCGGCCCAGCACGCGAGCGATATTGCCAAGCTCGCTCTCAGAAACGACGAGGTTGGTCAGTTGCTCCATGAAGCTCCTCCTCGGCGGTGTAGCCGGTAACCGCATCCTCGATCCCGCGACCCACACGGCCTAACGGTCGCCGTCATTATACGGCCTTCCGGGCGCGGGCGCTACCGCATTGGGCGATTTTGCGCATGCTCATTTCCTCAGCGCGCCCTCTCGCTCGCAACACAGTCCGCTTTGGCGCGTAGACAGGTGTGAGGTATGACCTATTGTGCGCCGTCAAAACAGCGTATACTCAGCCTGTACGAGTGGCCTGTTTCTCACGGTATTTTTGTGCGTATCGAGGTAACTCAGAAGGACACAACACATGGGAAGCCCATACGGCCAGCAGCCACCGGCGGCTGCAAACTGCGCGAATTGTGGCGCGCAGATTGATTCATCGCAACGGTTCTGCGCGGTCTGCGGGCAACCTACCACAGGTGTCGCGTGGCAGGGCGGGACGACTTATCAGGCCGGGAGCAGCGGTATGCAAGCGGCCGGCCCATTGATGCCATCTACGCCGCCGGCAAGTCCGCTAAACGCGGGGGTTGGGCAGACGCCGACGTATACGCCGACTGAAGGGGCGACGCCCCAGAGCGGGGTGAGCGGACCGAACTATCCGGCCCCTGCCTGGACTAATCCTTTGCAGCCACCGTACGCAGTGGGCCAGCAGGCTCCGTATGGGCAGGCGGCCCCGTCTACCGGCGGCCCGTTCGCGCCGGGGCAGGCGACGTACCAGACGCCTGGGTACGCGGCGCCAGGGCAGTATACGCCGACCTACCAGTCACCGGTCTCGCCAGCGCCACAACGGAAGCCTCGTGGCCGCGTGATCGCGCTGATTTCGGCCATCTGCATCATCGCCGTCCTGGGTGCGGGTGCGGTCTTCGCATTCAACGTTCTGGGCGCGCATACGGAGAATCAGGCGGCGAACATTCTCCCGGCCAATACGTTTGAGTATTCCGCGATTGACCTCGTCTCCCTGGCAAACAACAGCCATCACGTCACGCTGAACGACCTGATCAATTCGTCGGGCCCCGCTGGGCAAGACGCCTTTCACGCAATCGGCTTGAGCTTCCAAAGCGACATTCAGCCGTGGCTAGGCCGTGACGTCGCTCTTGCCGTCTTCCAGAAGGACGCGAGCGCCACCCAGGTGAACCAGCCACTGGGCCGGATCGGCGGCGCATTTCTGATTCAATCGCGCGATGACGGAGCGGCGCAGGCGGCGATAACGAAGGCCACGAATTATCTGCGCGGTAAAGGCTCGAATGTCACCTCCAGCACGTATTCGAGCGTGTCGCTCTACTCGATACAGATGGGCGACGCGGTCACGAGTCCGGCGGTGACATTCGGCGCGGGCAAGGGCTGGGCGATCATCGCGTACGACCCGACTTCGGCGCATATGGTGATTGATCGAATTGACGGCAAGGGCGACACGCTCGCCGGCAGCCAGGCTTTCCGGAGCGCGACCAGCGATCTGCCTGCCAACCGATTTGGCACGCTATACGTCAATCTGAAGGCACTTGTCGCCACGGTCAGCCCTAACAGCAGCGCGGATGTGCCGTTCCTGAACACGTATCCGGTCGCCTCCGGGTACACATCGTGGACGGACGCGGGCCAGCGTTTTGCGCTGGCGCTCAAGGGAAACGCGAACGCCGGCAATCTCGCGGGCGACACAACGTCGCTGGCCGGAATGGTTCCGGCGGGGGCACTGGGCTACGTTGGCGTCGCAAACCTGGGCGGACTCTATCAAGCGGCAACTCGCCTCGCTGGCACCTCCAGCGATCCGGTGCAATCGGACTATGGCGTTGCCGCGACAGATCCCGCGCTGCAGCAGCCGGCAGCGTTCGCTTACCTGGGCGCCAGCGGCTCCCAGGCGCAGGCATTGTACCTGCATCTGACCAGTGATAGCGTGGGCCAAAATCTGATTCAGAAGCTTGCGAGCGCACACGGCTGGACGACACACACCACGACGATGGCCGGCCAGTCGGTGAGCGTCTTCTCCGACGACAATCCTGGTGGCTTCCTTGGGAATGACTACGGGTACGATGGCTCCAGCGGTCCATACACCGCTGGGTACGCGGCCATCGTGCACGGCACGCTCGTCGTTACTGGGAAGGATACCGCTATGCAGTCCATCATCGAGACTGCGCAAGGCGGACCTTCGCTGGGTCAGGATGCGACATTCAGCCAAATGGCCAGCGCGGCTCCCTCTGGTGCGGCGGTCACGGGATATGTGAATGTCGCGGGTGTCGCCTCCTCAACCGTCGCCCAGTCTAGTTCGCTTGTGTCACGTATGACAGCGGTGTTGGTGACAGGCATCTGGAATGACTCGGAGATGCAGGTCACGTTCGACACGAAGCTCAACGGGTAGACCGACCGCGGTCGGTCTGCCAGCCTTCATCAGCCAGCGCGGAGCGGGCGGCGTCCTGCTCCGCCTGGCGTTTGCTATGTCCCGCGCCGCGCGCCGCCACATAGTCGCCAAGGTGGACCTCGACCACAAAACTGCGGTCGTGCGAAGGGCCGTCCTGGCTGACGACGACATACGTGGGCGTAACACCAAGCTGAGCTTGAGCAAGCTCTTGCAGTAGGGATTTGTCATCCTTGATCTGCTTGGATGCCGTGACGCGCTCGATCTCATCCCGCAGAAGCGGCTCGACGAAGGCTTGTGCGGCGCGCAAACCACCATCCAGGTACACAGCGCCCAGCACGGCCTCGAAGGCGGAGGCGATGAGCAGCTCCCGATCACGTCCCCCTGTCGTCTCCTCGCCGCGGCCCAGGCGCAGAGACGGACCGAGGCTTATGCGGCGGGCGAAGCCGGCCAGTGTGGAGGCGCGAACCAGCGCCGCGCGCAGGTTCGAGAGATCGCCTTCACTCGCTTTTGGCGAGCGCCGGTAGAGCAGGTCGGAGCTGAGCAGCTGGAGCACGGCGTCGCCGAGAAACTCCAGCCGCTCGTTATGGACGACACTGGGCGCGGCATTCTCGTAGGCGTATGAGCGGTGCGTCAGGGCGTC
Source organism: Ktedonobacterales bacterium (assembly GCA_035310125.1). Taxonomy (GTDB): domain Bacteria; phylum Chloroflexota; class Ktedonobacteria; order Ktedonobacterales; family JADMIN01; genus DATGEP01. Next base: position 64,299 of record DATGEP010000228.1, read on the forward strand.
GAGCAGAAGCTGCCGCGACTTGAAGTGGTGCCCAATGCGCGATTCCAGGCCACCGAGGTCTTCAGTATCCCTCACGCCGCGCTGGGACGCTCGCTCTTCACGCATCGCGCTCACCTACTCAACCACAATGCCCGCGCCAGACTCAACCGAACCGACAATCCAGCAGGGCACGCCAGCAGTCTCAAGCGCGACACGCGCTTGTTCCAGCGCGGCGGGGTCCACGGCGGCGAGAAGGCCGCCGGATGTCTGCGGATCACAGAGGAGCAGCCGGTCCACGTCCTCGACGGCAGGGCCATAGGTGACGTGGGGCGCGAGGTGTGTGATGTTGCGCTGCGTGCCACCTGGGACGTAGCCCCCCTCCGTGTATGCGCGAGCACCCGGCAGGAAGGGAACGGCGGCGAGCGCGACGCGGATGGCAGCGTCGCTTTGGGTGGCCATTTCGAGCGCATGGCCGAGCAGACCAAAGCCCGTGACATCGGTGCATGCATGTAGCGCGGCACCAAGGGTGCGTAACGCGCGCGATGCGGCGCCATTGAGCGTCAGCATACTGGCGACGGCGGCGGCCATGTCATCGTCATGAACAGCCTCGCGCTTCTGGGCGGTGGTCAGCACGCCAGTGCCAAGGGACTTGGTGAGCAGCAGCAGATCACCGGGCCGAGCGCCGCCTTTGGTGAAGATATGGTCGGGATGCACGAGACCAATTGCCGCGAGCCCATATTTCGGCTCCGTGTCGGTGACGGTGTGACCGCCCGCGACGACGGCGCCGGCCTCGCGTACTTTCTCGGCACCGCCGCGAAGGATCTCCGTAAGGATGGCGGGGTCGAGATCGTCAGGGAATGCCACGAGATTGAGGGCGAAAAGCGGGTTGCCACCCATCGCGTAGATATCGCTGAGGGCGTTGGCGGCGGAAATGGCGCCGAACGTATAGGGATCATCCACCACCGGCGGAAAGAAATCCGTCGTGGCGACGATGGCTTGCTCGGCGTTCAGGCGATAGACCGCCGCGTCGTCGGCCATCCCAAGCCCCACGAGGAGATCGGGCGCGACATCGCCAAAGAGGCCGGTGAGGGGACGCAACACGTGCGCCAGGGCGTCGGGGCCCATTTTAGACGCTCAGCCAGCGCAGCTTGCCAGCGTTGTCAGGCGAATTTGCCTGCCAGGAGTCATGGATGTTCCCGCAATTCGGATGAATGAAGAGATGTCGCATCGCGCCAAGGCGAGCGCAGCCAGCAGCACCACAGGGCGCATGAAGAATTGTACGGAGTGGCGGGGCGTCGCGTCAAACGCGATGGCGCGAGAGCCGCGCGCGACGCCGGAGTGACGTTGAGCCGCCACATAGAAAGGGCACGTGGCATTACATCCACGCGCCCTCGATGCTACAACAACCGGGTGTCAGCACACTCGGTTAGGAAATGACTTCCTCGGGCTGTGCCTTGCCGTTCAGCGACACGCGCGGCAGCTTGGCGGTGATCGCCTCCGCCGCCTGGGGCAGCTTGGCGGTGATCGCCTGTGCCGCTGGCTGCGCCTGTGCCATGACGTTGCCGATGACCCCAGCGGCCTTCGGCGCTGTCGTCTGATACTGCTCGACCGCCGTGCGGGCGACACGCTGGCCGACCTTACGCGCCTGATCGGCGACCGTTCCGGAGCGCTCCAACATACGCCGCGCGGCGATGCGGTTCTCTTCACGCGAAATGACGATAGCGAGCGTGACGCCCGCCAGACCCAGCGTTGCTCCAGCGAGCAACGCAGCTACCTGACCTCGTTTCATTTGCTTATGCTCCTTACTGCTCACCCTCCAGACCGCGCCCAATGACAGGCACGCGGGTTTTGCGCCAGAGGTGTATCCACCACACACATATCCAGACAGGTTAGAGTTGCATTCGGTCACGAAAGCGCTGTCCGACAGGGTACTATACCATAACGGCAGGTTGTGCCGCCAAACGTACCGGCAAGAAATCACGCAATTTCCATTCCGATACTTCATGTGCGCGGCGGTCCACCGTTTCGCTCACCGTAGCGTCGGTGCGCTGTCGCCTGTACCGAAGAATGCTCGCAGCAGCGTCGCCGAAACCATCAGCAGCACCGCGCCGACCACAAACGCCGCCGAAAGACTGATGCGATCCTGTAGGAGGCCAGCGATGGACGGTCCGACGCTGAAGCCGATGCTCCACGTCACGCTATAGAAGCCCGCGAGCGTCGCCCGGTGCCTGCTCGACACCCGCTCCATCGCGAACGCCGCGTAAGTTGGGTCGAAGAGGCCGCGCAGGATGCGGCGCGCGAATTCCGCCGCAATCGCCAGCGGCAGCAGCGGTGAGAAGCCGATGAGCAGCATTACGGGCGCGCTCAAATACTGCATCGTCGTCGCGATGCTCAGTCTGCCGTAGCGGCGCACGAAGCGCGGCGCCGTGAGCGCCGTCATCCCGCCGACGAGTCCCGCCAGTGTGAAAATGACGCCGACCGAACCCACGTCCATGCTGAACTTGAGGAAGAAGAATAGCTGGAGTAGCCCGACGACCGCGCCCTCGCCTGTGCTAAAGAGCATATCCGGCACCAGCAATTGGCTGAACAGCTTCACGACGCCCCAGCGACCCACCGGCTCAGCCACGTCGGGGAGCCGCGCCGCCACAATCGGCGTCGCGACCGGCTCGATGTCACCCGGTACGACTGGCGGCGTGGGCTCGCGCCGCCGCCTCTGCCCGCGCTCCGGCTCGCGCAGCCAGAGCAGCGGCACCGACGGCAGAAACGTCACCAGCGCCGACACCAGCACCCCGAAGCGAAGCGGTACCGTCGTATTGGCGGACATATGTGTGAGCAGACCTACCAGCTCTGGCACTACGCCGCCTAGCAGCGCTCCCAATGAGCCAACGCCCAGCAGCAGAAAGTTGTTGAGCGCCAGCACGCCTACGCGCTGGTCGTCCGAGGTGCGCTCCGTCAGGATCGGCAGGTTTGTGACCCAATATGCCGATGAGAGGAGGCCATTGGCCAGACTTGCCGCCAGCAGGAACGTCTTATCTGTGCTTAGCCCGACGGCTGCCAGCGACAGCGGGTTCAGGAAGCCGCTTGCGAGCAGCAGCGGCTTGCGCCCGATGCGGTCCGCCAGCAAACCAATTGGCACGCTGGCAAGCAGTGAGCCGATGGCGGGGGCGGCGGTGAGCAGACCGATGTAGCCGAGACTGAAACCGAGGCTGTGAGCGTAGAGATTGATCGAGACGGAGCCAATGCTGATCTGGAAGCCTTTGCCCAGCGTGAACAGCAGCAGCAGGTAAACGTCCCGGTTGTAGCTGAAATACTCACCCCAGCCTCGCCGCTCCACCAGCCGCCTCACGAGCGAGGCCTGCGCCATGTCGTCTCCTCCCACTTCTCGCCAACCCGGACGCAACGCCCTGACACTGGGTAGGATACGGCATAGACTTACGCTCATGCTATGGACGATGGTACAGTGGCGGTGAAAGGAGGATGCGCCAATGACTCGGTCTAGCGCCATTTCCGCGTCAGCTAATGCCGCCGTCGCCGCATATCGCGAAGACGTGCTGTCAACGTTCCCCTATACGGACGAGGCGAAGCACTGGCTGCGCACCGCTGTCGGGTTCGAGGTCAAAGACCTCACCAGCACACGCGGCGGCGGCTACTGGTATCCCGACAGAAACACGGTCTTCCTCTTTACCGCGCAGTATGAGGCGGCCATTCACGAGCTGGCGCATGCCTGGTGGCATTATCGCCGTGCAGGTCAGGAGGACGCCCTGATCGAAGCTACCATCGCGCTCGCCGCCGAAACTGATCCACGCTACACCCGCATGTGCGGGCTGGCGCGCGGCTACATCCACGGCATCCCGGCGCAGAACTGGCCGGGCATGCTCGTGGACCGCAACGACTGGGAGATGTACGCCGGTATGGCAAGCGGCATGATGGCGGATCTCCGGCTGGTGCCACCCTATGTGCGCCGCTTCTACGACGGGCAGTACGTCCTCCTGCCCGATGACGCGCCCTCACCCGCCGCCCGCGCTGCTCACAGATAAGCTCGCGCGGGCGGCAAGAGCACGCGTCAAGTGGTGGTTGGAGTCTGCCGTCGCGCCATGATGCGAACGAATCGCACGATGACGTAGGCCAGGAGCATATACACTATGATGGCCAGCACCGCGGAAAGCTCCAAGACACTGGCGTGTCCCTGCTCGACGGGAAAAACTCCCTGGAAGAACGTCACGAAGGGTTCCGTCACCCCGTAGATGAAGGCTGAGAAGCCAGCGTCCGGGTTAGCCGCGAGCAGCTTCAGAAGAATGCGAATGAGGATCAAGACCTCGATGACGCCGAAGGCCAGATAGATGATCTGGCACGCACGCTCCGTGGACGACATCCGCGCCGGCCGATATTCCTGCGCCCGATATTCCTGCGTCCGATATTCCTGCGGCAGGTTTGGCATCGGTGGCGGAGGAGTGGGTTGATCAGGTAACATGGAGAACCTCTCTCTCTGTGCTGCCCGCCTGGTATGGCCAGGCAAACTACACCATCGCTCATGCATCTTATGTGCCAACACTTGTGCCAGCGCTACCGGCACATGGAGAATCTGCCGAGCAGAACCCTCGCCAGCGTGGTATACTTTAAGACAGTGTGCCCGAAGAATGTGGTTGCCGCGCCGCGTGGCAGTTTCGGACGTGTTTTAGAGTGATTAACGAGAGTTCAAGGAAAACGCATTTTCGCATGCAGACAATGGATGCTATCTCTGAGATGACGGATTGGCGAGTCCGTACCGACATTCGCAATGTGGCCATCATCGCTCACGTGGACCACGGCAAGACTACCCTGGTTGATGGCCTGCTCAAGCAGGGCAAGGTCTTCCGCGAGAATCAGCAGGTCGGTGAGCTTATCATGGACTCCAATGAGCTGGAGCGCGAGCGCGGCATCACTATTCTCGCTAAGAACACGGCTGTCACATATCGCGGCGTCAAAATCAACATCATTGATACGCCGGGCCACGCCGACTTTGGCGGCGAGGTCGAGCGTGTGCTGAATATGGCCGATGGCTGCCTGTTGCTGGTGGATGCCGCCGAGGGGCCGATGCCGCAGACGCGCTTTGTGCTCAAGAAGGCCTTCGAGCTGGGCCTCAAGCCGATTCTCGTCATCAATAAGATTGACCGGAAGGATGCCCGCCCCGAGCAGGTGCTCTCCTGGACGCAGGACCTCTTTCTGGAGCTGGCGACGCACGACGACCAGCTTGACTTCCCGGTGCTCTATACCATCGCGCGGGAAGGCATCGCGCGGTATAGCCTGGATGACACCAATAACGATCTGGTGCCGCTCTTCGAGACGATCCTGAATACGGTGCCCGCGCCTGTCGTGGACGCGAACGGCCCCTTCCAGATGCTCGTCACCGCGCTGGACTACGACGACTACAAGGGCAAGTATGCTATCGGACGTATCACGCGCGGCGCGGTGCGACCCAATATGCCCATCATGCGCATTAGCCGCGACGGCGAGCAGATACGCGGGCGCATCGTGCTCGTGTACACGCACCAGAACCTTGGCCGCATGGAAGTGCAGGAGGCCGGCGCGGGCGACATCGTGGCGCTCACCGGCGTAGCAGACGCGAACATCAGCGATACCCTGACGGATGCGGATACGCCCGAGGCGCTGCCGAGCATCGCCATTGACGAGCCGACCCTGAAGATGACTTTCGGCGTCAACACCAGCCCCTTCGCTGGTCGCGAGGGCAAGTGGAGCACGTCGCGCCAGCTCCGCTCGCGGCTCTACCGAGAGCTGGAAACCAATGTCAGCATGCGGGTCGAGGACGGGTCCAGCCCCGATGAGTTCATCGTATCTGGGCGCGGCGAGCTGCATCTCTCCATCTTGATCGAGACGATACGCCGCGAAGGCTATGAGCTTCAGGTCTCGCGACCTGAGGTCATCACACACGACGTGGACGGCAAGATGGTCGAGCCTATCGAGCGCCTGGTGATTGACACGCGCGAGCAGTATATCGGCCCCATCAGCGAAAACCTGGCCGTGCGCAAGGCGCGCATGGAGAACATGGTCAACGATGGCAACGGTAACGTGCGCCTGGAATACAATATCCCTACGCGCGGCCTGATTGGCTTCCGCAATGCGTTCCTGACGTTGACGCAGGGCAACGGCGCGATGGCGAGCCTTCTGGTCGGCTATGAGCCGTGGATGGGGCTCATCGGCACCGACCGCAATGGCGCTCTCATCGCCTCGGAGACCGGCGTCGCCGTCACTTATGGCCTGAACAACGCTCAGCAGCGCGGCGCCACCTTCATTGATCCCGGCACGCCCGTCTATGAAGGCATGATCGTCGGTCTCAACCAGCGGCCAGCGGACCTCGCCGTCAATGTCTGCAAAGAGAAGAAGATGACCAACGTCCGCTCCTCCACGTCCGATATCGCCGTGCGTCTTACCCCGCCGGTGAAGTTGAGTCTGGAGCAATCGCTGGACTTCATCAACGCCGACGAGCTTGTCGAAGTGACGCCGCAGACCGTCCGCCTGCGCAAGCGCCTGCTGACGCAGCACGAGCGCTCACGCGCGGGCGATCAGGGGCGGTAGAAACCTCGCCCGTAGCTATTTTGGGCGAGGGCGCACGGGGTGCGCCCCTACGACGGCGTGGGCAGAGGGTGGGTCCGTTCGACCTCACCACCACCGCGAAGGGGGTGCTGGCGTCCATCGCGTCGCCACTCGCCGCTGCCGGTATCGGCCTCTTCGTCCTTGCCACCTATGATACTGCCTACATCCTCGTCCACACCGCCGACCTGGAACGCGTGCGTGTGGCGCTTCTCCAGATGTAACACACAGGAAGCTACCGACGCTTTGCGACGTACTCCAGCGCGCTGACCGCCAGCGCCGACCATTCATTCGCGTGGGCCGCCGGCACCGCGACCCATTCGCGCATCGGGCGGTTTCTGCCCGATGGATCGAATATCCACGCGCCCGGCAAGGCCAGCGCGTGCGCATGTGTCTCGCCCGCCAGCTTGAAGACCATAGCACCCTGAATATATCCGGCGAACAACTTCCCCTCCACCTTCACACATGGCATCCCGAACATTTTGCCTGCCTGCACGTCAACACGCGTCGCGGTCAGCTCATGCACCAGGTCGGCATACTGCTCCTGACCGGCTACGGAGTCATTGCGAGGTGTCATATGCCCCCCTTTGACCAGCGACAAACTCAGCTACTACCCTATGGCGGTGGCAATAAGAACTATATCCTACAGCTGGCGTTCCAGCACTATCACGTTCCGACCCACCATGTCCTCCTCCGCACCACCGAGGGAGGCAAAACCGAGGTGGCGCCAGAAGGCGAGAGCGGGTGTGTTCTGGGGCAGCACGCCGAGACGCAGCGCCGTCCAGCCGCGATCCGCGCGGAAGTGCTCGGCCAGACGCGTGAAGGCCTCCGTACCGAAGCCCTGCCGATGGAACGGGCTGGCGATCATTAGCAGGCCAAGCCAGGGCATGCCGTCGTCGGGGTTTTCATCCATGAAGTCGGCCTGACCTACCGCCTGTTCGCTCTCTTTGAGCCAGACGCCGAGCATGTGCCGCCCTGGGGTGATCTGGGCGATCTGCCAGTCGCGCTGAAACATCTCCAGGTCAAAGTGCCCCTGCTCGCCGCGCGACCCCTCATTCATCGCGACGAAGGCAGGATTCGAGAGGTATACGGAGAGAAGCGCGGGAAGATCGTCCGCGTGCGCTTCGCGCAGGCGCAGCCGCTCAGTCTCTAACTCGATCATCACTCACCTCTCTTCCGGGCATTACGCCGCCGGTTCGGCGCGCCAGTAGCGTCCGCTCTCACGCGCCATGAAGTGGTAGCTGACGAGGTAGCGCCGCAGCGACGCCGTATCAGGGTGGAACGCGCCGAGGATCGCGTTGACCTCTTTCTCGCTGTAGACGCGCCCCCACGCGAACTGGTTGGCAAGCCACTTGAGGATGACGAGCTTCTTGCGCTCCTGGGCGGGGATCGTTTTCAGCCGCCCGTCCGCAAAGAAATCGCGCAGGACTTTGTTCGCCCATGCGTCGCCTTCCTCGCCGCTGGCCAGGGTGGAGATATTTTGTGGCGTTGCCAGCAGCCGGTTCATCTGGCCGAGCTGCTGCGCGTTGAGGCGGTAGAGGTGGGTGTTCCCTTCGGCGCGCATGTCCACCAGATTCAGCTCTTTCAGCCGGGCGAGGTGATGCGAGACGGTCGGCGCGCGCAGATCCAACAGCGTCGCCAGCTCCTCCACGCTGCGCTCCTCGGTGGCGAGCAGACCCAGCATGCGCAGGCGCGTCTGGTCCGCCAGCGCCTTGAGGTAGCGCAGCAACTGCTCCAGATCATCAGGTGGCATGGTGACGATCCTTTCGAGCACATACAATGGGCAGGTGGTATATAGATGGATATCTAATTAGAAGGGTATCTACTTTACACGGCGCATGTCAAGGGCACGCGCGCTTGCATCATGCGCCGCTCCTGCGCTATCCTGAACGGGCAGACAGCATCGAGCGCGGCGGGTACAGGCGAAGGAGACACAGCGGATGCGCGGCAATGGCAAGGTCTTCATCAGCCACGCGCACGACGATAACGCCCGCTGCGCGCCACTGCTGGCCGCGCTGGATGCCTGGGGCGTGGACTACTGGTTTGACATGCGCCGCCTGGAAGGTGGCGATGACCTCTCGCAGACCATCCAGCGTGCGGTTGCCGCACGTGACATCTTTCTACGCATCTGCACGCCAGCCGCTCAGCGCTCGTATTGGGTGAAACTTGAGACGGGCGCGTTTCGCGGCTTGCAGGCGCGCCAGCACCGCGCGGGAGGCGAGCCGGCTCGCGTGCTCATCAACCTCATTCTGGATGCCGGTTATGAGCCGGAGCCGTTCGATTACGCCCACCTCTTCATTGACGCCAGCGCGCGCCCCCAGCGTGAGTGGCTGGACGAGCTGCGGCGAGCGCTCGGCGTCTCGCACTCCGGTGTGGTAGCTGAGGCGCCGCCATCAGCCGCGACGACGCCGGCATCTGGCCCGCGCATGTACATCGTGGACCAGCGCGGCGATGGGGAGTTTCCCACGATTAGCGCGGCGCTGCTGGTGGCGGGCGAGGGCGACGAGATACACATCCGACCGGGGCGCTATCAGGAATCGCTGGCGATCGAGAAAGCGCTGACGCTGCTGGGCGAGGGCGAGCGGAGCCAAATCATCATCGAGGGGACGGGCGCAAGCGCACTGCGTATCAGCGCGGGACCATGCCGTGTCGAGAATCTGACTATCAAGCAATTCGGCGCGCCGCACCTGGACTGCGTGGCCATCGCGGGCGGACGGGTCAACCTGGTGCGCTGCGATATTACGACGCAGACGCAGGGCGCCTGCGTGAACATCACCGGCAAGGACGACGTCATGCTGCGGGAGAACATCATCCACGGGGGACACGGGTGGGGAGTGTTCGCGGCGGGAACCGGCACGGTATCGCTGGAGGGGAACGATATCGTCGAGCACGCTAACAGCGGCCTCACCGTCATGCGCGGCGCCTATGTCATCGCGCGGCGCAACCACATCAATCGCAACGCCCAGTACGCCATCCGTATAGATGCCGGCGCGGGCGGCAGCTTCGAGAATAACGACCTTGGCGGCAACCTCCGCGACGCCTGGGATATTGACCGCACGAGCTATGGGCAGGTCATGCGGAAGGGGAACTGAGGGATAGAGCGCGGGGAATATCCAGTACGGGCACCACCGCAACCCGTATCGGCGGCGCCCCCCGGATGGCTACGTGAGCCCGGATGATACACGTGTGTCGCACGGCTGGGGCGGGCGCTGTGCGACACGCTTAAGATTATGCTCGTGAGGCTCTCGTGCGGTACGCCACGTTAGCAGGCTTTACGCAATTCGCCTGTAACTTCTCGTTGCGAAGAAGTAGGCTACCACGGTAATCCCGACGCACCACGCCAGGGCAATCCAGATCTCGTGTCCGGTCGGTGCCGCGGTTAGCAGGGAGCGCACCGTATCAACGATTGACGTGACGGGCTGGTTCTCCGCAAACGCGCGAACGACAGCGGGCATGGTCGCGGTCGGAACGAATGCCGAACTAATGAACGGCAGGAAGATGAGCGGGTACGCGAACGCGCCCGCGCCCTCCGCGGATTTTGCCCTTAGTCCGGCGATCACCGCGAGCCACGTCAGCGCCAGCGTGAATAGCACGAGAATGCCCGTGACCTCCAGCCACGCCACCACGCCCGCGCCTGAGCGGAAGCCCATGAGGAAGGCGGCGAGGATAATCACCACCACCGAAATGGCGTTGGACACCAGCGATGTCAGCACGTGCGCCCACAAGACTGACGAACGGGCCACGGGCATCGAGTGAAAGCGCGCGAACAACCCCTGCTGGAGGTCGGTAAACACCCGCAGGGCGGTGTAGGCGATGCCGCTGGCGATGGCGATCAGCAGGATGCCCGGCAACAGGTACGTCACATAATTGCTGGTTCCTACCCGGATAGCGCCACCGAACACGTAGACAAACAACACCATAATCGCAAGGGGCGTAATCGCGACCGTGATAATCGTGTCAGCGCTGCGCGTTATATGGCGCATCGAACGCCCGAAGAGTAGGGTGGTGTCGTGTACAGCTTTCATTTATTTGCCCTCTGTGTGCCCGACAATCGTGAGGAAAATGTCCTCCAAAGACGGCTGCTTTTCGACGTATTCGACCGTTGCGGGCGGGAACAGCTGTTTGAGCTCGTCCAGTGTCCCGCTCGCGATGATCTCCCCGCCATGCAGGATGGCGATGCGGTCGGCGAGTCGCTCCGCTTCCTCAAGGTACTGTGTTGTCAGCAGCACTGTGGTGCCGCCGCTGGCCAGCTCCTTGACGGTGCTCCAGACTTCGAGTCGCGCCTCTGGGTCAAGTCCAGTCGTCGGCTCGTCAAGGAAGATCACGGCAGGTGTTCCGACCAGACTCATCGCGATGTCGAGGCGGCGAGTCATCCCACCGGAGTACGAGGCTGCCCGCCGGTTCGCCGCATCACTGAGCCCAAAGCGGGCGAGCAGCTTATCGGCGGTTTTGTGCGCGCCGGCAACGCCCCGCAGTCCGGCAATTAGCACGAGATTTTCACGCCCCGTGAGGACGCCATCCACGGCGGCGAATTGCCCGGTCAGGCTGATGCGCTGGCGCACCTGTTCGGCCTGACGTACGATGTCGAAGCCGCAGACGCTTGCGCTCCCACTGTCGGGCCGCAACAGCGTCGAGAGGATGTTGATGGTCGTCGTTTTGCCCGCACCGTTCGAGCCGAGCAGGGCGAAAATCTCGCCACGCCGCACCGCAAAGTCAACGCCTTTGAGGACGTGTGTGTCTTTGAACGATTTGCGCAAATCGTTCACTTGGATCGCAATCTCTGTCATCTACGCACCATTTCCCTTACCGAGTTTGTGCAGGATGTCGCGGTTCAGCGCCTTGTTCCTGTTTCCCGTCCACGTCTTGGCGTTCCGCAGCAGCTCGTCGCAAAACGCGGCCACGTCCTCGCCCGTGACGTCCAACACGGGCTTGCCCTCTGCTGCGCCCGTTTCGAAGAGGTCGAGCAAATCGGCGAGTATCGGCATTATGTCCATGCCCGACCCCCCCGCGAGACCCCACATGTAGTGCTGGATTTTGTCGTAGACGTAGGCGTAGTCTTCCGGCAGGGCTTTCGCCCGTGCCTGCTGTTGCCTGAACTTGCGCTTTTCCTGCGCGATGTGCTTGATATTGAAATACTCGTTCAAGAACTCAAGCAGCCTGCTCATCGCTGCACCTCCTTTAGCTCGTTGATCTTCGACGCGATGAACTCCCATTTTGCCCAGAACCGGGATAATTCCTCGCGCCCCGCGTCGTTGAGCGCAAAGAATTTTCTCGGCGGCCCTATATCGGACGATTTCTTCTCGACGTCCACGAGCTGGTTTTTTTCAAGCCGAACCAGAATGGTGTACACCGTGCCGTCTACCACGTCCGTGAAGCCGAGGGTGTGAAGCTGCCGGGTGATATCATAGCCGTAGGTTTGCTTACGGCTGATAATCTCCAGGACACAGCCCTCTAACACGCCTTTCAGCATTTCTGTCAGGTCATCCAGTTTCGTCTCTCCGCTCTACTATGTGTTGCTGGTATCCAGTAGCACTTACTACCGGTATATAGTAACACGGAGTAGTGCGTGCGTCAAGAGGGAAGATGAGAAGTCTCATACATTGAGCTCGTAGAGTTTCGCACGACATGGTCCCAGTAACCGGATGACTTGCTCATGGAGGGGCTCGCCGCCGGTGATTTCCCAAAGCGGCGGGCCATGGGGCGGGACGAATGGTATGCCCCAGGCGGAGTGGTGGTGTGCCGAGTGGGACGAGGCGTAGCGCGACTGGATGAGGAGGGACTGACCGGCGCGCTATTCTTTCTCAGCGCCGGTCTGGAAAAGAGGCTAGCACCTCCGCCAGCACATCGGGACGATCCGACATCAAGCCATCCACGCCCCAGGACAGGAGGCGGCGCATGGTGGGTGCGTCGTCCACCGTCCAGACGTGTACGTCGAGGTCGCGACGGTGCGCGGTGGCGATGAAGCGCGGCGATACAATACGAATTCCGCGATGTGTCTCTGGCACCTGGAGCGCGCCATAGGCGGGACGCAGCCAGCGGGTGCTACGGCAGGCGCAGAGCAGCACGAAGTTGCGAATCTCCTGTCCGCTGGCTGAGGTGGCGACCCGCCCGCCGCTGATGCGACGGAAGCGCAGAATGGGCATGTGGTCCTCGCCGCTCGCCACGAGGGTGCGATCCTCGGCGCCAAGCTCCTGAATTAGCGCCCAGAGCCGTCGCTCGCGCTCCTCGTCGCTCTGTTTCAGATCAATGTTCACACGTTGCGCCGGGAAGCGCACGAAAACCTCGCGCAGCGTCGGAATGGTTACGCCCTGGCCGCGAAAGGGGAAGGAGTGTCCCGCGTCGGGCGTGAAGCGATGGCCGGCATCCAGGCGGCGCAGCTCATCCAGTGTGTAGCCCGCGACGGGGCCGGCGCCATCAGTGGTGCGATCAACCGTCGTGTCGTGGATTACCACTAGCTCGCCGTCGCGCGACTGTTGAATATCCAGCTCCAGCGCGTCCGCGCCAAGCGCCGCGCCGCGCTCGAACGCGACGAGCGTATTCTCCGGGGCGAGCAGCGAGCCGCCCCGGTGCGCGAAGAAGAGCGGCCGCTCATGCGTGAGATAGCTCCGGCGCGTTGACAATCCCGTGCGCTCTTGTCGCGTCATCATGTCGCTACTATCCTCCCACTCACCAAATCGGCGCAGGATGCCATCTACTGAAATGGGCGTTGATTCCTACAGGTGACCCGGACATGTTTGTCCACACAGGCCGGCAGGAATGCCGGCCCCACCAGGTCGCTTGGGTGAGGTCTCGCCACCGACATCAGTAAGCCTGGATGTGGATACACGCGGACGCAAGCATGGCGCGATTGGAAGTCATTTTCGCACATGGGCGCTATACCCTGGTGAAACGATCGCGCTCCGGTAGCGCCACGCCGGTAGAGCGGGCCGTTCGCGAGCGCCGCCGCCAGAGGTAGACGCCGAGCAGAATGAGGGCTAGCGCCAGCGCGGGTAGAGCGGGCTTGAGTATGCTCAGCGCGAATGCCTGGCGCGGGTGAACAGCGCTCCACGGTGGAGGAGGTGGAACAATCGTGTACGGCGCGGCCTGGGCATACACCGCGAGGCCGAAGACATCGTTGGGCACGAGCGCCTGAATGGTGATAGGTCCATTCTGTGCGCTGGTGGGCAGGTGGATGCTCGTCGAAAAGTGTCCGGCCGCATCCACCGTTACGGCGGTCAGTGTCTGAGACTGGCTCGGATCGCAGCGCAGAACCTGCAAGTCCGATAGGATTGTTTGCCACCGGCAATAGGTTATGGTTACCGTGTCGCCGGGGTACCAATTCGCGCCGCGCACGGTGATCGCATCGTTCACGGTGCCGCTACTGCGACTGAGCGTGAGCGTCGGCATGTGCGCTGGGAACACCTGCATCTGGATTTGCTGCGAGATTACCGTGCCATAAAGCGGACCTTTTGCGGTCGCTTGAATGTAGAGATTGAGGCGCGGCAACAACGTAGCGGGCAGCGTGTAGCTCGCGTTCAGTCCACCGTAGCCGTCTGTGCGAGTATTGAGGGTTCCAACCGGTGTGGCGCTTGCCGCAACCTCATTGACGTTGGGCGCGCTCGACGAGAAACTGACCGCCATGGTTTCGTTTGGCTCCCAAAAAGCGCCAGTGAGTGTTAATTGTGCTCCGGCCGTTGCGTGCTGAAGGTAGCCGAGGCCCAGCGTCGGCTGTGCGGTATAGGTAAACTCTGCCTGCGCCGCATACGCATTATCTGGCGTATGGACGACGTAGACGACCTTCGAGTTGGGGCTGGGGCCGGCAGTGGCTCCGCAACTATTCGCGTCAGGCATGAAGAAGCTGGGCATCGCGAATGTGCCATCAGGGTGGACCGTCGCCGAGACTACTGAGGAATGCAATAGATAATATGTGCGATCTGGTGCCTGCTCAGCGAAATCCAAGGATACTTGGACGCCAGCCGGCCACACCGCGCCGGTGACTATCTCCGCCATACCCACGGGACCCGTCGTGTGGCTGAGCAAAATGCTCGGTCCGCCAGGAGTATTGGTAGGCACCGTCGTAGGTCCACCGCCGCCGCATGAGCTGGCCCCCCCACCTCCCGCTGCCAGCGCCACAGGTACGCCGCCGGAGGATGCGGCAACCAGTAGCGCCAACGACACGTACAGCACCGTGATGGCCCCGCGAAGTCCGCGACACGCATGCGCCATCCCGTTCTCCTCGCTCGCAGCGTGGCCCATCATATCAACTTCTCCTTCGCACGCACAGTGTTTCATTGGTTCATAACGTATTCAACGAGCGAGAGATGTGCGCCTGTGTGAAATGCGTCACACCTTCCAATTTCTTGGCCATGTTTAGCCGGCCCTACGGGCCTTCAAAGCGAGAACTCAGCGGGTCGGCCCGGATATTGCGAACCAGGTATCTTGTGTTCTTGCGCTGCCCGGATGTATGCAGCCTGGTGTACGGATGTACGAAGGAGGTATTGGAAGATATGCGGATTGCGCAGGTGGTGCCGTTACAGGTGGCTGTTCCCCCGACAGCCTATGGTGGGACTGAACGGGTCGTCTTTAATCTGACCGAGGCGCTTGTGAAGCTGGGACATGATGTGACCTTGTTCGCGAGCGGGGACTCGCGGACGAGCGCGCATCTGGTGCCGGGGATCGAGCGGGCGATCAATTTCGCCCGCAACGTGGATGTGGCGGCACATCATGTCGCGATGCTCCAAGATGTGTATCGCCGCGCGGATTCTTTCGATGTGATTCACTCGCATCTCGACTATTTGACCCTCCCATTTCTGGGGATGACACCTACGTCAACGGTGCTGACCCTTCATGGACGGGTGGATGCACCGGAGTACCAGCGCGTCTATCGCGCATATCCTGATGCGAATTATGTCGCGATTAGCAATAGCCAGAGAAGCGACGCGCCAAACGTGAATTGGATCGGCATGGCATATCATGGCATTGATGTCGAGGATTTCACGTTCTACCCAAAGCCAGGCGATTACCTGTGTTTCGTCGGGCGTATCTCGCCGGAGAAACGCGCGGATCGCGCCATCGAGATTGCCACGCGCGCCGGCATCCCACTCAAGATCGCGGCGAAAGTGGACCCTACGGACGAAGACTACTTCAATGCGGAGATCAAGCCGCTGCTCAAGCATCCGCTGGTCGAGTACCTGGGGCAATTGGACGAGATGAGCAAGCGCGAGCTGATGGGTAAGTCACTGGCGCTGGTGCTTCCCATAGATTGGCCCGAACCGTTCGGAATGGTCTTCATCGAAGCGCTGGCCTGCGGCACGCCGGTGCTCACCTGTCCTTGCGGCTCCGTGCCGGAGCTGCTGCGCGACGGGGTAACCGGATATATCAGGAGAACGGTCGCAGAGCTTGCGGCGCTCGTGCCCGCACTATCCTCTATCTCGCGCGCCGGGTGCCGGGCCTATGCGAAGCAGCGATTTGACACGCGGCGCATGGCGTTAGACTATGTCAATATCTACTCGCAGGTGCAGGGACGCCGGAAGCTGTTTGGCACCGACGAACAGCCAGCACCCGCCAACGCGCCCATGTTTCCGGCTAAAATCACCGGAGATCAGATCGAGAGAGTCGCGCTTCCATGAGTGAGACGCCACCACCGGAGAGTCTCGAACATCCCTTGAGCCTGGATGGCCTCCCATCCGCCTCGTATACTGAGCAGGCCGATCCGTACGTGTTACAGGGGTCGGCCAGCACTACCGTGGAGAAAATCACCCTCAAGCACGGCGACGCGTTTCTCGTCGCCGACGCGCGCGGCGACTTTCCTGAGTCGGAGCAGGAGACGGGCCTCTATTGGCGCGGCACACGCTATCTGCGCACCTGCGATATATTCCTGGCCGGACAGCCGCTCGTGGCGCTCTCGCACTCTATCTCCGATGAAGAAGGAACGTGCCAGATTGATCTCACCAACTCGTTTCTGCGCATCGGCAAGGAGGTGGTCTATCAGGGGTCCATTCACGTGCGGCGCATGCTCGCGCTGTACTCCAACCGGCTTACCGAGACGATCACACTGACGAGCTTCCAGGGTCAACCACTCACCGTCAAGGTCGGCCTCAAGCTCGGCGCTGATTTCCGTGACCTTTTCGAGGTGCGCGGCATGAACCGCCGGGAGCGCGGCCAGCTTCTTCCGTCGCATGCGACGCGCGAGCGTGTCACGCTCAGCTACCGGGGTCTGGACGACATCACGCGCACCACACATTTCGATTTTTCACCCGCCGCCAGCCAGTCCGTGATGCAGGGCATCTTCTGGGATCTCGTCCTACCACACGGTGTTCCAGTGACCATAACGCTGACCGGGGAGCTGGCGATTTCCGGTGTCAAGTCCCGCGATTTCGAGATGCCTGAGCACGCGCCGCACTCCATATCGAGCACGCGGCTACCGGTTGTGCGCTCGGACAACGTTTTTTTCAACCGGCTGCTCACACGCGGCATGCACGACCTGGAGATGATGTGTACCGGCACGCCGCAAGGGCTGTATCCCTACGGTGGCATCCCGTGGTACGTCTGTCCATTTGGCCGTGACGCCTTGATTACCAGCCTGGAGTTCCTGCCGTGGTTCCCTGAAGTGGCACGGGGTACGCTTGGGTTCTTGGCGGCGAACCAGGGGCGGAAAGTGGACGAGTTTACCGAGGAGGAACCGGGGCGCATCTTGCACGAGTATCGTCATGGCGAGATGGCGAACTGCCGCGAGGTGCCGTTCATCCCCTATTACGGGACGATTGACGCCACGCCGCTTTTTCTCATTACGCTGGAGCAGTATGTCCGCTGGACAAATGACATAGCGTTTCTCACCAGCCACTGGCCCAATGCCGAAGCAGCGGCACACTGGATGCGCGACTACGGCGACACCGACGGCGATAGTTTCCTGGAGTACGCGAAGATGTCGGAGAAGGGGCTCGTGAATCAGGGCTGGAAAGATTCATGGGATGCCGTCATGCACGCCGACGGCTCGCTGGCTCCCGCGCCGATCGCGCTGTGTGAAGTGCAAGGGTACGCCTACGCCGCTTATCGCGCCATGAGCTACCTAGCGAGCCGTCTGGGAAAGCGTGACGTGGCGGCGGAATGGGAAGGCGCCGCGCTGCGCCTTCAGGAGCGCTTCTTGCGGCAGTTCTGGTGGGAAGATGAGCATGCCTTCTATCTCGCCCTGGACGGCAACAAACAGCCGTGTAAAGTGGTCAGCTCGAATGCCGGCCAATGCCTGTGGACAGGGATTGTGCCGCTGGAGTGGGTCGAGACGATGGTCGCGCGCATGCGCAGTGAGGATATGTACACGGAGTGGGGCATTCGCACCCTTTCGTCGAGCGCGGCGCGGTACAACCCGATGAGCTACCATAATGGCTCGGTCTGGCCGCATGACACGGCCATCGTGGGCGCTGGCTTCGCGCGCTATGGCCACAAGCTGGAGGCCGGGCATCTGCTCGGTAATCTCTTCGGCGTAAGCCTCTACTACGCTGGGTCGCGGCTGCCCGAATTGTTCTGCGGCTTCTCGCGCGTCGCCGGCTACGGTCCTACCCGCTACCCGGTCGCCTGTGCGCCGCAATCCTGGGCGGCGGGCGCGCCGTTTCTCCTGTTAAGCTCCGTGCTGGGATTTGAGCCGGAGGCGGAGCAGCAGCGACTTACCCTACGTGATCCCGCATTACCGGATTGGATGCACTCGCTCGATCTAGGCCGGCTACGCCTTGGGAGACAGGAGCTGAACCTGCGCTTCGAGCGGTCCGAGCGTGGTACGAGCGTTATCCTGGCGAGCGCTTCCGAGATCGAGGTGCATGTCGTGCCGCACTAGAACCCGGCACCCCCGAACGTATTTGGAAGCCATAGCTCCCTCTCGCTTGCCCATCAGTGAACGCATGTGTATACTGGCACTGATGTAGCCATTCCATGTGGGATACACAGCGCAGGCGGCACGGCTGGTGGTGGCAGCCCTGCCCGTGAAGAGGAGAGGTTGGCCACATGCAGCAGCCGCGTCCGGTACAACCGATGCCGCAGCCACAAGCGCCTATCCCCCCGCCGCCACAAGCGCCCATCTCCCCGCCGCCGAGCCAGCCGCCAGCGCTGGCGCCGGGAACGCTGCTCGCGGGACGCTATCTCATCCAGGGCTACATTGGCGGCGGCGGTTTCGGGCACATCTACAAGGCGCAAGATAAAGTCCTGGGGCATCGCCGCGCGATCAAGGAGGCGTTCTATCGGGATGCGCAGACGCAGCGCCAGTTCCGCCTGGAAGCCGAATTTCTCCTCAACGCGCACCATGCGAACCTGGTGCGTGGCTATGCCGTTTTCGAGCAGGCTGGACGATTCTATCTGGTCATGGATTACGTTGACGGCCATACGCTCGAAGAGATCAACATCCAGCATATTCGCCGCACGGGCCGCCCGCTCCCCGAAGCGCAGGTGCTCGACTGGATTCTGCCCATCTGCGAGTCCCTCGAGGGGCTGCACCGGCAGCCAACGCCCATCATCCATCGCGACGTGAAGCCCGCCAACATCAAGCTGACGCGACAGGGCACGCCGATTCTCATTGACCTCGGCCTGGCGAAGCTCTACAACGCGGGCACGCAGACGCTTGGCGCCGCGCTCGCGTTCACCCCTGGCTACGCGCCCCCGGAGCAGTATCAGGCATCCGGCGCGACTGACCAGCGCACGGATGTCTACGGCATGGGCGCGACGCTCTATTATTTGCTGACTGGGTATCAGCCGACGGAGGCTCCCGCGCGCCTTGGGCCGCATGCGCTGCCAGCGCCGCGGGCGCTCAACCCATCCCTCAGTCCCGCCACCGAGGCGGTCATCTTACGAGCGATGACGCTCGATCCGGCGGGGCGGCAGCAAAGCGCCGGTATTCTGCTGGCCGAGCTGCGCGCGGCGCGAGCTGGGTTGACGGTGGCACCACCGCAATCCGGCGAGCTTGGCACCAAAGCCGCGAGCGGCAATCGCTTTCCGGTGCTGGCTTGCGTGCGCTGTGGCACGGCGAATCCCGCCGCCGCCCGTTTTTGTATGCGCTGCGGCAGCCCGCTCTCGTTGGAGACGCCCGCCGAGTCCAGCGGCGATGACATGCCGACGGGTATGTATCTCGTCGCGCCGCGGAGCGGCGATGCGGCGGAGTCGAGCAATGGCGTATTCGATGAGCAGAGCGGAGATGAGGCGAGCGCGAGCAATCTCGCCGAGCCAGCCGCGACATCCACGCCAATCTCATTTGCGCAGCCCGTCCAGCCGGGCGCCGCTCCAGGTAGTCCGTTCGCTACAGGACATGCCGGCGCGGAAGCGAACCGTGCGCAACGTGTCGCGGGCGCGATCGGCTGGCTGGCGCAGCCCTTCGGCGACCGTACGCCCGCGCAGGCGGAGGAGTCGCTGGCGGTCATCGCGGCGGTGCTTGCCGTCGTCTGCGCCTCGCTGAGTCTTGTCGGTCTGCTGCACCGGTGGATGCTGGTATTCACGGCACCCGCACTCTTCCTCGCCTGGTGGAGCTTGCAGCATCAGAAGCCAACAACGCCGCCGGAAATCACGAAAATCGCGGTGGGAACGCTGATCGCGACTGTGGCCTGGGTCGTAATCCGTTTCGTCTTCTGGCTGGTTTTTCACCGCTAACCGTGAGTGGTCGTGGCACTCACGTACATCGCTCATCTCCATCCTGATCGCGCATGTTATGATATCTCCCCGCTGCGCAGCGTACCCTGGACGCCAGCGGGGAGATGCGGCGTGCGCAGGCGGCCTCCACACTGGCACGCGATATGCTCGCATTGAACGCGACTGGGACGGCGCTTCCACCCAAAGCAAATCTGGTGGAGCCGCTGGCGGACGCGCAAAGCTTCAGCCCGCTTCGCATCACGCGAGCGCACACCAGGACGTAGCATCGGGTTCGGGGGCCGCTCTGTACCGTAGCTCGCGAGCGCCGCACCAGCCGCACCAATTGAGACACGTGGAACCGCCGGATGTCGTGTGTCAGGAGGAAAGAGGCTATGGCAATGCAACGTTGGGACCCGTTTGACGACATGCTGTCGTTACGTGACGCAATGGATCGCCTGCTACAAGACAGCTTCGTACGTCCTGCCGGCTCGCTTTTCACCGCCGGACGCGGCTCGGTGCCGCTTGACCTCTCTGAGAACGAGAAAAACTACATCATCAGTGCGACGATGCCGGGCGTCAAACCGGACGATGTGCAGATCAACGTCCAGGGCAACACCTTGACGATTCGCGGCGAAAGCCGGTCCGAGGAGAACCAGGAGCGGCGGAATTTCATCATGCGCGAGCGCCGCGCCGTCTCCTTTCACCGCTCGGTAACGCTTCCCGGCCCTGTCAACACAGAGCAAGCGGAGGCGCGCTACGAGAACGGCGTGCTCACGCTCACGCTGCCGAAGGCCGAGGCCGCCAGACAAAAGCAAATCAAAGTGCGCAGCACCCAGGGAGAGCTTGCCGGCGCGGGCCAGTCACAGGCGACCGATCAGGGAACGGCGAGCGCCACAATGCCGACCGGGCAGCAAACCAGCGGCTCGATACCCATGCCGCCAGCGAGTCACGTGTCCGGCGACGCTGAGAGTGATGTCGTCGGTCAAGCGTCCGAGCAGTCGTTCCCAGCCAGCGATTCACCCAGCTACGGCTCGCGGTAATCGTGAGCAGGACCACGCGGCGAAGTGGGACACTCCGGGTAGAAGAATATCTGGAGTGTCCCAAAACGGCGCGCTCGAACGAATATGGCGCTTCGTGGTCTGTGGTGATATGCGGGGAATGGGAGGTTTGCCGCTTCCTGGCGGCAAGCCTGGCCATCTGATACCACGTACGATGCAACATCCGTGCCAGCCGCTGGTGACCATTGGCCGTACACAGCCGGAACAGGCGAACGCATGCGGCTCACTGCGCTCAATGCCGCGCCCGCACATCATCGAGAAACGAGACGATAGCCGCCGTGACCGCCTCCGGCTGTTCCACGCTGCTGCTGTGTCCCGCCGCTGGAATGGCCACCAGACGCGAGCCCGCGATCAGCTCGTGGAGCTGTTGCGAGCGTGGGAGCGGCGTCGCGACGTCGTCCTGGCCGATGATGATGAGCGTGGGCACTGTGATACTGGAGATGCGATCCACCACCGACGAGCGCTTGTCCACACCAGCTTCCACCCACGGCATCACGTCGCGGCGCAAGGTCTTCCAGTGCTCCACCCACCGCGCTACCACGTCCGGCTGATTGGCGATGGTCGCCGGAGCGAAGAAGACGTGCGGCAGCGCCTGGAGTATCGGCTCGACGGGACCCATCTGCTGATATAGCAGACCCATCTGCTCGTACTGCGCCACCTGCTCAGGCAGCTCCGCGTCTGCCGAGGTATCCAGCAGAATGAGCGAGCGGAATAGCTCTGGGTGCGCGAAGTAGAGCCGGAACGCCACCATGCCGCCCATCGAGAGGCCGGTCCAGTGGCATGATGTCACTCCAAGCGAGCGTAGGAGCTGCCACGCATCCTCCGCCAGTCCGTCCATGCCATATGCCGCCTCGTCCCCGCCCGCCTCGCTGCGCCCCTGGCCGCGCCAATCGAACGCGATGACGCGGTAGCCGCGCGCCGCCACCGCCGCCGTCTGTGCCGCGAACATCTCCAGGCTCATCAACAGACCATGCGAGAAGACGACCACCTCCCCGTTCGGATCGCCCGTCTCCTCGTAATACAGCCGCGTGCCGTTCACTTCCGCCAGTGGCATACAGACACCCTCTTTCGCTCACGTGACGCATGCCGACATTCCGACTCGCAGAGTAGCACATGCGCTGCTCTCTGTGCTATCTCCGTCGCGGGCGGAATTGACCCGCGACCGTTGGCCCTGCCCCTGTGCTACACTGTGCTACAGCCAAAAGGTGGTCGGTTGATGGGTTCGCTGCCCCTTGGAGCATCGGGGCCACGAACAACTATGGCCGCGCGGCGAGCGAGCATATAGGCAGTGTCAACGGTCGGAAGATAAGGGTCCGCGTATGCATCAGATTACACTGCCTGCTCGGCGCGCTGCGCTGGCGACACCCGTTTGCCGCTCCGGGACACTACCC
>DATGEP010000229.1:0-3921 GCA_035310125.1 Ktedonobacterales bacterium
ACGTTCCATATCCACTTCGCTCGCCAGAATGCGACACGTCTCCACGAGGAGGTCCGCAGGCGCCGACCCGTCGTACGGATGCCGCATATCGCGAAGCACCTCGGTGAGCGTTCGCATGCCTTCCCCCCTCGTTTCCATCCGCGCTACACGTCGTTCGCTACGTCGTTTGCTGCGGCGGACTTCCGGCTGCGCGCGTGGCCTGTCCTGCCTGGTGCGCCTTCTGGTGCGCCTTCTGGTGCGCCTTCTGGCGTGCTCCCGATCGTCGTATGGCCGTCGCACGTCGTATGGCTGTGCAGGTCGGCCACGAGCTCATGCAGGATGTGCAGTTCATCGCCGTGTTCGCGCTCCATGCGTTCCATACGTAGCTCTTGCGCATGGTGGCGCTTATCGGCCAGCTCTTCCTGGACGGTCTGGCCGACCATGATCACGGACAGGAGTACGAGCTGAAGGAACGTCTGCGAAAACCACTGGACGACCTGTGCCGGCGACGCCCGAAGGCCCGGAAAACCCAGGATCGCCAGTCCCATGAAGGCGTACGCGCACCACATAGATCCCACGCTGGTGGTGATCTGAAGTGCAGCACGGTCATTGAAGGCGGCAGCTCGCTTGTACAGCCGCTTCGCGTGGTGATGCGCCCGCTCCACCTGATTGCTCATCGCGCACTCCTCCTACGCGCTCATGTGCTGCGCTTCGTACGCCATCCACAGCGCCGCCGCGAGCCACACCAGCGCGCCCAGCAGGACGATACCAATGATCACATAGCCCGCCAGATTGTCGCGATCGATTCCGCGCATGCTGCGTCCCTCCTGGTCGCTTATTCCGGCCGGCGATAGCCCAGGAGCGTCAGCGCGACAATCGCCCCAGACGCGACGGCCGGGAACGATAGAACAACATCCGTGAGCGCGTCCTTGCTGGGAATCGGATCCACGATCGAGAGATCCAATTGTCCGCCGGTCGTCGCGGATTCCGTCACCACGAATGACAGTGTGCCTGAACCTCCACTATTTTGCGTGAGGCCCGCGAGCGTCGCGGTCGCCACCTGGTTCGCGGTCGGCGCGCCCGTCGAGATGATGATGCCCGTGATGTAGATGACGTTGACGCTATCGTGGGGGATCGTCAGCGTCACCGCCGCACCCGCCAGTCCGTTCGCGCTGACCGCGAACGAGTTGTCCTGCGCACCCACCGCGCAAATATCGAAGCTGCGTGCCGTAAACTTTGCCATCGCTCGTCAATCCTCTTCCTTACACGGGTCACCACCCACATAGCAGCGTGCGCCACAATTGAGGCACACCAACTCACGGCCGCCATCCGCCAGCATTCCCGGCTCCAGATACAGACGCCCGCGACACCGCACACAGATCGGGCGGATCGCGACGACGACCCGCCGGCGTGGGCTGGCATCCGTGCCAACTCGCGGATTCCGTTCCGCGGGGTTCCGTCCCACCCCCACGCCGGCGTCAGCGCCTCTGCCCGTCCCGCCACAGGCCCGGCAGCGATCCGTCGCGGTCGTAAAGCCCAGGCCTCCGCACGCCTCACAGCGCGTCCGACGCCAGGCGTCCATCCGGCGTTCATAGTCGGCAGCCATCTTAGAACACCTTCCGTTTGATCGTGATGCCGCCGATCTGCGAGACCGGCCGGCGCTCCAGCAGCTCGCGAGACTGCTGCGCAGAGAAGCCGCGGTGGCGCGTCTTGCCGCCCAGCGCGCTGTGCAGGGCGTAGCGTAGTGCGTCTGCGGCATGATCGAACTTCTTGACCGGCTTTTCCTGGGGGTCGCGCCGCGCGCCTCGACTCGTGCCGGTGGCATAGCTGTACGTGCGCAGCTCGGCGCGCAAATTCGCGCAGCGGGCCGATTGCCGGTAGCCGCTTGTGCCATCCGTGCGCAGCGCCATCGCTCGTCGAACCGTCGCAATGCCCTCCACGATCTCATCATTGGCGGCGACAGCCCGCGTCGCGAGCTTCTCACGGCCAAACAGCGCGTTGAGGTCGCTGATGTGTCCCGGCTCATCCGGGCCGCAGTACCAGGTGGTGATCCCGTACTGACGCGAGAAATCGAGAATCGCCTTGCTATGGCCGTCAGCGCCCACCGTCGCGCTTTTGCCCGTGAAGCCCGCCTGGCGCTGATAATATTCGTCTACGACGTAGGCTCGATCGTCGCCGTCCACCCAGATCGGCAACGCCACCGCGGGATTGGTAAATCCCCAGTCCACGCCACCGATCGCCAACCGCGGCCGGATCTCCGCATGCGGCCACTCACCGACGTGCCACTCGGGCCGCATCTCATACACGAGGCCCTCGAAGGTCACGAAGAGCCCCTCGATCTCCTGGAGCGCGAACTGGCCCGTGTAGCCCAAATCCTCGATGTAGGTCGGCGGCAGGTTGTGCGCGTTCTCGCGGGTCGAGGCGCGATACAGCCAGTGGCTCTCGTCGCGCGGCCGCTGCGTCCCGTCGTAGTTCTCGAAATCTTCGTAGAACTCGTCCTCGCCATGCGGCGTGCCCGTGATCCAGGCCTGCACGTCGTACCCCGCCTGACGCAAGCGCCCTTTCATGACCTTCCAGGCGTAATGGCCACACAGCGGTCCCTCGTCGAGCCAGAACCAGGCGAGGTTGGGACCGCGCCTATTGTCGGGATCGTCCATCGAGCGGAACAGCGCCTCAGAGCCGTTGATGAGCGTCAGCAGCCCCTCGGTTTTGTTGAAGGACCGAATGAGATGAGGAGGGAACACCTGGAAGATGGAGCGCATCGTGGCGTCGCGGAGCATCGGATACGTGGGAGCGCCAATGAGGCCAAGCGATCCTGGGCATTGCGTCATGGTGCGGAGCGCCTTGACCGCGCCGGCGAAGCTCTTGCCAGCACCCAGCCCACCGATATAGGCGGTGAACTTGTGCTGGTCGTCGTAGACGAAGTCGTATTGTGCGCCGTTCAGCTCGAAGTTCCGCTCGCGGTCCTCGCTGGCGTTCGCCCTACGCGCTCGCTGCGCCGCCGTCGGCGCTCCGGTCAGCAGGGCCGATCCGGCGCGAGATGGTGATCGTGATGCCGCCACCGCCACCCTCATCTACTACTGAGTCATAGAGACCGCGGAGTCGCGCGATTTCGCGCTCGCAGGTCGCGATCGTGTTCAGGAGCGACGCCTCGCCCGTGGCATCGAACTGCTCGTAGGCGTGCGCCTGCACGTTCTGCAGCCGCTCGACCGCCTCACGCCGCCACCGCTCGCGGTCCGCTTTGCGCCTGGGTGCCACGTCGCGCTCAATGAGCTTGACGTAGCGATTGACGGTGTCTTTATCAATGCCGAGCTGCTGCGCGATGGCGCGATACGAGAGGCCGCGCAGATGGAGCTGATACGCTCGATCCTCGATCGGCGCCAGCGTCCAGGCGCGGATCGGCGGCGCTGGATCGCTCGGCTCGCTTGGCTCGTTTGTCCCTGTTTGTCCCGCCACTTGCCAACCACTTGCCAACCACTTGCCAACCACTTGCCAACCGCAACGACGCGACCCCGACCTGCTAACAGCATAGATGGTCAGGGTCGCGTTTACGTCACCAAAAGATGCCCAATTTTCGTCCGAAAGGTCGCGAATAGTATGCCCAAATGTTCGCAACGTTCGCAACGTTCGCATTCCTCTGGGCTCAGCTCGCCGCCTCGGCCACCTCCTCCGTTGTTCCTTCCATCTGCTGCCGGTAGCGTCTCAGCGCTTCTAGTTCACTCCGCGCCTTCAACAGCTCTTCGAGAATTCGCCGGTAGTGCGCCGGTGGCACGCGCTTGTCGCCGAGCTCCCAGTGACAGACCGTATGGTTCGAGTATCCCAGACGGCGCGCCAGCTCCGCCTGGGAGAGCCCCACCTGGCGCCGCCACTTGCGCAGATCAGCTCCCGTCATCACCACCGACGCCGCATCCACCTGCGGCCCTCGTGGCCCACGTCTACCCG
>DATGEP010000230.1:0-1589 GCA_035310125.1 Ktedonobacterales bacterium
ACCCGAGTCTCCTGATCATCATAGACACTGGTATACGCGTCGCTGTCATCGGCGCGGGCACCGCTGGCCTTGCCGCGGCCCAGGCATTGGCTGCACGCGGTCTTGGTTTCGTGATCTACGAGGCCGGCTCTCAGCTCGGTGGCAACTGGCGCTGGAACAACGACTCCGGTTTTAGCTCTGGCTACCGCTCTCTGCGAGCCAATACCTCGCGCCAGCACGCCGCGTTTCGCTGCTTTCCGCTGCCACGCGGTGGGGCGCTCTTCCTCTCCAACGTCGCCATGGTCGAGTACTTAAAGAGCCTCGCGTAATTGCCGGCTGCGCGGGGTCATAACTTGAGGCCAGTGTGGCGAAGAAATGCAAAACAGAGTTGGGCGTCGTCGCTGACGCGGTCCAGACCCTCCTCAGCGGATTCGGCAAGCTCACCGATGGTGTCCGCGCATAGGTTGGCAAGTTCCTTGGATTTCACGTTACCCCACACCTGCTCAATCGGATTGAGGTCCGGAGCGTAGCCCGGCAGTCGTTCGATGCTCAGCCAATCGCGCTGACTGGCGACCCAATCCAGCATGCGACGGCTGCGATGCGAAGGCAGTCCGTCCCAGATCAAGAGCACCGCGCGCTGCTGCTCGAGTTGGTGGAAGTCACTCAGAAATTCGATCAGGGCTTCATCGTTGTAGGCGCCAGGACGCAGTTCGAAGACGAGGTGGGCGCCACGGCCATCAGGTTCGTACACCAACGCGCCGGCGATGGACAGGCGCTTCCAGGCGAAGTGATGACGCAGCACGGGTGTCTGCCCTCTGGGTGCCCACGTGGCGCGGACCGAAGGCAGGAGCGAGACCCCAGATTCGTCCTCGAACACGATCAACGCGTTCTGGCGCCTTGCCCTTTTTTCAACTGCGGCCAGCGCTGCTTGACCCACTGCTCGATGGCCTCATCGTTGCGCTCGACCGCGCGCCGCGCCGGCCGCTGCCAACTCCAGTTCAACTGGTCGCGCAGCACGTACCACACGTGCCCTGGGTGGTAGGACACGCCGGTCACTTTCTCGATCACCTCAGCCACACGCGGCAATGTCCACAAGTCGGTGAAGTACCCATTGGCTTCGGCGCCGTTGCTCAGCGCCTGTTCAACCTGAGCGAGTTGTGCTTCGGTCAGCTTCGGTTTCCGTCCCGCACGTCCGGCGCCACGCAGGCCGTCGCGGCCAGCCCGCCACCACGCCTTGCGCCATTCGGACACGATCTGATGTGTGACACCCAGTCGACGGGCAATCTCTGCAGGGATGATCCCCTGCTCGAACAGCTCCGCAGCCCGCATCCGCCGCTCCTCCATCGCGGCAAGGTCACGCCGCCACCGAGCCCGCTTGGTCGTTGACGTTGTCTGCATCTGCTTTACCGGAACACTGGTCATACATCAGTGTCGCACCAACACCAGCCGTTCCGGTAGGGGTCCGGCAGCAACCTATTCCGCGAGGCTCTTTAAGTCTTGAGCAGGTCGGCGATGCGCTCGGCGAGCATCATCGTCGTGGCGTTGATGTTGACGCGCGGGCAGTCGGGCATGATCGACGCGTCGACAATGCGCAGCTGTTCCACGCCGTG
>DATGEP010000231.1:0-7424 GCA_035310125.1 Ktedonobacterales bacterium
GTCAAAATCGCGCCACCCATGAATGTCGGCGCCCACTGGCCCACAAAGAGGCCGTCGGTGCGGCGTCCGCGGGCGTGAATACCCAACGACGTCAGAATTGACGCCAGCGAAGCGGCTGCCATGCCATAACTGGCGGCGGCCACGACAAGCGGTGGTTGGATATCCTTGTAGCCGGCAATACGAGAAAAGATACCGTATTCCAGCAACGTTGGCGCCCACTGGCCTACAAACAGCGAATCCTTCTTGCGATTCTGCGACCGCAGCCGCGCGGACGCGACGATACTGCCTGCGGAAAGTGCCGTCAACACCCAGCCTGCGGTCCTCGCAGCGGGCTCAATATGGCTCGCTGGCTTGAGTGGCGGCAGGCTCTCTGCGCGTGCTTTCTCGATGTAGTATGCGGCCGTCCCGCCCCCGACGAGCGCGGCGGCAGGAATCGCGAACTTCCCTAGCATCTCGCCAAGGCCACCCGATGTCCGTGGCTCATCCAGGCCAAGCGACTCCTCGGCGGCCCAGCCACCAGTAAACAGGCGACGGAAATTCCGCAGATCCTCATGGACCTCGCGCTTCGTGGTCTTCGTTGCCTGATCGAGAACCTGCCCGGTCTTACCACCCGGCGGAGTGTATTCCATGCGCAGGCGCACTTCGGTATTGCCTCCGCCAAGCTGACTGAAGCTGACAGTTCCCTGGTTCTGCGGTCCACTGATGCTGCGCCACGAGACACGGCTATTCGGCTGTTCGTCAATGACCTCGGCATCCCACTCTTGCTTGATACCGAAGATGCGTGCGATCCAATGGTAACGGTTACCGCCAATAGGCTGAACAGACTGCACATTCTCCATGAAATCGGGGAATTGAGTAAACTCTGTCCAGCGAGTGTAAACCTCACCAATCGACGCCGGGACTTCAATACTATCTTCGAACACCAGACGCCCGCTTGTCGTTTGGTCTACGGGAGTTGTCATGCGATTCCTCCTGGCTTTTTGCCTCATCCTCAACGTGCTCTACTCAACAGAACCCATGTTCCGAGCACGGCATTGATGTGCCGCACGAAGTGTGCCAGCGGTTCCGCAGGCGAACGGCGAAGAACGAAGAAGGAGCCGCCATCACGCCGCGCTACATCTGCGCTGTGCGTTCTGCGCGCACCTCAATCTGGCCATCTCGCACGCGGGTTTCGTACACGGGCTGTGCGAAGGTAGCTGGACCATTCACAACGCGACCATCATCCAGCGTGAACGTTGACGCATGCCACGGACACGTCACACACCCATCGCTCAGCTGCCCCTCTTCGAGCGGGCCACCGAGATGCGAGCACTCGCGGGCAATCGCAAAGACCTGGCCGTGTTGGCGCACCAGCATCAACCGCACATCTCCAACATCCAACGCCTTCATCGCCCCCTCGGCAAGTGCGCTCTCCGCCAGCACCGGTGTGAAGTCGTTCGGCGGTTGCTGCCCCGGCGCATGGTTGATACCCACCCGCAGATCATAGGCAAGATCACCGCCGAGATAGCTGGAAAGCGCGACAGCCCCAAAGCCTGCCAGCGCGGCGAGCCTGCCCAGGCCGCGCTTTCCGCGCGCCCGAAGAATAGCCGACGCGCCATACAGCGCCAGCGCTCCCGTGTTGAGCAGCGCATGCGCCATTCCCTCGCGCCGCGATTCAGCGTCTGTGTACTGCCACTGCGCCAACCCAGTAGCCGCGGAAGCCAGCGCGCCGGCAATCCCTATGCACACAGCCGCATCCGCGCCGGGACTGAAGTCATGCCGCCCAGTGAGCGTCTCCACACCATCCAGCGCCAGAGTAAGAGTCCAGGCGCCAATCGGAATATCGGTCACCATGGGATGCACCGGATGGCCAAGCCAAACGCCATTCAGGAAATCGTCAACCCGCTGCCTGGCCCGGCCGCCCGTCAGCGCGTTGCTCGTCGCTTTTTGCAGCGTGTCACTCATTGGCTCCAACCACTGCTGCCGGTCAATCACCGTTCGCAACTCTTGCACTGCCATCGTATCGCTCTCCTTCTCGCTCACAAACACACCTGCCAGGGCTGGCACGACACCCGGTTCCCGCATGTCTCGTGCCGCGTGAGCAGCTGAGCGAGACTACGCTTGACACTGACTGCCAGGAGTGCGACAACGCCTGTATGACGCCACGAACACCACACAAGCGC
This sequence comes from Ktedonobacterales bacterium, assembly GCA_035310125.1. Lineage (GTDB taxonomy): Bacteria > Chloroflexota > Ktedonobacteria > Ktedonobacterales > JADMIN01 > DATGEP01. The sequence goes on from DATGEP010000231.1 coordinate 2,163, forward strand.
ACACGACCTGATGAGCCATACGATGAACAAGTAGTGCAATTTACCGCTCCGGCTTCGCTGCGAAAAACAGCGATCCCACGCCGAGATTGGATGCGTCTGCGCGCGCTGCCGTGGGGTCGTCCACTGGAAGAATGGCCCGAGCACGGAGTCGTGACGCTCACGATCCGCAAAGGAGAGTCACGCCACCCTGTGTTGTTTGTCGAGGCCGGCCGGCGGCGCTACGCCATCAAGGAAACCAGCCCGGAAGCGGCCCAGCGTGAGATCTACGCGCTCGTTGAGCTCCGGCGTCGCAACTGCCGGGCGCTGGAACCCGTTGGATATACCGTCGTGCGCGGGGAGCCAGAGCTGGCAGGTGAGGTTGGGGGCCGGCCCGTCTACATCTCAGGCGATACCGGCTATTGTGTCACGCGGCTCGCCGAGCACGTGCTGCCACAGTCCATCCTCTACCGCTATCCATTCACTGAGCCAAACAAACGCCTTCTGTGGAACGCCATCGCTGAGCTGCTCCTCGCGCTGCATGAAGCAGGCGTGTATTGGGGCGATCCCTCGCTGGCAAACGTGTTGATGGATCTGCGCGACCAGCGGCTGACGGCAGTGATGGCTGACGCGGAGACCGCCGAAGTGCTGCATGGGCCGCTGGAGGAAGGACTGCGCCGCCAGGATCTGGAAAGCTTCACGGAATCGCTGGCGTGGCAGGCGGAAGATATCCGTCTCGCACGCGACCTGCCGGAGGAGCAGCGGATTGTAACCGAAGCCGATGCAGCGTACGTGCTCTCACGCTACGCCGGATTGCGTGCGGCGCGCCGTCCTCCGTCCGCCGCACGCGCTGGCACCGTCTTCGCGCGCCTGAGCGAAATCGAGCTGCGCATCCGGCATATCAACGCGTTGGGATACGGCGCGCTGGTATCGAGAACACGCGCGGTGAGCTCCGGACTGAAGGAGATGGTCGCCACCATCACACCGGGCCACGCGACATCGCTCGACAACGAGGCGACGATCCAGGTGGCGACACTGCGGCCAGGATGGTATATGCGACGACTGCGCGTGCTTTTGGGTGTGCGGGTACCGCGCGCCGAGGCGCAACGCATCTACCAGCACATCAACGTCCACAAGTGGCTGTTGAGCGAGCGCGCCGGCCGGGATGTCGGCACAGACGCAGCAGCGCGCGATTGGTACGAGCACGTTCATCTGCCGCTGCTGGCGTTTCTGGACTCGTACATTCCTGAAGCGGATACGGCCACCCGCTACCACATCTACGCCGACGTACTCGACGCGATCTGGGCGATGAGCCGGCGTGAGCAGCGCCCGGTCTCCGTCGAAGAAGGCGCTATGGACTACGCGCTGGCATCCGCCCGCACCAGGTCCACACTGGCTGCGGAATGAGCTACCGTGTCATGCGCGTGGGTGCGCCGCCCGCCCATAAAACGATGGGACAGCCAGATTGGCTGTCCCACACATATCTTGGTATATTTTGTGGCGCTAGCGAATGGAAACCAGGTTATGCGTTGGCTGGCGCGGCGGCCGGCTCGAACACCTCGGCGTCAATCGCAACGGTAATCTTGTCGCTGACAAGCACACCGCCGGTCTCCAGCGCGACGTTCCAGTTGAGACCCCAATCCTTGCGGCTGAACGAGGTGCGCACCGAGAAACCCATCAGACGCTCGCCACGCATGTTCTTCGTCTCGCCCTCGCGCGTCACTTCCAGCGTCACCGGATGCGAGACACCCTTGATGGTGAGATCGCCGGTGACGCGAGCGCTGTCATGACCAGTCAGCTCAACATGAGTGCTCTTATAGGTGATTGTGGGATACTGCTCCACGTCAAAGAAGTCCGGCGAGCGGAGATGCCCGTCACGCTTCTCATCGCCAGTGGCGACGCTATTCGTATCAATTGTTACGTCCACGACAGAAGCGGCGGGATTCGCCTCGTCAAGATCAATTTTGCCAGCGAATTTGGTGAAGCGGCCTTTGACGGTCGTCACCATCATGTGCTTTACCGAGAACTCGATCAGTGAATGCGATTGGTCAATCTCCCAGGCCATGGGTTTCTCCTTCAGGCGTTTGTCGCGCTGTGTACAGACTGGATGTTTTCACAGGTCATTGCTTCCATAACAGAAGCAGCTATTAGAATGATAGCATGAGGCGCGAGGAATGTCAAGGGCTAAACCATCCAGCGACGCGGAAGCCGGCGGATTCCGGCACGAACCACAAAAAGCGCCCCGGACCTATCCCTCCGGGGCGCTGCTATGACAACGCGCGGACCGTTAAAAATGAATATCGTCGGCCAGAAAGCGTGTCCAGAGCAGGACAATACCCAGTCCACCCATCAACGCGAAGAAGGCGACGGCGCCCTGGTAGGTGACTTTCTCGAAATCGTCCAGCGGCGGCTTGAACGCATAAAAGAAGACCAGCGCCAGCCATGCGATGGTCGCGGACGCGGCCATACCGAGCTTCGTCGCCTCAACGGGAGCCTTCCAAAAGAGCTGCACACCCAGCCAGAGCAGCAAGAAGAACCCAATGACGCCATACCTGATCGCGCCCGCCTGCACGGGATCGAATGGCGTTATCGGGCCGGCCAGGTAGTCGTACTGGAGGAACGGCAGCACGAACGACAGCACAAAGCAGAGCGTCAGCAGGCTGCTCACCAGCGGCTTCGCGCTTCGAGAAGACGTCATCGCGTCTCAGGTCCTTTCCAGGAGAAGACACTCGCGCCGCCGGACCCATGTCGGGCGCGGCGGAGAAAAGCCCGCCATGTAGACGGGATATATACCGAAATGCGGAAGGGAATACATGCGCATCGTCCACGCCAGTAAGGCGCGAAACAGTACTTTCCATTGTAATGGGGTCGCTCACACTTTGCAACCGGTACTTTCCGCTCTGAACACCCTGCCGCGCTCCCTCGTCCCTTGCCACGCGCTCGCGCGCTATGCTATCATCGCTCTGCGGAGGTACACCCTTGAAGAGTGCCTGATTTCCCGGTAGATTCCACGAGCGCATCCACCAGCGGCTGATATGGGCCGTTGGCATAGCGATGGCGAGCGCGCAGTGGCGTGCCTCGCTTTTCCGCCTGTTCGTGCAGCCCTCATGCTCTGCCGGTGAACTGCCAATCATCCATCCAATCGAAGATGGAGAAGCCTCACGGCAGCCGGCACTCGCGGTATATTCCGCTCTTCCAAGCCAAACGCACTACTCCCGCCAGCATGCCTCCCGCGCGTGGTTGCTTCCCCATCCGTACACCGCTCTCCCTCCGTGGGCGCCTATTCGCGCCCACGAGAGAGCGGAACCCTCACTGGAAGCGCATATGCTGCTCACCGCACGCGACATCACCAAAACCTATGGCCCAATAACCGTTCTGCATGCAGTAACGTTCGCGCTCGATCCGGGCGAGCGCGCCGGTGTCGTCGGGGCCAACGGCGCCGGCAAGTCCACGCTGTTGCGCATTCTGGCCAGCCAGGAGCCGGCGGACCACGGCAGCGTACAAATCGCCTCCACCGTCGCGGTCGGCTATCTGCCGCAGACGACGCCCGCGTTCTCCGGACCTACCCTGGACGATCTCATCCGCGAATCCGTGGGCAACCTGCGCCAGCTCGAAGCCGACATGCGGCGGCTGGAAGCGGCGATGGCGTCCGCCGCCAGCGAAGAGATGGCCGCCCTGCTCGACGCATATGGCCAGGCCGCGACACGCTTTCAGGATCGCGGCGGTTACGACCTGGATGCGCACATCGCCATCGTGCTGGCTGGCCTGCGGCTGGATTACCTGCCGCGCGACCGAACCGTGCGCAGTCTCTCCGGTGGCGAGCGCGCTCGCGCCGGCCTCGCCGCGCTGCTGCTGCGTTCCCCCGATCTGCTCCTGCTGGACGAGCCAACGAATCATCTCGACGCCGCCACGCTCACCTGGCTGGAAGATTACCTCGCGGCCTACGCGGGCGCGGCGCTGATCGTCTCGCACGACCGCCAGTTTCTCAACCGCACCATCAACCGCATCTTCGAGATTGACGAGTCCACACACGGACTCAAGCGCTACGAGGGCGATTACGATGGCTATGCGGCGGCAAAGGCCGCCGCGCGGGTGAAGTGGGAGGAGGATTACCAGCGCCAGCAGGACGAGATTCAGGAGCTGCGCAAGCGCATGCGCGAGACGGGCCGGCAGGTAGCCCACAACCGGCCGCTGCGCGACAACGCCAAGATGCAATACGACTTCAAAGGTGGGCGCGTGCAGAATACCATCGCGCGCAACGTCCGCGATGCCGAGACACGGCTGGCGCGTATCGAAGCCGCGCCCGTCGAGAAGCCGCCTAAGCCACTGGGCTTCCAGCCATACTTCCAGTCAGAAGCCGTGCAATCCAAAGAAGTTCTCGCCGTCGAAGGATTGCGTAAGATGCTGGGCGGGCGCCTGATTCTGCGCGATGTGCGCTTCACCCTCCCCCCGCGAGCGCGCGTCGCGTTGGTCGGCCCCAACGGCGCGGGCAAGACGACGCTGCTGCGCCTGCTGTTGGGTTTGGAGCCACCAGACGACGGCACGGTGCGCCGCGCCCAGGCGGCGCGCATCGGCTATCTGCCACAAGATCCCGCTCCCGTAGACCTGGACCGTACAGTCTTCGAGACGTACCGGGAAGGGCTGGTGAAACCGGAAAGCACGCTCGTAGCGAGTATCCTGGGCAACGGCCTCTTCCGGCTGGACGACCTCGACAAGCGCGTCGGATACCTGAGCTTGGGCCAGCGTCGCAAGCTGGAAATCGCTCGTCTGCTCGCCGAGCAGCCGAATGTGCTGGTGCTGGATGAGCCGACCAACTACATAAGCCTGGATGTCCTCGAAGCGTTTGAGGCGGCGGTGATGGCATTTCCCGGCCCAGTGCTCGCCGTCTCGCATGACCGCTGGTTCCTGCGGCGCTTCGCTGGCGACGTGTGGGAGCTGCGCGAGGGCGAGCTGCTGGCGCATCCGGCGGGATATGAGTACGCCGAGACTGGCGCGTAAGTCCGATCACCGAATCCATACCGTGCGGCCAGCCCAATACGGCACAGAACATGCGAGTCTCTCCACCCATGCGTATCGCACTGACATACGCAGAATACATCGAGTGAGAAGGAGGGGGGCACAGCATGAGTTCGGCTGGCCGAAGTAGCATGAGCGACACACAGCGCAGCAACCTCCCGGGCGACCAGGTAAACCCTCCCGGCACGAGCGGACCCCTCATGCCGGGAGAAGCGGCACCCGAGGAGCAGATAGAGGTAGTCGAGTTTGTAGCAATGGATGATAGCTCCG
>DATGEP010000232.1:0-1996 GCA_035310125.1 Ktedonobacterales bacterium
AACCCGCGCGAAGCCGACCACTGCGGCGCGTCCCTGCCATCCCGCATGGCAAGGTGCTCGGCAAGCCCCGCAAACAACACATCCCAGCGCTCATCACCGGTCGATCCCGGCGTATCGGCGAGCAGCCGCTGACGCGTCCCTGCTGTGCTGCCCGGATCTTGCATCAAGCTCGATAGGCGTCGCGGCGGTGGCGGATGGAGTGGATCTCGACGAGATGCTTTGCCTCATCGATCCGGTAAACGATCCGGTATGTCCCACGACGGGCCGAGTAGTACCCGTCGAACGGTTCGTCCAGCGGCTTACCCGCGCGGTAGGGGTTGACAGCGATCGAACCCTCGACCGTTTCCATCGCAGCGGCGGCCACTTCCAAGGGCAGGTGCTCACGGATGTTACTGCGTGCCTGTCCCGACAGGCTTACCGCATACGGTGCGCTTTCCGCCGGGTCGGCGCTCACTGCGAGCCTAGGTGCCGTCGCTGCTCTAGCTCGGCGCGGACCTGCGCGCCGCTGTATGTATCGCCCGCCGCGAAATCCTCCCGGGACTGCCGCAGATCTGCCAGGGTCTCCTCATCGCCCAGGACGTCCAGGGTTTCCTGCATGGACTCGTACTCGGCCACCGAGATCAGCATCACGTCAGCCCGCCCGTTGCGCGTGATGGTGAAGTGATCGTGCTCGCGCGCGACCCGGTCAGCCAGTTCCGCGATCCGCGCCTTGGCTTCGGTGATCGGTATAGTCTCCATACGGACCACTATAAAGACCGGTCTTTAACATAGCCAGGAAAATAGCTATCCTGGCAATGCCACCATCCTCCATCGTGCAAGCGATAACTACACAGGTTGCGCTCAGGGCCGGCGGGGTTCCCGAGCGAGCTGGCGTGGGTCTTGTCTAGCGTCTTGCTGCGTCTCTGGTTCTACCATTACAGGCGTGGAGATGCGGGCGTTCGAGACGGCTGACCAGGCGGCTGGCAGCGCTGTTGCCATGCTGCATGATGGTGAGCGGCTGAGTAGGCTTTGGCGCTACGTTTTCGTCCAGATGCTGGATGACTATACAAGCGTCCTGCACCACCATGGTGTCTCCGCTGCGGCGCAGATGTGGTTCAGTGCTCCGAGGAGCACTGGGGACAGCAGGGTTGATGCAGCGTTCGCGGCGATGGCCGAGTACCTGGCCCGCAGGGATGGATGGATGGTTCCGTCATGGGCCAGGCTGCCCGAGCGCGAGGCATGGCCCTGGTGGTTCGTCACCGACCTGCGGGGCCTGCACCCGCGCGCCTTGGTGGAGTCGCCGTCTTCATTCCGCCGCCGGGGCGTCTTCATCACCAGTGGAGCACTCGACCGCGCATGAGTGCTGGCCTTGGGCGTGAAGACATCCGCGTGCTTCTCGATGACCTGTCCGCCGAGCTGGCGGCACGCGGGGCAAGGGCCGAGCTCTTCCTCGTCGGAGGCGCCGCTCTGGCGGTCGCTTACGACGCCACGAGGGCGACCAGGGACCTCGATGCTGTGTTCATGCCCGCCGACGTGGTCCGCCAGGCCGCAGCCGCGGTAGCGGGACACAGAGGACTCGCGCAGGACTGGCTGAACGACGCGGTGAAAGGGTTCCTTCCTGGCCCCGACCCGGACGCACAGCGCTTCTATTCGAGTGATTCCCTGATCGTTGACGTCGCCTCTCCCAGGTACCTGCTCGCGATGAAGTTGTTCGCGGCCCGCGCCGAGATCGACGCTGACGACATCATCCTGCTCTACCGCCAGCTCGGGTTTACCACGGTAGACCAGGGGCTGGACCTGGTCGAGCAGGCTTACCCGGGCCGTCCGATCCCGGCGAAAGTGAAATTCCTCCTCACCGAAATCGTGGACTCGATGCACCACTGAAACGCTTATCGGTACGAACGTGCGCGCGGCCCGCACGCAAGCGATCGAGCGGAGAAACTTCTAGAGACAAGCAGGGTGGATGAATCGACAGCGCAGCGGCTCTTAAAATCATGTGCGGATGCAATCACGCTCC
>DATGEP010000233.1:0-16587 GCA_035310125.1 Ktedonobacterales bacterium
AGCACGCGCCAGACGCGCTGCCCGGTGGGCATCGGCCTGGGTGCATCGGGAAATGCCAGCTCGCGGACTTTCGAGTAAATCCCGTCCGCGCCGACCAGTAGTTCCGTTTCGACGCGTTGCCCGTCGGAGAGTTCGATCTGCACACGTCGGTCTGACAGTTGCAGTCCGGTGATCCCGTTCCCGAACTCGATGGCGACAACCCTCCGCCCGGGCGGTCTCGAGCAACAGCTCATGGAACGTAGCGCGCATGATGCCGCCCATCGCCGGCAGGCCGCCACCCGCCAGCGGGGGTGTCGCGATGCGGTCCAGTTGGTGGCCAGCCGCGTCGGCGATGATCGTCTCGGAGGAACCGGCGCCCAGAGCCATAACCCGCTGGCCAAGCCCAAGGTCACGGATTGCGCGCATGCCGATGGCGCTGATGGTCAGTCCTGAGCCTTCCAGCCCAGCTCTCGGCGCGAGGTCGTACACGGCTACGGCGACGCCGTTGCGCGCCAGTGTGATGCCCGCCGACAGTCCGCCGATGCCAGCACCAGCGATGACAGCTTCTTTGACAACGGCCATGTGGCTACACCTCGCTACAACTAGGCCAGGCAGCGCAGGGGCTGGCCGCCGTTGTAGGCGACCATGTCGCGCAAGGCGGAGGATATGTCGATGGGAGCGCCAGGTTCGGCGCCGTCGAGCTCGGCGTAGGCGCGGTACAGGTTGCCGACGATACGTTCTGCGTCGCTGAGCTCAGCGAATCGACCGAGATCGATCTGCCTCGCCATTTCGAGCGGCGTGAGACCTGCCGTCTTGCCGCGCCTGGCAGCGTCCTGCACGAAGTGGAGGTAGTCTTCGACGTTGTCCATGGCGGAGGCGCCGCTGACTGGGCCATGGCCGGGGACGAGTGTTTGGGCGTTGAACGAGCGAAGCCAGTCCAGCGCGCGGAGAGAACCGCTGACGGAGCCCATCGGCACGAACGGCGTGCCGCCGACGAACAGCAGGTCGCCGGTGAAGAGCACCGAGCGTTGTGGTATCCAGGCCACGATGTCGTTGGTGGTGTGCGCGGGCGTTGGCACCGCGTGCAGCTCCACGCGCAGATCGTCCACCCACACGGTCAGATGGTCGTCGAAGGTGACGAAGGGCGGCTCGGGGTGCAGATCGCCCCACTCGACGTTCGTCCATAGACCCACGGGTGGCGGGAATGGTGTCTTGACGATCTCTTCGCGGCAGCGCGGGTGGCCAATAATCGTCGCCAGCGGCAGCAGGCAGTTGCCATGCGTGTGGTCGCCGTGGTGGTGGGTGTTGATCAGGGTGCGGACGGGCTGGCCGGTGACGCTGCTGATGGCCTCCAGGTATATGCGGGTACGCCGTTCCGTGGAGGTTGTGTCGATGGAGATAACGCCTTTTCGGCCCACCAGAAAGCCGGTGTTGTTGAGGAACCAGCTGCCGTCTGGCTGGATATACGCGTAGATGCCGGCTGAGACTTCGTCCAGTCGGGGCGGCGCGACTTCCAGGTGCTCGGCGTGCGACGTGCTCATTCTTGGACCGGAGCTGGCGGCGCCGTGCGCTCGCGCACGCGCTGCAGCTCCTCTGCCGCGAGTGGCTCAGGCATCGCCCGTCGATTGGGCGCGGTGAAACGCAGCGGCTGCTGGGCAGACCTCGGCGTGGCCAGACGATTGCGCAGTGTGCCGATGCCTTCGACTTCGATTTCCACCACGTCGCCGGGCTGGAGCCAGCGTGCGGGGTAGCCCTTGCGTACTGCTTCGCTGATCGAGCCGCCGCCGACCGTGCCCGTGGCGATGACGTCGCCGGGCGCGATGCGGCTGTCTTGAGCGGCGCGTTCGATCATCGCGCCGAAGGTGTGGTGCATGTTCCAGGCGTTGCCCTCCATCCACACGACGCCATTGACTCGAAGCGTGCACTGTACGTGCAGCGTGCCGTTTCGGTAATACGGAGCCATCTCGTCGCGGGTAACAATCCATGGTCCAAGGGAACTCGCGGAGTCCTTGCCTTTGGCCGGACCAAGGCCGAATGCACTCTCGTCGAACTGGAGATCGCGACAGCTCCAGTCGTTGAAGATCGTGAAGCCGAGGATGTAGTCGTCGGCGGCTGGTTCGAGAATGTTGCTGCCTTCGCGGGCGACGATTGTTGCCAGCTCGCATTCGTAATCGAGCTGTTTCGTCGCCGCCGGGAATGGCACGTCCTCGTCTGGACCAAAGATGCGCAGCGGGTTGGAGAAGTAGAAGATCGGCAGGCGCGCCCAGACTTCCATGCGCTGGTTGTCGGAGCGCGTCCACTGCCCGGTGGCGTGCTCCTCGAAGGCGATGTGGTCGCGGACGGTCGGTGGCTGCAGGATGGGTGCGCGGAGTTTCACGTTCGCAAGTGCGACGCGAGGCGCGGGTACACGGCCAAGTGCATTGCGCAACTGTTCCACCGCGGTTGGTGCGAACTCCAGGAGCGCACGCACGTCGCGGAGGGTGTTGGTAGCCCCGAGGAGGGTTGTTGCGTCGAGGATGTCAGACCCGTCGAGCACTCCGGCGCGCGGACCCATACCGATGTCGTAAGTCAGGAGCTTCATACGGCGCTGAGCAGTCGGCGGTGGGCACCAGTTGGACCGTTGACGACGAATGTCACGAGCTTCATTGGCAATTCACCTCATGCGGCGGGGATCGAGCGCGTCGCGCAGCGCGTCGCTCAGGAAATTCAGGGCGACGAGGAGAATGGTGAGGGCCAGGCCTGGCCAGAGGCCGTAGAACGGCGCTTCACGTAGATAGGCGCGGCTGTCGTTCAGCATCGAGCCCCAACTCGGATCTGGTGGCTGCGTGCCAAGGCCAAGAAATGACAGCGACGCCTCGGCCAGCACGGCGAAGCCCATCGCTAGACTCAGCTGCACCAGCAGCGGCGGCAGCGTGTTGGGCAAGACGTGTCGGACCATGATGCGCCCGCTCGCGGCGCCCATCGAGCGCGCCGCGAAGACATATTCCCGCTCGCGCTCGGAGAGCACCGTCGATCGCATCAGCCGGGCGAAAAAGGGCATGCCGCCGAGGGCGAGCGCGTAGGCGACGTTGATCGAGCTTGGGCCGAGCACCGAGATCACACCGATGCCGATGATGATCCCGGGAAAGGCGAGCAGAGCGTCGTAGAAGCGCATGATGACGCTGTCGACCCAACCGCCGAGATAGCCGCTCACCAGACCCGTCGCCACGCCGATCGTCGCGCCGATGGCTGTCGCCAGCACGCCGACGATCATCGATACCCGCGCGCCGTACAACACACGCGTGAGGAGGTCTCGACCGAGCTCGTCAGTACCGAGCAGAAACTGCCCGTTCGGCGGCTGCAGCAGGTTGCCCTGGTGCTGCTCGTAGGGCGGGTATGGCGCGACCAGTGGCGCGAAGGCGGCAAGCACAACGAACAGCAGCGCGACGGCGAAGCCGGTCAGACCCACTGGGTTGCGCAGCACCGACACCGTCGCCTGGAAGGTCAACGGCTGGCGGCGCAGCCAGTCGGCGCTCCAGCCAGTTCGGGCAGCCTGGATTCGCCGGGGCGCGGCCGCGGGCAGGGACTGCGCGGGAGTGCTCATCGCAATCGGCGGCCGGCCAGCCGGATGCGCGGATCCAGGACCCCGTACAGCACGTCAGTGAGCAGGTTGATGACGACGAAGGTCACGACCAGCAACAGCAGGGTGGCCTGGACGACGGCGTAATCGCGGTTGCTGATCGCGTCGCGGATGAGGCGGCCGAGCCCTGGCCAGGAAAAGACCGATTCGGTGATGACGGCGCCGCCGAGCAGTCGACCGAACTGCAGTCCCAGCAGCGTGACAACGGGGACAAGTGCGTTTCGCAACGCATGGCCAAGCACGACGCCTTGCTCGGCCAGGCCTTTCGCGCGTGCGGTGCGTACGTAGTCGTCGCTGAGTACTTCGAGCATCGAGGACTTGACGAGGCGCGAGACGGCCGCAACGCCGGGTAGTGCCAGGGTGAACGCGGGCAGCAGGAGGAATTTGAGCTCCAGGCCAGGGTCGCGCAGGAAATCGCCGCGGCCGCCGGGTGGCAGCCAGCCCAAAACCAGTGAGAACAGGAGGATGGCCAGAATGCCCAGCCAGAAGCTGGGCACTGCCACCGCCAGGCCATTGAACCCCGATACAAGCCAGTCGATGGGTTGCTGATGGCGAACCGCCGCGACGACCCCCGTCGGCACTGACAGGAGCACCGTCAACAGCATCGCCGCCAGACCGAGCTCGAGCGTCGCAGGCGCGCGTTGAGCGATCAACTGAGCGACGGGTGCCCTGGTAAAGAACGACACGCCGAAGTCGGCATGGGCCGCATTGCTGAGCCAGATGACGTACTGCACCGGCAAGGGCTGGTCGAGACCATTCGCCGCCCGGATTGCAACCAGGGTCTCGGGTGAGGCGTCCTGCCCGGCCAGGACCAACGCCGGGTCGCCTGGAATCAGGCGCACACCCAGGAAGATGATGACCGTCGCGAGCAGGATGACCGGGATGGCTTCCAGGCAGCGACGGAACAGAAACGTCGCCATAGACGCTGCGCTACGAAGCTTTAAGACAAAAAGACGTCATTGGGCATGAGGAACTCGGTCATGTTGTACGTGAGTCCTTGCACTCTGGCGGTCGCCGCGGCACGCGGCACCGTATTGGACCACGGCAACACCCACGTCTGGTCCTGGATGAAGTTGATCCATTGACCATAGACCTGCTTCTGCTTGGCTGGATCGGTTTCCTTCAGTAGACCGTCGGCGATCCTGGCGTACTCGTCCGATTTGAAGTTCGCCCAGTTCATCGCGGGGCTGTAGTAGGCGTTGCCCCAGAAGAACGCCGGATGCAGCTGGCCGAACAGGCTGTTGCCGCCGATGAGCGAGCCGAACTTCGCGTTGAACAACTGGTCGACGTAGGCCACTGGCTCGGTGGACTTGAGCGTGAGCGTGACGCCGATCTTGGCCAGGTCCTGCTGCCAGATTTGCAGCACGTTCTGGTAGTCGGGCGCGGCCGCGGAGAAGATTGCCTCCAGTTGTGCACCACTGACGCCTGATTGGCTGAGCAAGCTCTTGGCCTTGTCGAGATCGAATGTATTCGCCTGATCTTTGGCAGCGTCATAGGCCGGGTTGCTCTGGACAACCGGCAAACTCTTCGCCGACCCGACACTCGGCAGCACGGACTCTGTCCAGCGCTGGCGGTCCATCGACGCGTTGAGCGCCTGGCGGAACAGCTTGTTGGTGGTTGGCCCTGCGCCGTCACGGGTCTGCGTCAGGATCACGTTCACGGAGCCGCTGTTCTGGTTATAGACCAGCTGGTACTTGGCATCTTGGACCAGGCGCAGGGCATCGCGAATGAGTGGCTGAATGGCCAGATCGATGGCGCCGCCTTCCAGCTGCGAGACCATCGATTGCGGATCGGCGAAGATCTTGATCTCAACGCCATCGAGGTACGGTTTGCCCGATTGCCAGTAGTTCGGGTTCTTCTTCAGCGTGAAGTGGTCGCCCTGCACCCACTCCACAAACGTGAATGGTCCCGTTCCGGCGGGCTTGTTCTGCTCGGGTGGTACCTGCGGATCCAGAATATTGGTCCATGCCAGCACGTTGAACACAGCCGGCCAGGGCTGCGTCGCGCGCAGGACGAGCGTGTTCTTGTCGGGCGTCTCGAGTGAACCAAGCGGGACGAAGAAGTTCGCTTTGATGCCGCCGTCGATCTTGCGATCCGACTTGATGCGGTTGTAGTTCCAGGCAATGTCTTCGGCCGTCAGCTCACGCCCCGAGTGCCAGTTCACGCCCTTGCGAATCTTGAACGTGATTTGCGTGTAGTCCGAATTGACGTCCCAGCTCTCGGCGAGCGCAGGGTGGGGCTGCAGCGACGCATCGAGATCGACCAGCCGGTCGAACACGGCGTAGATGACGTTCTGGCCGCTGATCCAGTGACCGTCCGCGTTCGGCAAATCGCCCAGGTTACCGACGCGCAGCGTGCCGCCCGACTTCGGTTGTCCTTTGGCGACAGTCATCGGGGTTGCTGCTGACTCGCTCACGCCCACGGGCAGGAAGCCCGCTTGAGTGGGCCGGTCGGTAGTGGCAGCGGCGCTCGAGGCCGAGGTCGCGGCAGCCGTGGACTGTGGAGCCGCTGCGGGCAGCGTCGGCTTCGGCGCGGGTGCGCTGGTGGTGGGAGTCGCGGGCGTAGGCACCTGGCAGGCGACGAGCAGCGCGACCCCACTGGCGGATACGAGCAGTCGAAGCGCGTTGCGGCGACTGAGCCTGGACGGCGTGTGCGGCACGAGGAATTACCCCTCCCCAGCCTAGGCTAGGTCAGGCACCCGGCGGGGTCGAATTGCCAGTGGTTATGCCACCATATCGGAGGCGTATAGGTCGCCTCGTGTCACCTCGGCCCTTTGTTTGAAAAATTCATCCTGAGGCCCGTCAACAGCTCGCCGGATATCGGTGGCCTCAGGATGACAGCTAGAGACTGCGCGCGATGCCGCGCACCAGCTCGCGCAGCCAGACGTGGCCAGGGTCGCGGTCCATCGAGCTGCTCCAGAACATCGACTCTTCGACGTCCGGGATGGGCACTGGCGGTTCGAGCAGCTTCAAGCCCGGGACCTGGCGGGCCAGGCGCTCGTGGACCAACGCGACCATGCGACTACCGCGCAGCAGTGCGGGCAGCAGCGCAAAGCTTTCGGTCGTCAACGCCACCTGGCGCTGAATGCCTTTGGAGCCGTAGAGCACTTCCGCATGGCTCTGAATGACGGGTGTGCGCAGTCGCCACTCCAGATGCGGCAGTCGACAGAACAGCTCGAGCGACATGTGATCGCCAACCGCCGGATTGTCGGCGCTGACGGCACAGAGCCAGCGATCTGTGTACAGCAATTCCGTGCACGACTCGGCCAAAGCCTGAAAAGCACCAATGCTGAGATCGACTTCGCCGCTGTCGGTAGCAGTGACCGGATCGGTACCCAGGCCTGAGAGTCCGCGAGTATGAATCGTCACGTTCGGGGCCTCGAACGGCAGACGCGCGCCCAGCGCCGGCAGCAGTAGCGCCAGCACGTGGTCGCTCATCGCGATGGAGAAGCTGCGCGTGTCCACGCACGGATCGAAGGAGGGCCGCCGCGTAAGCGCCCGCTCGATGTCGGCCACGGCGCGGGTCAGCGGCTCGACGAGAGCGCTGGCAAGTGCAGTCAGCTGGTACTCGCGCCCGTAGCGAACCAGGAGCTCGTCCTTGAACATCTGCCGCAGTCGGCGCAAGTCGCTGCTCATGGCCGGCTGGGTCACGCCCAGCCAGTCGCCCGCCTGGGTGACGTTGCGTGTGTGCAGCAGGGCGTGCAGCGACAGCAGCAGGTTCAGGTCGTAGCGGCGCAGCTTCGCCATCCGCCACGCCAGGGCGTCACGATCAGCCGGTGCCGTGCCAGATGGCGGCTCGCTGCTCTCGAGCATAGGTCAGCGCGAACGTGCGCCACGGCCCAGTGTACGCTCGCTCGCACGCGCCGCGAGGCTTATGCCGAGTTCGCTTGAGCGCCGACAGTCAGTCCGAGAAGCTGCGCGGCGTTGAGGTCAAGGATCCGTTGCGCCTGCTGGGCCGGCAGCGCCTCGGGCACGTAATCCACAAAGTGCTTGAGCTTCTCGGGTGGCAGCATCGGCCAATCAGTGCCCAGCAGAAGCCGGTCTGCGCCGAATGTCTCACACGCGCAGCGCAGCGCCGAATGCTGCTCGTTCACGGTGTCGAACCAGAACCGCCGGGCGAGGTCGCTGGGCATCGCCGCCACCTGAAATTTTTCGTGCCAGCCGTCGCGCTCCGCGACGTTGTCCATACGCTGGAGGAACAATGCCAGCGTCCCACCAAGGTGCGGGATGATGAAGCGAATGTCGGGATACCGGAGCGTCAACCCTGACAGGATCAGCCGCGCCATGGCGATCGTGTCCTCGAAACGCGAGGCGAGCATCCACGTCAGACTGAAGTCCTGGCTGTTTGGGCCGCCGCCGGCGCCGACGGGGTGGACGAAGACCACCGTTTGACGGCGGTTGAGCTCCTCGAACAGCGGATCGAACATGGGATCGTCCAATGGTCGGCCGAGCACTGAGCAGCCCAGGCCGATGCCGACCACGCCTGGCAGGTCGAGGCCGCGCTCCAGTTCCTGGAGTGCCTCGGCAACGTGCGGCAGTGGCAGCGCGGAGAAAACGGCGAAGCGGCGCGGATGGCGAGTGTGTAGATCGACGTACAGGTCATTGGACCCGCGCGCGGCAGCGGCGGCGACTTCCACACTCGTGTGGTAGGGCGGCGTATTACCGAGGGAGATGACCATGCAGTCGATGCCAGCGGCATCCATCAGCTCCAACTGGCCTGCGATGGACACGTGGTGAGCAAAACCCGGCGCTGCTGGGCCAAGCCGCCGCTGGGGCTGACCCGTGAGGCGCTCCAGCAGCTCGTACAGGGCGGCCGGGTAGTAGTGTGCGTGGACGTCGATGCGCATCAGGCCGGACCTGGCTCCACGAGTGAGAGCAGGCGTCGCGCGTTGCCATTCACCAGCAGGTCGTACTGCTCGGGCGGTAGCTGCAGACGCTTTAACGTGGCCAGGTGATCCGCCGGAGACATAAACGGCGCATCACTGCCGAGCAGCACTCGCTCAGCTCCGAGAAAGTCGATGGCGGCGCGGATCGCGACGGGGCTCTGGCCGGAGGTGTCAGCGTAGAACTGCTGGAAATACTCCGCGGGGGGCCGTCGCAAAGCAGCGTATGCGCGCTCATCCTCGGCTTCGGCTGCCTGCAGCTCGAGCCAGGAACCGTTCACGCGGCGACTGAACGTCGGCATCATGCCACCACTGTGATGCAAGTAGAACCGCAAGGACGAGTGGCGGTCCAGGACACCCGAAGCGACCATCCGCGCAGCGAACATGCCCATCTCATACGGCCAGCCGAGAGCCGCCCAGAGACCGTAGCGCGAACGGTTTTCGCCCGTATAGTCGGGGGTCGTCGGCTGACGCGCACCATGCACCCACGCTGACCGCTCGAGTTCTTCCAGGCGATCCCAGAGCACTTCAAACGATGCGTCGTCCAGCGCGCGACCGTTGGCGTTGGTGAACACTTGCACGCCGAGCGCGCCAAGGTCTTCGACGGCCCGATCGAGCTCGCGAATGGAGCTTTCGACGTCATCCATGGGCAGCGAGGCGGCGAAGCCCACGAATCGATCGGGGTGCCGCGCCACCAGCGCGGCCATGCTGTCGTTCGCGAACCGCGCGAGGTCCGTGGCGACTTGCCCAGAGGCCATCTGCTCGATGGGTGGCAAGCACAAGGTGAGCACCTGGACGTAGCCCTCAACCGCATCCATCGAGCGGAACCGGGCATCCAGGTCCCACATGGGCGCCAGATACGCCCGACCACGCAGGCCGCGCAGGAAATCGAGTGCAGGTCCGTGCGCCACGTCGAAGAAACGCTCGAGGCATGCCCGCGGAATGATGTGTGGGAAGGCGTCGACGACGCTCATGCCAGCCAGGCGGCGGTGACGTCCAGGTAGTTGCCGCCGATGCTGTACAGCGTGCCGCGTACATTTGGTCGCGCCAGCGCACGCGGCAGTTGCGTCCCGATCGCCGTGACTGGCGTCATATCGAGGATGAAGTCGTTCCAGGCATCGTAGACGGGACGGCGCTTCGAAGCGTCTGCCTCGGAGTACACGGCCAGCGTCAGCTGGGTGTACTTGTCGTCCTTGAAGCCGGCGTAGTTATTGACGGGTCCGAAGTAGGGCGAGGTCCAGACGACACCGCCATGCAGTTGGCCGTAGAACCCGGTGCCGACCGCCACGCCGTTGTACTGCTGGCGCTGCATGCTGTTGGTCAGTGCTACTGGATCGGTTGGCTTGAGCGTGAGCTTCACACCGATCTTGTCGAGGTCCGCTTGCCAGATCTGTCCGACGCGGCCGAAGTCCGGCAGCGTTGCTGCATAGTTGAAGTCGAGCGCGACGTCACCCGGGTTCGCCTCGCCCAGGAGTGCCCGAGCTTTGTCCAGGTTGAACGCGTACGTTTTGTCTTTGGTCGCGTCGTAGGCGGGCGATGTGGGATACCACAACAGCGTCAGTGGTTTCTCGACACCCTGCCAGATCGTGTCGGCGATGCGCTGCCGATCGAGCGCGAACTGGAGCGCCTGGCGGACAAGCTTGTTGTTGGTTGGCGGCTGTGTGGTGTTGAAGGCAGCGCCCATGTAGTTGCCGGAGTTCTGGTTCAGCAGTGCCTGGTTGCGCGCCTCTTTCTGCGTCCTCACCCAATCGTTGAGCGTCGGTTGCAGGGCCAGGTCGAGTGCGCCCGCCTCGAACTCCGTCACCATCGCTTGCGGGTCGGTGAAGATGCGGAATCGCACGTCGTCGAGATACGGCTTGCCCTGGTCCCAGTACGAGGGGTTCTTGCGCAGCGTCAGGTGGTCACCCTGCACGTACTCCACGAATGTGAACGGGCCAGTGCCGACGGGCCTGGTGACGCCGTTCTGTGCGAACGACACCGGGTCGATGATCGACAGGTTGGGCAGTGCATCGACGACGAATGGATTGGGCTGGTCGAACTGCACGCGCAGCGTGTACTTGTCTGGAGTCTCAAAGGCCGCGAATGGCTTGACCAGGTTTGCGTACGTCGGATTCACCTTCGGATCCTTCAACCGGGTGAAGTTCCACACGAGGTCATCACTTGTCAACTCTCGACCAGTGTGGAATTGAAGGCCGTGGCGGAGCTTGACGGTCATCTGCCGCGCATCGGTCGCCAGCTCGAGACTTTCGGCGACGACTGGCACCGTGTTGAGCTTGTCGTCGAGTATGTTGACGACGTCCCACACGCGGCGTAGTGAGTCCAGGCCAGTGGTGAGATGACCGTCCAGGCCGAGGAGATCGCCGAGTACGCCGACGCGCAGCGTGCCACCAGTGCGTGGCTGCGTGCTGCTGGCCGTCGCGGGCGCCTGGGCCGGCGGACTGGCAGGCGCGATGCCAGTGCACGCGGCGGCAAGGCCCCCCGCGCAGCCCAAAGCCAGTAGCTGCAGTGCCGAACGTCGGGTGACAGACGTCATGCCGACAACCAGGCGTCGTTGGTCATCATGTAGTCGGCCAGATTCCAGCGCACTCCGTGCACCCTGGCGGAGTGACCAAACCGCGGGGCGGTGTTCGACCAGGGCATCGCCCAGCTCTCGTCCTGGATGTAGTCCATCCAGTCCGCATAGATCTGCTTCTGTTTGGTCGCCTCCGTCTCGTGCAGCAGCCCGTCCGTGAGCTGGCGCAAGCGGTCACTCCGAAAACTACTCCAGTTGTTGAACGGACTGTAGTAGACGTTGCCAGCGAAGAACCCGGGGCGGAGATTGCCGTACAGGGTCGCACCAGCCGCAACGTTTGGAAACTTGGAGTTGTACGTCTGGTCGACGAAGGCCACCGGTTCCGTTGGCTTGAGGGTGAGCGTCAGACCAATCTTGGCCAGATCTTGCTGGTAGATCTGCATGACGATGGCGTAGTCCACGACCGTCGCGTTCCAGATCACTTCCAGTGGCGGCGTGCCAACGCCAGATTGTTGGAGCAGCGACTTTGCCTTGTCCAGATCGAACGACAGGGCCGCGTCACGAGCCCCGTCGTAGCCGGGATTTGGCGGCGCCAGCGGGAGTGTCTTGGGCTTGCCATAGCCCAGCAGCACGGCATCGGTCCAGCGCTTGCGATCGATGGCCGCGTTGAGCGCCTGTCGAAACAGCTTGTTGGTGGTTGGCCCGGCGCCATCCTTGGCCTGCACGAAAACGAGGTTCGCGCCGCCGCTGTATTCGTGGAAGGTGATGACATAGCGCGGGTCTTTTGACAACCGCGCAACATCGCGAATAGGTGGCGCCAGCACCAGGTCGATGGCACCGGCCTCCAACTGCGTGATCATCGACTGTGGGTCTGAGAAAATCTTGATCTCGATGCCATCGAGATACGGCTTGCCCGTTTGCCAGTAGTTCGGGTTCTTCTTCAGCGTGAAGTGGTCACCCTGAACGTACTCGGCGAATGTGAACGGTCCGGTACCGGTTGGCTTCGTCGGGCCCGCCGACTCGAAGGTGACGGGATCGATGATGCTGAGCAGTGAGAGTGTGTCGAAGACGGCTGGCCAGGATCGCTCCGCCAGCAGCACCACGGTGTACGTATCACTGACTTCAACACCGGTGAGTGTCTGCGACATCCAATTGAAAAAGCCGCCGCCCGCAACTTTCGGGTCGCTGCTGACGCGGCGGATGTTCCAGGCCACGTCGTCAGCAGTGAGCTCTCGGCCGGTATGCCACTGCACGCCCTTGTGCAGATGGAGCGCAATGCGGGTGTACTTGTCGTCGACGTCCCAGCTCTCAACCAGGATGCCTTTGGGGTTCAGCTGCGGATCGAGCTCGACCAGACGGTCCCAGACGGGGTAGATCGTGCTCTGGCCGTTGAGGAAGTTGCCGTCGAGGGTTGGCAGGTCGCCGAGATTGCCCTGGCGCAGGATCCCGCCGCTGCGCGGCTGTGTTTCTCCCGCGGCCGCGGACGTTTGGGACGCAGCCTGCGCGCCTGGCGGTGGGGCGCTGGTCGGTGCCGTACTCGGCGCAGGCGGCTGGCAGGCCGCCAGGAGCGCTAACGCGGCAGGCACTCCGACCAGGCGCAGCGCGCGCCGACGAGTCAGGCGTAATGCGCGGGCAGGACTTTCGGACACTAGCGGACCCCCGAGCGTCAGGCTATGTCAACGCACGGGCCGTCGAGCATTGCCGTTGGTTATGCAGCCATACGGATCCGCGATACCTCAACGGCAGGTCGGGCACGACATAATCGGTCGCAGGATGAAGGCGTCCTTCTTCGTCAGTCTGCCCTACGGGCGTGTCCACGAGCCCGTCAGCCGTTGGCCCGTACCCAACCGTCTGTTCGATCCCCAGCAGGCGGTGCGCGTCGTCGCGAGCCGCATGGATCACGTCCAATTGGCCGATGAGCTTGGGTTCGACTGGATTGGTTGCGCCGAACACCACTACTCCCCAGGCAGCCTGGCCTCGAATGTGAGCGTGGTCGCCGCCGCGATTACCCAGCGGACGCGGACAGCGCGCGTCTGCATCATGGGTGCGCTGCTGCCGCTGAACAATCCAGTGCGTGTGGCGGAGGAATACGCCCTGGTCGACGCGATGTCCGGCGGACGGCTGGTCGCGGGGTTGCTGCGCGGGGCGCCGTACGAGTACCTCGTCTACAACGTGCCGCCCGCGGAATCGCGGGCCCGCTTCGAGGAGGCCTGGGAGCTGGTGGTGCGCGCCTGGAGTGACACCGAGCCGTTCGGCTGGGAGGGCGAGCACTACCACTTTCGGTACGTCTCGATCTGGCCGCGGCCAATCCAGCAACCCATGCCGCCAATCTTCATCTCGGGCTCCAGTCGAGAGTCGGCCGAATTCGCGGCGCGTCGACACATTGGACTGGGGCTGGCTTTCACGAACCTGGCCGCCGCCAAACCGGCGGCGCAATACTACTTCGCGCAAGCCGCCGAACAGGGCTGGCAGCCCGACCCAGATCAGGTGATCTACGGGCACGTACCGGTCTACCTGGCGGATACGGACGAGCAGGCCTTCGCCGTGGCTCGCCCGCGTGTCGAATCGAATCACCTGGTACCCGGCATGTTGCAGGCCAATCGCCTGGTCGCCGAGGCGGGCTTCTTCGGACCGCGCAATCCGGAGTTGCTGCAGCGGTTTCAGACAATGGGCACGCACGCTCCGTTGTCGCTGGAGAAGCAGCTCGAGCTGGGCATCCTGCTGTGCGGCCGCCCGGAATCCGTGATCGACCAGTTGCGCAATGTGCGTCAGGAGCTAGGCGCTGGCGTGATCAGTCTGAATTTCGAAACCGGCGCCAGCAGCGCAGAAACAGAGGGAACCATGCGCCGGTTCGCTCGTGACGTTCTGCCCGCGATGCGCGAATTATGAGCGGCCGACTCTCGCCGCGCTCGGTCGAGCTGCCGAGCGGTGTTCGAATCGAGTACCTGGAGGTCGGCGAGGGCATGCCGATCGTGTACATGCACGGCGGTGGTGGCGTGTTCCGGAATGCGGCGTTCATGCCCGCGCTGGCGTCGTCGTCGTACCGGGTGCTCGCGCCGTCCCGGCCCGGCTATGACGGCTCGGCTGGGACCTGCGCCACGGCCCGCGCGGATGCCGAGGTCATGCTGGCATTTATCCAGACCGTGGTTGACGGACCGGTCCATGTGATTGCGGAGTCAGCTGGCGGGGCGGCAGGCTGCTGGCTCGCGGTGCTCGAGCCGGAACTGATCGAATCCTTGATTCTGGCGGCGCCGGCCGCATTCGCGGGCGCATCACACGCGCCGCCACCGGCCTCGCCTGAGGCGATGGAGCGCCGACTGTTCGGGTCGCAGCCCGCCTGGAGTGAGCCTCCCACGGAGGCCGACCGCGCCGCCCGCCAGCGCAACGCGATGGCCAATGCCACCAAGCTGCGACCAGCGGACGGCAACGCCGATCTGCTGGAACGACTCGCCGAGATCAGGGCGCCAACGCTCATCCTGTGGGGCACCGCGGACGAGATCATCCCGTCCGAATCGAGCCAGCTGTACGTGCGACGCATTCCGAAGAGCTATCGGATCTTCATCTTTGGCGCCGCCCACTCGCTCCCGGTGGCGGCGTGCCGTCAGTTCGTGACGCTGGCCACGGATTTTCTGCAGCGCGGCGAAGGCTTTGTGGTCAATCAGTCGGGCGGACCTTAGCGGCTGAATTGGGCCTGACGTCGATGTGCCCGCCGCGTCGTGCGACGATGCCGAACGCCATCGCCAGACCAAGGCCAGTGCCAGCTTCGCCGCAACGGCTCCTGAGCCTCGTGGTCGACGTTCGCTCGCCCCGTCTACGGCGGGTGCATGTGCGCGTCGCAAACTGTGGTCCAGAGCGTCAGGTGAATCCAAGCAGATCGAAGGCATTTTCGCGCTCGATTCGGCGGCGCGTCTCTGAAGGCAGATCAAGCGCGTCAAGCTCTGCCTGGACGCAGTCCATACAAGATCGGGGGCGCTGACCGGATCATCACTGCCCAGCACAATGCTGCGCGGGCCGGCTTCCTACAGCACCAAACGCAAGGCGTGGCGGTCCTGGGTATGACTGTCAGCCAGACATTCGCGAGGATGTCGGTGAGCTCACGGTGCGCCCAGGTCGGAAGGTCCTGACCCATCTCGGCCGCTTGCGAGCGCCGCTTGGGAGGCGTGGCAATGCCAGCGGCCGCAGCCAATGGCCGCTGCGCTGCCACGTTGGCAAAACAGGAATCGCGCGTCGGCAAATCGATCGAATACGCCGGCGTGCGTCATGTGGAAGATGCACAGCGCATCGGCGAGGAAGTAACCCAGCCCCGCCTGGAGGAACGAGGATTCGCCGAGTCGCGCGGCGTCGCGCCAGCTGGGCCAGGCGCTGAGTGTTTGCAGGCAAGGGGTCAGTTTCTGCGCTAAGTTCTGGCACTCTACGCCCATGCGTGCCAATCTTGAGTTCACCAATGGCGGGGTGGAGCATCGGGGATTCGAACCCCGGACCCCTTGCCTGCCAGGCAAGTGCTCTCCCGCTGAGCTAATGCCCCGTGTGAGCACGGATTTTAGCAGCCTGGCCCGCTGCGGCGGGGCCTGTTTGGCAATGGGTACTGAACTGGGCCCCCGGGCTGACCTCACGAAAGCTACCCTGCCGGCGATTCGAGCCGACGGCCGGCGTGCGCTTCTACAAGCGGCTGAAGGACAAAATCGCCGCCCGTTCGGAGCTTCAGCTGGCCGCATGACTGAGAAACACCCGCGACTATGACCCGGATGCGGTACCAGTCAGCCGACCGGCATCGACGCCGCGGTCAGCGGCAGGCAAGAAATCAATCGAAACCGACGACGCCGCGTGGCAGAATGCGCCCTGGCTGGACCGCCCGGTGGGGATGCACGCACAAGCTCCCAAACGGGCGGGCAGCCGGTTATTCCCTCTACTTCTCGGTCATGTCGAGACCGGTGAATGATCCGGGCTAGCGTTTGCGGTCGGAATTACTCCGCCAACTCGTCCGAGTACGACCAGGTATACCGTCACTCTCGCGGTTACCTGCCCGGGATGCCTCTGGTGACCCCCGGAGCACATGGATGGCCTGGCAGGTGCGACCAATGACACGCGAGATCCGGCCTGGCTCCCTCCGTTTTTGACCAGCGCGTACCGGGCCGCGCTTCGCGAAAACCTCCTGCACGAGCAGCTCCGTGCTCACGAGGACAACGCCGCCACCTTGCGCAGTCTGGATCACCTTCTAGCGCGTCTGGGTCGCATCGGCGTCTTGCCGATCGCGATTGTCCTGTTGGGCGGGCTGCTCTAGCTTCTGGTGCGCGGTCCACTGGCCTGGCCTGAAAATGAGTTGGGCTGGCTGCTCCTGCTGGAGGCGGGTCTGCCAACGGTGCGATGCGATGGCGCGACAACTGCGCGTGGCCAGAGATCAGCTAGACGTCGCGGACTCCACGTACTCGGCATTCACACCCGTTGTGGAACCAGCAGCGACGGCGATTCATCCGCCGAATGCCGCCGCGGGTGGGCGGACAAACCTGGGCTAGGGGTGGAGCAGGGCGGCCACGATGACGGCGGCCATGCCCGCGGCTAGCGACGGGAGCATGCGGCGCGTCCAGAGGGCGACGA
>DATGEP010000234.1:0-26703 GCA_035310125.1 Ktedonobacterales bacterium
TCACAGCGCATGGATGCACGCTCCGGGAGATACGTTTCCCGGTTGCATTCCAGAGTCGCGCATGATTAAGATGATAGTTGAATGCTTTCCTGTCAACCGCTACCACACACTGGAGTCGTATTTCGTGATTGGGGTAGCCACGCTCACTTGCTCGTTGCTTCGAGATGAGGCGGACTCACTTCATCACGAGAGCGGTGGCATCTATACAAACGCTCTTGTTTGGCATTATCGCATCTATCGGCGCGAAGGAATCTGGCTGTCTGGGAACGCGATCAAGCGTCTAGAAGACTCGCCAGGCGGATACACACCCCTTCATGCGTACAGCCGCGATGCCGTGTAGGAGGGATTTTGCGATCACCCGTCCTGGACGGGAAAGCGTAGCACTCTGGACATGGGGCAGGTGGCTTGGTGGACATGTTCTGCCGAGAGACCGTCTGGCAGAACTGCCACGAAGTGTCATACCATGTTGGGTAATGCAGCCCGCGCGTAGCATACGCGAGGCGGCTATGCAGAGGAGTAACAAGCATGCAGCTTCGCTTTGAGCTGGGCGACTCCCAGGCGCCGCGCGGCCACGCGATCATATACGCGCACACCAGCGGCAGCACCGGTGCGGTGCTGGCAACGTATTGTGTCGTCCTGCCGATACAGTTCTCGATTGGCAAGTATCTTCCGCCGCTCTTCGCCAGCCAGATTCCCCTGGAAGGCTTGCGCGACGCCAACGCGATGAGCGTGGTGCCGATTCCGCCCATGCTCGAAGACGGCCCTGGTCTCACGGAGCTGCGCGCCATCGCCGAGCATCGGGGCGATGATCTCTGCGATCTGGGGACCATCTTCATCAGCGACGAGGGGCAGCGTATGACCTATGCCGCCGAAGCATGCGCCCAGTACGCGCAGCTCTTCGCCGAGTATTCGCGCCGCTGGCCCACTGTGACCGAAGCGGAGCCGGCGCAGGCCCCGCTCGATGAGCTGGATGTGGACGCCGTGATGGCGCAGGTGATGCCGGAGCGTGACCGGCTGGCGGAGCTGGCGCGCCTGATTGGTCAGGCGCGTTACGCCCTCGACGTGCGCGACACGCACCAGCTTGACGAGGTGAAGCAATCCATGCAGCGCATCACCCAATCGCTGCCAGGCAAGTATCGGGCCGACCAGCTCATGGAGGCGGCGCTGCGGACGGACGCCGCTGGCCCACGGCTGGCCGAGCTGTATTTGCAGCGTGCGTACAAGCTGCTCGACGAAGATTACGCCGGCATTCCGCCCATTGAAGAGAATATCCGTGCCCTGCGCGAGAATGAGCCATCGGGCGGCGAACGGTCGCCCAATGCGTAACGGTCCGAAAAGGAGCGCCACAAGTCTATGGCGATGATAGTCAGCGCGAACATTACCGCATTGCTGGATGCCATCTCGAACGCCGACGAGGAGCGTATTATCGCGGAAACGCTTCAGCTGCTCGGCCCGGAGAAAGTACCGCCGGCCAAAGTGACGGCGCGCGTTGGAATTCCCGCCGTGTGGGCAGGCGGCGAAGGACACCCCATCAGCTTGCTTTCAGTCGCTGGGCGTGTCGCGGAATGGATGCGCTCGATTCCCATCGGGCCGGAGCCGGAGTCCGAGCGTCGCCGTGCGCTGGCTCCCGCGCTGCCACTGATACAAGCTTTCGTGGCGGTCAGTGAGCAGGTTCGCAAAGGGTTGCCGGAGCCCCATCCCACGCTGCCGGACCCCATCGTCCCGGCGGATGTGAACCACGCGGGCGGCGCGCTTGGAGCGCTGCGCGAGGCTGTCTCGCGCCGCGACCTGGAGCGCACACGGGCGATTCTGATGGGCTACTATGCCACTGGGACAGACTATCGTGCCGTACTTACCGCTATCTACGCCGCGCTGGATTTCCATTATCCAGACGGTGGACACCCGCTCTACTTCGCCGTCTCGGCCACACGTCTGCTCGATATGGCCGACTGGGGCGACCGCATGCCGGCGTATCTCTACTGGGTGACACCGCTGATGCTGGATGCGGCGCCCAATGCCGCGCCCGGAGACGCGGCGGCGGCATATGCGGCGGCAGCGGAGCATGATCTCGGCTGGCTGCGCAACCGCCTTTCGATTCCAAAGCCAGAGGCTGCCGGCTCTCGGTTCCAGCAGGCGCTGGTCGCGGGCGACGCAACGGCGGCTTGCGACGCGCTGCTCAAGGCGCTGCGCGACGGCGCGACGCCGATGGATGCCGCTTCCGGAATGGCGCTGGCCGCCGCCGGACAAGTCAATGCCGTCCCCCAGGGCGACACCGACGCGCTCATGCGCGCGGCCCACGTGCTGCTTTACACGCACGCCGTCCATGTCGCGACACAGCACACGCAGAATCCGGAAATCTGGCCGCTGCTCTACACCGCGGCCTGTGCCGTCAATAGCGTGCGCGCGAGTGGTAGCGCGGCGGAATTGGAGCGCGGTGCCAGCAGTGTATCGTCCACGGCGGCGGGCGGCCTCATTCCCACGAGCATGCTGCGCAAGCTGGAGCAGCAATTGGAGGAGGGCGATACCGCCAGCGCGCTCGCGGGCGCGCGCCGCTACCTTCAGATGGGGCATCCGCCCCGTGCGCTGGCGGGGATCATTGGCAGCGCCGCCGCCACTCGCGATGTACAGCAGGGCCAGGCGCATACGCTCCATACCCTGCCGCTGGTGGCCGCTGCTGCCGAGGAATATCTGAATCTGCCGCGTGCGCTCGCGTCCGATGGGCAGAATGCGCTCCTCGTCGCCGCGATACGTCTCGCCAGCGAGCTCCAATCGGGTCACGCGCTGGCTGACCGCGTGCGCGCTGCCATAAGCGCGCGCCTGTAGGGTTTACCCGAGTATCCCTTCATGTCCGCCGCCGGAAACCTGGCACATGTACCGGGTGCGAGCTTCGCGCGCGGTGTGGGGGAAGCGGCGGCGAGGCGCTATGGAACGGCGATGATGCGTTCCAATGTGACGCATTGTTCCTGCCCGGCTGGCATGTTAGAATGAGGGACACGCGGCTCAGCGCCGCGCATGTGGTCGCGCGCGCCAGTGCCACTGGCGACGGTGTGTGGCTGAATGCGCTGTCTGTGAAGAAGGGAGGGCCAGATTATGGCGACGCAGATCACGTACCGACCGGATCATGCCGGCGACTGGGGCGAGCCAGCGCCAGCCACCGGAGGGAGGTACGACACCGGCACGCTCACCCTGCCCGACGGCGTCCCTCTCTTCTTTCGCACCTGGCTGGCTCCCGACACGCAAGCGCCTGTGCTATATATCCTGCACGGCCTGGGCGCGCACACCGGCTGGTTCATTGATATGGGAAACGCGCTGAACGCGCGCGGATTGTCTGTCTACGCGGACGACCACCGTGGCTTCGGGCGCTCAGGTGGGCCGCGCGGGCACGTGCGACGGGGTGGCGTCTACCTCGACGATGCAGAGCGGGTGGTGGACGAGATTCAGAAGCGCCACCCGGGCGCGCCGGTCTTCGTGCTCGGCCACAGCATGGGCGGCATCTTCGCGGTGCATCTGGCTGCGAATGACGCGGCGAGCGGGCGCAACCGGCTGGCGGGGCTGATCTTGCTGAATCCCTGGATCCGCGATACCGCGAACGTTTCGCCGCGTGAGCTAGCAGGTATTCTCGCGGGCGGCGCGCTCGGTTTGGAGCAGCCGCGCCGTATGGCCGAAGGACCGGAATTCATGACAACCAATCCCCAGGCGGATCAGATGGTCAAAGCTGATACCTACTGGGTGCGGTCCGAAAGCGCGTCTTTCCTGTTCCAAATCACCTTGCTGCGCACCGCCGTGAAGAAGAAAGCGCGGCGTGTGCGTGTTCCCGCGCTTGTCTTGCAGAGCGGTCAGGATCGTTCCGTCGTGCCGGAGGCTTCCCGTGCGTGTTACGAGTGGCTGGCCGCCACCGACAAGACATGGAAGACGTACCCAGAATACGCCCACGATGCCGAGTTCGAGGGGGATCGCTCCGCGATGGATGACGACATCGCGGACTGGATTCTGCGACACAGCACGCGCGGCTCACGCTGAAGCGCTGCCAGCCTGGTACGGCCAACGCGCGCGCGATCGAACATCCCTACAGAGAAGTGTACTGAATGCTTGAGACAATCCTTGCCCTGGCCCGCATCTTCCGTGAGCAGGGTTTCGAGTTATTTATGGTTGGTGGCACGGTGCGTGATCTGCTGCTGCAGCGCGATACCCCACCAGATACCGATCTAGCGACCAACGCCCGGCCAGACCACATCAAGCGTCTGGTGCAGGCCACGAATCCCGCTGCTCTCATCTCCGTTGGCGAGCAATTCGGCACCATCCGGCTGCATTACTGGCGTGAGGAGCCACTCACGGACGAGACGCGGCCACATGGGCCGGAGCCGGTCGCCGTGGTGGCGAGCGCCTCGCCGGACGTGGATATCGTCGAGATTACCACGTATCGGAGCGACCGCTATGATCCCGAATCGCGCAAACCGGAGGTTACGTTTGGTGATACGCTCGCGGGCGATCTTCTGCGCCGCGACTTCACCATCAACGCGATGGCGCGCGACCCGCTCACCGGCGAGATTATTGATCCCTATGGCGGGCGAGCGGACCTGGAGCGCAAGCTGATTCGGGCCGTTGGCGGCGATCCTGAGCGGCGGTTCGATGAGGACCCGCTACGGATGCTGCGCGCCGCTCGCTTCGCCGCGCAATTCAGTTTTAGCATCGAGCCAGCTACGGCAGCCGCTATCGTTCGGCAGGCGGCAACGCTGCAAAAGATCAGTCGCGAGCGTATCCGCGATGAGTTCACCAAGCTGCTTACGACGCCGAATCCCGCGGTTGGCCTGCGCCTGCTCGTGGATTTTGGACTCATGCCGTTCATCGTCCCGGAGGTGCTGGAGCTGCGCGGCGTCAATCAACAGCCAGCCGGCCACTCGAAGGATGTGTATGAGCATGTGCTGCGCGTTGTCGAGCGGACGCCCCGCCGCGCTGCCACGCGCTGGGCCGGGTTGCTCCACGACATCGCCAAACCGCGCACACGCACGGTCGAGGATGGGCATGTGCATTTCTATGGGCACGAAGATGTCGGCGCGGGCATGGCGAAGGATATCCTGCGGCGACTCAAGTTCGATAGACTCTTCATCGAATTCGTCTCGCGGCTCGTACGTATGCACATGCGCGCCAATGCCTACATGCCCGACTGGACGGATGGCGCCGTGCGCCGCCTCATGTTGGAGGCTGGCGACGCGCTCCCGGCGCTGCTCGATCTCTCGCGCGCGGATATCACGAGCTACCGGCCGGATAAAGTGTCGCGGGCCGTGGCGCGCGTCAACGAGCTCGAAGCTCGCTGCCAGTGGCTCCGGGAGGAGGCTGAGCGCGTCCCACTCAAGAGTCCGCTAGACGGCAACGACCTGATGGAGATCTTCGACCGCGGGCCGGGCGCCTGGTTGCGACCCGTGAAGGACCACTTGCTGGGGCTGGTTATTGACGGCATGCTCTCCCCAGACGACCGTGTGGGCGCCGAGGCAGAGGCACGGGCGTATCTTGAGCGCGTGGAGGCGCCTGATGCCGGCAAAGTCTTAGATGAGGCCCCGCCGCCACCCAGCGGACCGGCGCGACTGGCATCCCCGACTGAAACAGCGCTGCCCGCGCGCGCGTCGGGGAGCAAACGCGAGGCGCGCGCCGCTACGCGGCGTCGCTCCAGAACCGCGCTGCCTGGGGACGTAGCTACTCAGGATCGCACGCTTGCCCAGACGCTGCGCGCCGCCCAGTCGCGCAGCTCGAACCATCGCGCCGCCGCACGTAACACTGCATCTCCGGCAGAATCGGCAACCGATGCCAGGGAGCCAGCCGCGCCAGAGCACACTTCCCACCAAGCGGGCGGCAAATAATCTGGCAGGAGATTTCCGTGGCGTTCTTCTCCGCGATATCGGGCACGCTGCTCAATGCGCTCGCCGTTCTGATCGGCGGCATCCTGGGCACCCTTCTCGGCGACCGGCTCCCAGCGCGCATCCACGAAAGCCTCTTTGGTGTTCTGGGGCTATTCACCGTGCTGATTGGTTTGCTCGATGCCATCACGACAAAGAATCCACTCATCCTGCTCGGCGCGTTGCTGCTCGGCACGCTGCTGGGCGAGGTGAGTAACATCGAAGGCGGCCTCATCCGCCTGGGTGACCGCATCCAAAAGGCGCTGGCCCGCGAAGGATCCACCGTGAGCGAAGCGTTCGTCACCTCCAGTCTGGTCTTCTGCGTCGGACCCCTCTCTATCCTCGGCGCCCTCGACAACGGCCTCAACGGCGACATCACGAAGCTGGTGATCAAGGCGACGCTGGATGGCTTTGCCGCGCTGGCCTTTAGCGCGGCCCTGGGGTGGGGCGTGCTGCTCTCCATCGGCGTCATTCTGGTCTACCAGGGTATAATCAGTCTCAGCGCCCATGCCATCGCGCCGCTGCTGCACGCCAATCCCCAGACGATCACCGAGCTGACCGCCGTGGGCGGTCTGATTCTCGTCGCCATTGGACTCAAGCTGCTCAAGATTCGCGACCTACGGGCGGGCAATATGCTGCCAGCGCTCGCGCTCGCGCCGGTACTGGTGGCGGTGCTCACCCTGCTACCACGCATTCCATAATGGTGACCTCGTACATGAAAGGAGAGCGGAATGGCGGACTCGTGGATAGATGTTTCAGTGCCGCTGCATGATGGGATGGTTCACTGGCCGGATAATCCGCCGGTCAGCATCGAGCGCGCGCTGTCAATGGATCGTGGCGACCTCTGCAATGTCTCGAAGATGTCGCTGGGTGTTCATACCGGCACGCACATGGATGCGCCCGTCCACTGGATTCCCGGCGGTAAGGGCATAGACGAGATGCCGCTGGATGCGGTCATAGGTCCCGCGCGCGTGATCGCCATTCAAGACAGCGTCTCCATCAAGCCGGACGAGCTGAAGGCGTACAACATCCAGCGCGGGGAGCGCGTGCTGTTCAAAACGCGCAACTCCGGGCGCTGCTGGTCCTCGGATGCCTTCGTCGAAGATTTCGTCTTCGTGGCGCACGAAGCGGCGCGGTATCTCGCCGCGCTCGGGGCGCGCACTATCGGCGTGGATTATCTCTCGGTCGGCGGATACAAACTAGATGGGGCGGAAACACATCGCGCGCTGCTGGATGCTGGCATCTGGATCATCGAGGGGCTGAATCTCTCACCGGTGGCGCCCGGCATGTACGATTTGATCTGCCTGCCGCTCCGGCTGGCCGGCGCGGATGGCGCTCCCGCGCGCGCGCTCTTGCGCCCGCTGTAATCCGCAAAGCTGACAGTTTCGGGGTTCGTCAGCGCCGCGCTACGATGGGAGCGGGAGACGCGCCCTCTCTACAAGCAAGAGCGGATGAGGCGGCGCAGGTGGTGGAAGCGGGTGAGCATGCTGGAGGCGAATGCGGGAGAGGCACGTAGTAGCGTGGGGGCATCCAAGACCAGATACGACGCCGTCATTGTTGGCGCCGGGCCAAATGGACTGGCGGCGGCGATCACGCTGGCCCGCGCCGGGCGCTCGGTGCTGGTTCTGGAAGCGCACGACACCCCTGGCGGTGGTGTGCGCTCGTCCGAATTGACGTTGCCTGGCTTCATCAGCGACACGTGCTCCGCTATTCATCCCCTGGGCGCAGGCTCACCGTTCTTTCGCACACTCCCCCTCCGCAAATTCGGGCTGGAGTGGATCCATCCTCCCCTGGCGCTCGCGCATCCCCTCGATGACGGCTCCGCCGCGATTCTCGATCGCTCGATTGATATCAGCGCCGCATCGCTCGCCGAGGATGGCGAGGCGTACCGCGAGCTGATGACGCCGTTGGTGGCGAGCTGGGACACGATCACGGATGGTGTGCTGGGGCCACTCCGGCCCGTTCACCAGATGCTCCACCCCACGAGCGTACCCGCGCTGGCTCGCTTCGGACTCTCCGCGGTCCGCTCGGCGCGAGGATTGGCGGAGAGCAAGTTTCGCGGTGCGCGGGCGCGGGCGCTGTTTGCGGGGATGTCAGCGCATTCGATGCTGCCATTGGAACAACCGCCCAGCGCGGCGTTCGGGTTGGTGCTCGCAATGTCGGCACATGCGATCGGCTGGCCGTTCCCACGCGGCGGATCCCAGCGTATCACCGATGCTCTGGTTGCGAGTTTGCGCACGTTTGGCGGCGAGATCATCACTCGAGTACGGGTCACGTCGCTGGACGAGCTCCCGGCAGCGGACGCGATCCTCTGTGATGTCACGCCGCGCCAGCTGCTGGCGCTGGCAGACGAGCGTTTGCCAGCCAGGTATAAGACCCGGCTGGCACGGTATCGCTATGGTCCTGGCGTCTTCAAGCTTGATTACGCCCTGGATGGACCGATACCGTGGACGGCTGAGGCTTGCCGCCAGGCAGGCACGGTACATCTGGGCGGCACGCTGGAGGAGATCGCGGCATCGGAGCGGGCCGTCTGGCGCGGTGTGCCACCGGAACGTCCGTTCGTGCTGGTAGCGCAACAGAGCCTCTTCGACGTTACCCGCGCACCGGAGGGAAAACAGGTCGCCTGGGTATACTGCCACGTGCCGCACAGCTCGACGTACGACATGACCGAGCGCGTCGAGGCGCAGATCGAGCGCTTCGCGCCCGGCTTTCGCCAGCGCATCCTGGCGCGGCATGCCATGTCACCCGCCGACATGGAGCGCTACAACGCGAATTATGTGGGCGGCGATATCAACGGTGGGGTGCAGGACTTCCGGCAGCTATTCACGCGGCCCGTCGCGCGCATCGTGCCGTATGCTACTCCCGCGCCAGGGGTATATATCTGCTCATCGTCTACGCCGCCGGGCGGCGGCGTCCATGGCATGTGCGGCTACTACGCGGCGCGAGCGGCGCTGCACGATGGTCGCTAGCTGGCCGCACGCGCGCCAGTCAGCACCGTGTCTACCTGGCTCAGCAGCTTTTGCGCATTGGCAAAGCCAAAGTTTACGGCGTGGGCATGGCCGGAAGCGTCGAGCACGACGGTGGTAGGCACGGTGAGCACGTTGTACCGCTTCGTAAGCTCTGGCGAGCTGGGGCCGTCTATCTCCACCACCTCGACGGTATCTTCGCCGAGAGCATCTTGCACACGGCGCAATGCGGGCCGCTGCAAGCGATGGCATTGGGTACAATCGGCGCTACTGAAGGCGAGAATACGGACCGGAGCCCCAGTGGTACCGCTGTCAAATTCGGCGCCCGTAGCGGCTAGCGCGGCCTGGCGACGGCGCTCGACGAAGCGGCGACCGATCCACACGGCGAGCCACGAAAGAGCGCCAGCGAGCGCCAGGATGAGCACGCGAACGAGGATGCTTTGCATGTCATGCTCCCCGCCAGCGGAACCCGCCGTCATAGCGGACACGCGGCAGCAATCCCAGGCGTCCAAGGTGGTAGTAGACAAAGCAGCCGGCGCAGAATCCAACGGTCAGATTGATGCCAGCGAGGACAAATACGATGAGATCGAGTGTCCAGCCGGCAGCGGCGGCCTGAGTCAGAAAGAGCACCAGACTGGCGGCAATGAGGAAGACAGCGCCCACGCCCTGCGCGAAACGATGCGGCGCGGGATCATCCTCGACGATACGAGGCCGCACAAGATGCAACGGCACCGCGGCATAGCGATACAGCAGCCGGAATGGACTGACCGCGGGAGCCACCGCGCTGATGGCCAGCGCTGCCGCCGCGATGGCAGCCACTACGGGCGCCTGGAAGAGAAACGCCACGGCGGTCAAGGCGACGACCCAGATCTGCGAAAAGCGAATGAGGTGTGTGTCAACTCGCGGAGTGCCTATGGAGCCAGCGGTTGCGCTCTGCATACGGAAAATCCTCCCCAAGACCTCGGCGCCAAATGGGACTGTCGCCTCAGCATGCCCGCCCAGCTCTTGATGTTGACTAATTACATCAACAAAGTCAAATACTATACGAATTGTAGTAATGAGAGTAATGGGCTGTCAAGGGCGCGCGCAGCCGTGTACGGGCTTCTGTCAGATGTCCGAGGAGCAGGCTGTATGTCGTCTCGCCTCAACCGTCAGGTAGGCGGGCGATTTAGCGGCGTTAACCGTCTGCGCATGTTGCGCGTGGTGGCGTCCAGTTTGATACGCGTGCGGTAGATGACGAAGAATCCCAGGCCGAAGACGAGGATGATAAAGCCCCACGCAATGATGTTGCCGAGCAGCGTGTTGGTCGTGCCGCCGATGGCGGGGAATCGTTGTAGCTGGCCGGCGCCCGCGAAGATCACCGGCTTGCCGCTGGGCGTAATCGCTACCACAAGTGACGTCACCGGTTGTGAGAGGCCGGGCGCCAGCGTGGTCCAGTGCGCGCCGCCGTCAGTTGTTCCATATACGACGCTGCCGATAGCGGCGTAGAGGACGCCAGGCGTCTTGGGATCGGCAGCCAGCGCTCGCACACTGCCCGATGGCAGACCCTGACCGGCGCCACGCTGTGTCCATGTCGTTCCATCGTTGGCGCTTGCGTACAGGCCGGCGGCGGTGCCTATGTAGAGCGCCGGCCCGCCTGGGTTGGTGCCTCGGGCTGGCGTCTCGGCGAACACGTATACGTGAGCATTTGAGGCTAAACCACCTGTACGCTGCGCCCATGTCTGGCCGCCATCCACGCTGACATACAGGCCGCCGCCGTCGAGTCCGGCAAATTCGACCTGTGAGGCTGGGTCATGGAAGAGTGTATTGATGTCGGCCCCACCCGGCAGACCGCTGTCTATATGTGTCCAGGTGTGGCCCTGGTCGGCGCTCGTATAGACGCCACGATGGAATGTGCCCGCGAGGAGCGCGCTGTCGCTGGCGCCGAATATGAGCGCCGTCAACACGTCGTCCCTGGGCAATCCAGTGCCGCGCTGGCTCCAGTGGTTGCCGTCGTCGGTGGTGACGTAGAGGCCACTCGTCGTCGCGGCATACACAACACCCGGCGCATGGGGATCGGGAAGCAGCGCGTTCGTCTGGGCGGAAGCTGGGAGACCTTCACCGCCGACTGGCGTGCTGATTCCATCGGTGCGCGTGCGGTAGATCATGCCGTGGTTGGCGCCGGCATAGAGTATCTTCGTCTGTGACGGATCCTGCGCAAGGCTGACGATTGTGTCGCCCTGGGAGCTGGCTAGCGCCTCCCAGTACGGGCCTGTAGGGCCACAACCGGCGAGCATGAGAACACAAACAACGAGAGTCACCAGTACTCTGCCAGGAAATTCAGCCCATCCGCTCCGTTGCGTGCGGCGCGTCCAGTGGCTCGCCAACGATATCCTCCCCATTCGCTCGCCTAACGATTGCTCACGGAACCAGATCAAGCTCCTGGCCCAGTCCGCGCTCCCGTGCCAGCTCGTAGACACGTCCGGCGGTCGCTACATCTTCCAGCCCGATGCCGAGTGACTTGAATAAGGTGATCTGCTGTTCGGAGGTACGCCCAGGCGTCTGGCCGGCTACGATCTTGCTCAGCTCGACGGCGCGGTCGAATGAGAAGAAGCCAGCTTCAGCGGGGATCATCAAGTCACCGGCTTCCATGCGCGCCTGGTCCAGCGCGTCCACCGCGACGATGGCGCTACGCTCGACCGTCTCGTCGTCCACTTCGCGGCGGTTGTGCCAGTTAGACCCCATCGCGTTGATG
The DNA here is from genome assembly GCA_035310125.1 of Ktedonobacterales bacterium. Lineage (GTDB taxonomy): Bacteria > Chloroflexota > Ktedonobacteria > Ktedonobacterales > JADMIN01 > DATGEP01. The sequence goes on from DATGEP010000234.1 coordinate 11,592, forward strand.
TGCGTGCCGGGCCGAAGCCACGCGCCGTATACGATTGGCTCGCGCGCGGTGGTGGCCGTCACGACGATATCCGCTGGCCGGACCGCCGCTTCCGCGCTGGTTGCTGGCTCTACGGCGACGCCGGTACGCTCCGCCATCTCGTCGCAGAACGCGCGACGACGGCTCTCATCGCGTCCATAGACGAGGAAACGCTCGATGGGACGCACAGCATAGAGCGCCAGCAGCTGCGTCCGCGCCTGGCCGCCGGTGCCGAGAAGCCCCACCACGCGGGCGTTCTGGCGTGCCATGTATCGTGCCGCCACCCCGGAAGCGGCGCCGGTGCGCATCTGCCCCAGCCAGTCCGCCTCGATGATGGCGAGCAGCCTCCCGTCTTCAGCGGAGGAGAGCAGCACAACGAAGCGCACACCAGCGCTAGAGGCGGTGTATGTCTTCAGGCCGACCAGCCCCGGCCCCTCCACATCAGGATGACCTGGCTGTCCTGGCACATACCCGGAGAGCACATGTAGCACGCCTCGACCACCCGGTAAAACAATGCGTGAGCGCGGGCGGTTCTCCGCTTCCCCCGCCGCCTCCCGGCGGAATGCCGCATCTAGCACATCTACCACGTCGGGCATGGTCAACACCGCCCGCACGTCCTCTTCACGCACTACAAGCGTCACCGTTTCCCTCCATGTTTCCTCACGCTGGTTTGCTCGTCATTAGCGCCGCACCCGCGTAGAGACGCGGGTATTCACCTACAACTCAACGCCGGATGACCCGGCGCACGTAGACGAACGTCTCAATCACCATTGTTCCGCGCTCCCGACCGTCTGGTGCTTCTGATTGCAGCAGGTCGGAAAGGGTAGGTAGCACCGTGCGTATTGCCGCCCGGCGAGCCGGTGGGCGAGCGAGCATGTGACGTGCGGCGCGCATCGCCAGCGTCAGCGCCAGCGCGCTCGCGCCCGTCTTGATGGCGGCGCGCACGGCTGGCTGGCGCCATGCCGCCACGGAAACCTCGGCCAGCCGGACAGGAGCTGGCAGTGTCACACGCCCAGACGACCCGGCCACCGCGAGTGCGCTCATTTCCGACGAAGTCGCGTCATCTTTTGCCGGTTCCCCTACACCGAGCTCTGCGCTCCCTTCGACGACCTCGACCGAGTCCCCGGCCGCCACCTCACGCATCATGCCGCCACAGGTAGGGCAGATATCGGGCGCTGACCATACGACCGTCTGGCAGGTTGGACAAAACATCATGCGTTCTCCCAGAGTCTCATCCGTGGAGCTTGAACAGCTACCTCCGGCGTATCAGCTCGTCCAGCGCGGAGACGACGGCATCGTTCTCCTCAACAGAATTATAGAAGTGTGGCGAGATACGCAACAGACCTGGCCGCGAATCCACAATAATGCCTCGCTCGGTGAGGCTCTGCACCAGCTCCTCAGGCCGCTCAAGCTCCAGGAGCACAATCGAACTGCGGTGGCTGCCATCCAGAGGGCTACGGACCTTCCAGCCGTGCTCGCGCACTCGCCGCACAAGGTCGTCCGCCAGCCACCGCGTGCGCTCGCGGATGCGCTCGACGCCGATCTCCAGCACGATGTCCAGCGCCGCGCTCGCAGCGTATACTGGAGCAATCGCGGGCGTGCCGGCTTCCAGACGCTGGGCGTCGTCACGGTACGCGAATTCTTTGGTGCGGAATTGGAACTGATCGCGTGAGCCGAACCAGCCCGTTATTGTTGGATGCAAGCGCGATATGAGGTCTTCGCGCACATAGGCGAACGCGACACCAGGGCCGCCCATCAGCCATTTCAACGTGCCGGAGACGAGGAAGTCTACATCGAGCGCCTTCACATCCAGCGGAATCTGGCCGGTGCCCTGATAATCGTCCACCAGCAGCAGCGCACCATGCTGGTGCGCGATATCCGCCAGTCTGCGAACGTCTTGGATGTAGCCGCTGAGGAAAAAGACGCGCGAGGTGGCAACGAGGCCCGTGCGGTCGTCCACCGCCCGCTCAAACAGCTCCGCCGGCAACGAGCTGTGGTCCGGGCTATCTACGAACGCGACATCCATGCCCGCGCGCTGCTTCGCGAGCCACTGGTACGCCAGTGTCGGAAAGTCCATGTCCGCCATGACGACGCGGTTGCGGTCACCCAGGTCCAGCCCAGTGGCGATTTCGCTGAGCGCGGCTGACACGTTGGTGGCCAGCGCAATCTCGTGAGGCTGCGCACCGATCAATCGGGCGAACTTCTCGCGTAGCGCCGCCAGCTCACCCATCCAAATGGAATACCATGCCTGCGCGCCATACTCGTTCCACGTGTCCTGGAAGCGCGCCATCGCATCCATCGAGCGGCGCGAGAGTGCGCCCAGCGAGCAGCTATTGAGGTAGATCTTGCGCTGGAGAATGGGGAATTCATCTCGATAGCGCAATAGCTCCGTATGCGGCTCGCCGCCTGTGCGCGTACGGACTGCGGGCCTGGCGCCATTGGTTTTTTTCTCCGAGGAGCTGGCCTTTGCTCGTGTCCCCGCGCCGGCTTTGGGCGTGGACGTCTTCTGCTGCACCATCTATCCTCCTGTTGCTGCTGACTGACACAAAGAGGGTCCGTTGCGGAATTGTACCACGGCGATCCTGTCAATCCGTTAGAGGTTGTCGTATGTTAATGGGTGCAGTGACGAGCCAGGTCTTGCGCAGGCTGCTTCCATGTCGCCGAGATGGTCTCATGCGATACAATGAACGTCTGTGATTATTCGATACGCACTCCAGTGGACCGCATCAGTCCTCAGAAGTTCTCCGCAAAAAAGGCTTGACGATGTCCAACCAGCAGATTCCATCCGAGCCAAAGAAGTACGGCCAGATCGAGATCGAGCGCAATGAGCTTGAGCCATGGCCCAATCCTCGCCCGGATCGCGACTATGTCATCCATTTCGAGATTCCGGAGTTCACCTGTCTATGCCCGCGCTCAGGGTATCCCGACTTCGCCACCATCGTCATAGATTACGTGCCGGGTCCATCGGTGGTCGAGCTGAAGAGCCTCAAGCTCTACATCAACACGTTCCGCAATCGCGGCGTCAGCCACGAGGGTGCTACCAACGATATTCTGGACGATCTGGCGCGAGTGCTCAATCCTCGTTGGATGCGCGTCGTGGGTGAGTTCAACGTGCGCGGCAACATCAAGACGACGGTTTTCGCTGAGCATGCTCAGCCGGAATATGCCGGCCCGCGCCCGGCGTACCAGCGCCCTACGTTCACTGGTATCTAGTGGACAGTGGAGCCCGCATATCTCCGAGCTACCGCCGGGCAAGTCATTTGCCCTGCCTGCCGGCGGTGGTTCGATCCTCATCTCGGAGGAGATCAGGCAGTAGCCGCAGCACGGGGATGATTGCCACCGCTCCAGCCGTTAGCACCGCCCACAGGGCGCGTTTCTGGCGCGCTCCAAGCGGACGAGTGAGTGGCTGGGCGCGAAGTGTCTCCGCATAGATCGCGTCGTGCCTCCCACGCGGCTCGATGTCGTAGCCCGGCGCATCCACACCCGCTTCGGCGAATTTCGGCGGCTGCGTACTCCCCCGGTGGTCATCCCGCTCATGAGCGACAGCCGTCGCCGTCGTACGCATGGCGGTGGCGCCTTTGTGGTGCGCCATGTCTTCCCGTGGCAGTCCCGCGGTCGGCCCCGCCGCGCCGCGCGTCGTGTTGTGCGCTTGCAGCTCGTGCAAGACGGACGGGATGTCGCCGGCTGTCTCGCGCTGGCCGGAAACCCACGAGTTAATCTCCGCGCCAAGCACGAGGATGAACGCGAGGTAGTAGAAGAAGATGAGGATGACGACCGCGAAGCCTGCCGTGGATCCATAGTTCTGCGGGTGCAGGAAGGTGCTGACGTAGAATGGGAAGAACATTTCGTAGAGCACCAGTAACGTCGCCGCCACGAGGGTGCCCTTCCAGACTTCGTGCCATTCCACCTTGCGGTTCGGTACGACGATGTAGATCGCTCCGAAGAGTAGCGCCGCGACAAGTAGAGAAAAGATATCGCCTGCCGCCTGCAAAAAGAAACCGAAGACTGGGCTGTCGTGTCCGATGGGCAGCGCCCGCACAATCACTGAGGGGAGCAGTGAGGCCAGCAGTACAATGGGGATCAAGACGGTGTAGAGCAGCAACATGCCGATGGACATCAGGCGCTGGTGGATGGGGTCGCGTCCCCGAAGCCGAAAGACGATGCCAAAGGTCCATTCCAGCGTCAGAAACAGACCTGAGCCGCTGACAAGCGCGACGACAAAACCCACGATGAAGAGCAGTCCAGCGCTCTTGTTGAGGTTATTCGTAACATTCACCAGCACCTGTCTCCCTGTGCCGCGTGGGAAGGCGCTGACAAGAGCTTTTTGCAGCGCCGCATACTGGCCCGGCGACGCACGCTCCAGGAAGAAGCCACTGATGGCCAGGATGACCAGCAGTATTGGGAACACTGACATGAGGAAATTATATGCGAGCAGACCAGACAGGTTGAAGATCGAATCGTTGCTGATCTTTGTCCAGAACCCGCTTAAAACCGCCAGTCGCGGTTTGAGACGGGTCATGAGTCCCGGTCGTTGCTCAGATGTCGCGTCGCCGCGTTCGTGGCCCGCGGATGAGGCCGTACCAGATGTTGCCGCAACCATATACGCTCCTCCTCCTGGACTGGCGCTGCACATTCTACCCCGGACACCTCTAATCAAGTTCTGTGCCAGACCGCGATATCGTCAATGCTTCTCCCACACTCTCGCCGTCGCTGAGTAGAGAATACGCTCTGTGTGTTACGCTCGATGCGGCAGCCCCGTCATTCTAACAGACGGTCGCTTGGGTACAGCGGCCGCACACGAGAGGGATGCCCGCGACATGCCGCGACGAAGTGATGACGACACACCCACAGGGGCATCCAGTGAGGATGAGCCAATAGACGGCCCTGCTGCCGCCAGGACACCGCTCGAAATCGCGGAACCGCCCAGCAATCGCTGGGATGGTCCTCGCGCTGTGCCGTATGCACAGGCTGACGCAGTGGACGGTATGGAGTGGCCAGACGATGATCCGGATCTCCCGTTCTGGCTGGCACTGCACCGGGTGAAAGGCATCGGCCCAGCGCGTTTCAATCTCTTGCTAGATGCCTTCGGGACTGCCGAAGCCGTCTGGCAGTCTGGGAGCAATGGCTGGCTGGCGGCGGGACTGGACACGCGAACGGCGGCGGCCTTCGAGGTGCAGCGCAAAGGCATTGTGCCTGAAGCAGAATTGGAGCGGCTGCGCCGGTTGCGTGTGACGGCTCTGCGTATCACGGATGATCGGTATCCGCGCTTGCTCCGCGAGGTGCCGCTGCCGCCGCCGATTCTCTATGTGCGCGGTGCGCTTTTGCCGGCGGATGATGTGGCGCTGGCGATTGTCGGCACACGCCGCGCGACCACATATGGCCGGCAGGTGACGGAGCGGCTGACGGCGGAGCTGATACAACAGGGGCTGACTATCGTAAGTGGACTGGCGCGCGGCATAGACACCTACGCGCATGCCGCGGCGCTGGAAGCTGGTGGGCGCACGCTCGCGGTGCTTGGCTGTGGGCCGGATCTGGTATATCCGCCTGAGAACGCCAAACTCGCGGCTCGCATCATCGAGGGCGGTGCTATCGTTACCGAGTTTGCCCCAGGCACGCAGCCCGAAGCTGGCAATTTTCCCGCGCGAAACCGGCTCATCAGTGGACTTTCGCTCGGTGTGCTTGTGATCGAGGCGCCAGAAAATTCAGGTGCGCTCATTACGGCGCGTTTCGCGGGCGAGCAGGGGCGTGACGTCTTCGCGGTGCCAGGGAGCATCACGAGTCGTGCCAGCATGGGAGCCAACCGGCTCATTCAGGATGGCGCGAAGCTGGTGCAGACGGTGGACGATGTGCTCAGCGAGCTAAATCTGAGCATGGTGCCCCAGCAATTAGATCTGCGTGAGCTGATGCCCGAAAACGAAACCGAGGCGCGACTCCTCAGCCAGCTTGACACCGCTGGCGAGCCGTGCCACATAGACGAGCTATGCCGCGCGACGGGGCTGCCCATTGCCGCCGTCTCCGGCACACTCGTGATGATGGAGCTGAAGGGGCTGGTCCGGCTGTCCGGCCCGATGACCTATGTGCGTGACCGTTGACGATCCGCCTGCGTGTCGCGTAGGCCGCGTGTGAGCAACCCAAGCAAACGCGAAAAACTCTCGTCGATACTGACAGCGAGGCCGAATCCTCCCGTCAACTCGAGCATGACAAAGCCGTGCAATGCGCTACGCAACGCACGCGTCGCATGGATGGCTTCTTCACCCTCTAGACCAAAACCCGCGAGGACCGCGAGCGCCACCTCCACCGGTGCCCGTGCGGCGGCGCTCGTTTCGTCGTCGGTATTTGGCGGGACGCGCTGGAGCATTGAGTACACGCCTGGATGCGCCATAGCGTAGGCACGGTACGCGTTGCCCAGGGCGAAGACGGCCGGCTCGCCGGACCTGCCCATCGTCGCGCGCCCAAGCGCCTCGGTCAGTCCCCGCATCGCGAGCAGGGCTAGCTCACGGTGCAACCCGTCAAGTCCAGCGACATGGTTGTAGAGCGAGGGAATGCGCACGCCCAGGCGGGCGGCCAGCGCGGCGAGCGTCAGCGCATCGGTGCCCTCGGCGTCTATCAGGTCCGCGGCGGCTTCCACCACACGGCGCGTATCCAGCCCAGCTCTATGCGGCACGGCTCGCCCGCCCACCGAATCGCCGCGTCGCCTCGGTGATCGCCGCGTCCATCGCCGCCGCGGGCTGTTCAAGTACGGGGCCATGCCCCACGGCCAGCCGCGCCGGATCAAGCGCTCGTAGCGCCTGCGCCGTCCGTAGCGCCGTTGGCTTGTCCCAGGTGCCCATCGCGACGAACGGGAAGAGCATCTTTGAGATGCCAGCGACCGCGATACCAAAATGCGTGCTGATGGCGTCACCAGCGATGAGATTGCGGTTACGAATGTCGAGGAACGCCACCTGGCCGGGTGTGTGTCCTGGCGCGGCGATGACCTCCAGCGAGCCGATTCGCTCACCCGGCGCGACGGTTCGCGTTGGGCGCGTGGCGCAGACTGGAAAACCGCCGCGCACCTTCACCTGTGGCTCATTCGCGTCAAGGCTGAAATCGCGCGCGAGCAGACGCGCCTCGCGTGTGGAGACGATGACCTCGGCCTCCGGCAGCGCGGCGTGTAGGGCATCGAGCGAGCCAGCGTGGTCCATGTGGACGTGGGTGAGCACGATACGCCGGATAGGAGCGCGCAATGTTCGCGCGGCCTCCAGAATGGCGGGGGCGGAGCCGGCGAGGCCGGTATCCACCAGCGTCAGGTCATCTTCCTCGCGGACCAGGTAGCAATTGATGGGGAAGAGTAGCGTGCGCCGCGTAAGCTGCGTCAGGTGCTCGCCGCATGTGATGGTATCCATGAAGGTGCGCCTCCTGTGGCCGTTTAGTGGGATGAGTATTCATCCCAGGTGAGTTAACGAATACATATAGTTTATAAACTAATGATATTAGTAAAGTCAAGGGTGGTGGGAGCATCTCGTCTCCTCAGATGAATTCGACGGCTCGCCCACGAAGGCGGGACGAACGCGACATTACCGGCACGGCCCTGACATGTTCGCGAGGAGGATACGTAGGGGATGCCAGCAGACATGGCGCCGTGATAGGAAATAGAAAGAGCGCCCACTATCTCAGGAGCGTGCTGTTTCAGCTATCGCGGCGGCGCTTGTCGTTCGCTTCGTGCGCACGGGCGATGGTGTGGATGATGGGGCATGACCGAGACGGAAATACACGCAATGGACCGCAAAGGTGGCGGAAATGCTCCGCCGCCGGCTTGATTGCCCGTAGGCCGCTTCGTGCTCGCTTGACAGGTGCGGCAGGAACGCGCTGCCGCACCGCCGGTGAGAGCATGGTTTGGTCGTCGCGCACCAGCACGATAGGGCCGTCGCGCCGCCCTCGCCTACGTTGCCGCCGGGTGATCGGCGAAATAGTCGGGTGTCAGGTCGCAGACAACCTGCTCGTCGTCAACCTCCCGCGCCGCAAAGCGGATCAGAAAGATGATGATTGACGCGATGGTCACCCAACAGGCGACGACAACCAGGACCCAGAGGAGTCCACCTAACATGGTCCGCCATCCTTTCTCGAATGGAAACCAGTGCCGCGTGGACATATTTTACCCTAAATCCGCCTGATACCGCCTGATTATGTACCCGCTTTCCGTGCAGCCTGCTACGCCTGGGCAGGCGCGGACGGGACTTCGCTGCTATCCGGCAGTGGCGCGGACTCGACCCCATCTATCAAGCCGAATGCGGAGCGCGGCGGCAGCAGCAAGCCAAGCGTAATCAGCGTGATCCCGGCGGCGAGGACCGGCAGAAACGCCAGCGCGGGTACGCTGAAGATGTCCCAGAAGCCGCCGCCCAGGAGCGGTCCCACGAACGCCACACCGTAGCTGAGGGTCAGTGTGATGCCGGTGAGTCGCGCTACCTCCGCACGCCCGGCGAGCAAGGCGGGCAGCGCGATCCCCAGCACGAAGACGAAGGCGGAGCCTCCACCGAGCAGCGCCGCGCTGAACGGCTCGATGCCCACCGGTAGCAGCCACCACGCCGCGATCGCGCAGCAGCACACGACACCCGCCGTTACAAACGGCCAGCGCCGCCCGGCAAGCTGCTGTGCGAACAACGTCATGCCCAGACTCACGGGGAGCTGAGCGGCGTTGAGCACGAAGAGGGCAAGCGCCGTCATACTGTCGCGATGCAGCGCGTGGTTGTAGGTCGCGATCCAGCCGTTCATGCCGAAGAAGATCAGACTGGCGCAGCCAAGCAGGATGCCCAGATGCAGTGGGTTCACTCGGGACGTGCCTCGCGGAGCCGGTTTCGTGTTTGTCCGTGGGGCTGCTCCATCGGTTTGTCCAGTCCGGTTCAAGCGGGGATTGAGCGCGGGGGCAGCGGGAGCCAGCGCCAGCCACAACGCCAGCATGACCGCGACGGGAATGCTCCAGATGACGAAGGTCGCCGGCCAGGCATCGTGTCCGAACACGCTGAGAATGAGTGGTCCCGTGAGACCCGCTGCGATGGCCTCACCGAGGATCAATCCATCGCTGTAGAGGGCGGAGACAAAACCGATATTTCTGGGAAACCACTGCCGGGCCAGCACCGGCATCGCAGTCTGCGCGACAGCGATGCCGAGGCTGAGCAGGGCGGTGAAGAGATACAATGGCAGCACGGCGGGGAACACCGCACGCAGAAGCCCACCCGCCAACAGCAGCGCCAGCCCCAGCGCGACGCTCGCCCGTGCGCCCATGCGGCCCGCCAGCAGTCCCGCCGGCAAAGCCAGTCCACCCATGATGAGGATGGGCAGTGAGGTGAGCAGCCCAGTTTCGGTATAGGTGAGCGCAAGATCATGGGTAATCTGTGGTAGCACTGGAGGGACGGCGAGAATGACCGTGCGAAGATTAATACCAACCAACGTGAATAAGACATACACCATTACGATACGCCAGTGTCCATGCACCTGCTCATCTACCGCACGCACTCTTGTTTTCGTCTTCACCATTCGCTCCACCTTCGGAAATCTCTGCTGGTCGCGCTAGCATCTCCTATATTGTAATCGTCGCGGAGCGAGCGAGGCGGCAATAACGGGATGGACTTAGCGGGTGTACGGCTGCCCCATCGCCTACAACCAAAGGTCAACCGGATGGATGATGAAATCCATTCCCATCCAGAAGCTGCGGGAATGGCGGAAGAAGAGGATCGGCAGTAAGACGGTGCATGGCAGGCCAATGCCGAAGAGCGGCAGGTAGGGCGTTTGCATCGCCGCGAGGGGAATGACGGCGGCGGCGATGAGTAGCTCGGAAAAGACAAGATTGATTGCCATTGCGCCAGTCCAGTAGCCCTCTTCGCGCTCGAAGTGCCAGCTACAGTATGAGCACTGGTCATACATCGTGAACCAGCTCTTGAACTGCTTGCCCCGCCCGCAGCGCGGGCAGCGCAGAAAGAGTGTCCGCTTGAACAACGTCCATATCAACCAGAACATCAAGAACTCCAATTAGCCGCGCCGCAGCTCAATAATGACATCGCCGCGCTCTTCCGCGACGTAGAGGTTGCCATGCGTGTCCACCGCGAGTCCCTGCGGCTCAAATAGATTTGTTGCCACTGTGCCAAGACTGTGCCCTGTCTGGGGATCAATACGCTCAAGCGTATTATGCCCCAATTCCGTCACCAGTAGCGAGCCGTCCACGTCGAATGCGAGGTCGTCGGGGTAGCTCAGGTGCGCGAGCGCCGTCATGTGCCCGTTCGGCAGGATCTTGACGACGGCGAAGCCGTACTCATCGGCGACGTAGATATTGCCCGCGCTATCGGCTATTGCGTCTACGGGCCGGGTGAATCCGCTTGCGAGGAGCGTTCGCTGGCGTCCGTCGGGGCTGAGGCGATAGACGTTGCCGTTGGGGCTATCGGCAGCGAGAACGTCGCCGGTGATGGGGTCACGGCTGATACTATCCAGCCCGACCTTGCCCGTGGTATTGACGAATGAGGCGAAGAGCGTGCTAGAGGATGCGCCAGGAGCCAGCCGCCGAATCTCGTCGCGTGTCGCGCCGGGGAAGCCCTGGACGGTGATGAGCAGCGAACCGTCTGGTAGCGGCAGCACCCCCTCGGGCGCCGCGAGTCCACCAATCAGTTGCGTCACCTGCCCGCTGGCCTCTACACGATACACACTGCCGTTCACTGAGTCGGCAAAGATCACCCGTCCTTGCGCATCGAGCGCCAGGTCGTCGGGGCTGCCGAATCCGTGCGCCACCGTGACTTGCGTGTAGTGCGCCGGTCCGAGAGCGGCTGTCGCGGTTGGTAGTGGCCCCGTACCGCTCGCTGGCGAAGGCGGGTGCGTGGCCCGCGCCGGGGCGGACGGCGAGCCGGTACACGCGGCAAACAGTGTGCTCATGACGGCAAGCGCGGTGAGACGACTTTTCCATCCGTTGCACATCGAAATACCCGCCTCTCTCCGAACCATTCCTCGCTGGGCCGGTGCGCGTTGCTACATGCTCAGCTGGTTGTGCTCGCGCAGGTACGCCTCGAACGCCTCTGGCGTGCGCACACCGTAGTCAAGCACCGCATTGTAGATATCAACGCTGCCTATCTGGGTCATGTATACTGGCAAGCGGTGCCAGATATCCTTGAGCCAAAGAATCGCGAGTCGCGTTTCGTCCGTCAGTCGCTGAGTAATCAATTCAGGCGGCAGCAGCTCCGCGTGAGGCTGCCGCGATACCCAGAACGAAATATCAATCTTCCACTCTTGCCCGGCTTCCAGATAATAGTTGGCGAAGAAGTAGCGATCATCTTCCAGCCGCCCCGTGGCATTGTGGCCGCCAGCTTCATTACGGTAACGTACAAGCGTGACGTCAGGGTGCGTCAGCAGCGGCAGCATCGTTTCGTACGCGCTCCGGCTGGTCAACCCCGGCGCCATCACACTCAGATCCAGGTCGCGCCAGACCATCAACCCTGTCACGTAGCTGCCGTTGAATGCGACTGTGCCGGCGGACGCCAGCATGGCCACCAGATCGAGTGCGGCCAGCACTCGCTCGGCCTCGGCCTGTAGGGACGCTTGCCGGCGCAACAACTCCTCCGCATACGCGGTATCCATACTTCAAGACCTTTCGATGCGCTCAGCGGCTGGTGCTTCACCGCAAATGATTACAACAGCGCGGAGCTGTGCGGCCGCACTCCGCGCTGTCCAGCCCTCGTCGCGCACAAGCTCATGGCCGCACTTCCCCTTCTCCGCGCGAGGGGTAGAGGCGTGGCATGTCTCGCCCTCTGAGACGGGACGGGCGACGGTGTGCTACTCCTCGGTTGGCAAGGGCACGGCAAGCTGCTCGGCTCCACCGCCCGCTTGATTTACCCGAGTCCAGCGAATGCGCTCCGGAGCGCCAATGTCGCGGACATGCAGGTCATCGCCGTAGCGATGGAGTGTCCAGCGCAATGGCGCGGCTGTGGCACTTTCCTGGGTGGAAAACGACGGCGACTGTTTGCGCAGCTCCCAGTGGGTGATGGAGGTGTTGCGGGTGTGCAGCTCCAGCGCCGGCTTGGTGAATCCGGCCATGCCGGAGAAGAGCAGGAACGAGGCGTCAATGACGCCGCCGTGACAGATGATTACGATTGTCTTGCCTTCGTGCGCGTGTACGATACGCTCAAGCGCGCGGCCCACGCGCAGGATGAATTGCGGCCAGTTCTCGCCGCCCGGTCCAATCGGCCGCAGTGGCTCGTCGCGCAGGTCCGGAATCAGGTGTTCGATCTCATTCCAGGGTGTGCCGTCCAGCTCGCCGATATGTAGCTCTTGTACCTCGTCGTCCCAGATGATGGGCAGGCCGAGCGCGGGCGCGAGAATCTCGGCTGTTTCGCGGGCGCGACGCAGTGTGCTGGCGATGAGGACGCCGGCGGGTATTTCGGCGGTGGCGGCCAGCCGGTCGCGCAGCCGCTCGGCCTGGATCCGCCCCTTCGCCGTCAGGCCCAGGTCGCCGTTCGGTCCGGCGGCGGGGGCGGTCGGATCTACATTGCAGACGGCTTCACCATGCCGGATCAGGTATAGATGCGTCAAGCGGTTCTCCTCGTACTCCACGCGTGTTTATGTGGTTGGATGGCACATCGCACGTGAATCGTAGCATGTTTCATGGGATGAATGGGAAGGATGAGGTTGAACACGACGGTTGCCGATTGTGCCGGGGACATCACCCCCGGCGGGCGCGGCAGGCAGCGCCCCTACAGATATGCGGGGAGAGTGGGGAGAATGGTTGCCGTTTTTGCCGGAATACATGTTTTGGTTGCCGATTCTGCCGGAATCTGAGAATCGTAGCAGATTTATTTGGTTTTTCAGGTGCGGGGGCGCCGGATCAGCAGGTGAGAAGGCGCGGGATGTAGGTGTACCATAGCATGTGGGAGACGGCGGTGTCGCCGGGCAGGGGCGGTCAGGGACGGCCAGGAGTTTTTGGGGTGGGCGAGATGGGCGGCGGATGCGGCGGATGGAGGACGCTCGGAGGCCGAAGCCAGGCTGAATTTTTACCGGTCACTGAAAGTATATCAAGCAGTCCCATAAGTTGTACAGTCCCAGCCCGTCAGTCGTCATACAGCCCCCTCTTGTGAGGCGGCCGGGCGACGGGGCTTGACACATTCCGATATAGGCATATATAATGGCGCCATGGCACGAGCAGCGACGACATCGGACGCGTTCAACGCGATCGCCGAACCGCAGCGGCGGGAGATCCTGGTGCTGCTGCGGGGCGGCGAGCGGCCGGTGACTGACCTAGCGCGGGACCTGGGGATGACCCAGCCGCAGGCGTCCAAGCACCTGCGGGTCCTCCGGGAGGTCGGGCTCGTGCGCGTCCGCGGGGCGGGCAAGCAGCGGCTGTACGGTCTGGACGCCCGCGGGCTGCGGCCGATCCACGAATGGGTGGGCGGCTTCGAGCGGTTCTGGAGCGAGAGCTTCGACCGGCTGGACGAGTACGTGCAGGAGTTGAAGCAGGCAAGGCAGGAGGGACCACACGATGGCGACGACCAGTAGCGGCGGCGAGCCTGCGCACGCGGCCGCGGACCGCGAGATTGTGATCTCCCGGGTGATCGGCGCCCCGCGGGAGCTGGTGTTCGAGGCGTTCACCGAGGTGCGGCACCTGTCGCGGTGGTGGGGGCCGGAGGGGTTCACCACCACCACGCGGGCGTTCGAGTTCCGCGTCGGCGGGGAGTGGGACTTCGTGATGCACGGGTCGGACGGGACCGACTACCAAGAGTGGATCACCTGGCGGGAGATCGCCCCGCCGGAGCGGATCGCGCTGCTGCACGGCGAGTCCCGCGACGACCCGAACGCCTTCGAGTCGGTCCTGACCTTCGAGCCGGCCGGCGAGCAGACCCGGGTCGTGATGCGCGCAGTGTTCCCCACCAAGGAACTCCGCGACGAGGCCGTGGAGAAGTACCACGCGATCGAGGGCGGCGAGCAGACGCTGCGTAATCTGGCGGCCTACGTCACGGAGGTCGCCCGGAAGCGGGCCGCAGGCCGCGGGCCGGCGACCGCCAGCGAGACGATGACTGAGCAGGAGACCGCGCAGGAAGGGACGGTGCGCTGATGGCCGGGAAGGTGTTCTTCAGTGTGACGATGTCACTGGACGGCTTCATGGCGACCGAGTCCCGTGAGGACTTGATGGGGCAGCAGTGGATGGAGCTGCAGGCGTGGCTGTTCCCGCGGCGGTGATTCCGGGAGAACCTGAAAGGGCGATGAGTAAGCGGGAGCCGGGTCGTCTACCTGCGACGGCCCCGCCGCACGAGGCTACTGTGATTGGTGTCAATCTGACGAGGAGAGGGAAATGTCACGCGTTCGGGTCCACAACTTCTCAATTTCGCTCGACGGATTTGGGACGGGCGAGGGTCAAAGCCTCGAATCGCCCTTCGGGCATGCCGGCCACCGGCTCAACGAGTGGTTCTTCCCAACCCGCACCTTCCAGGGGATGCAAGGCAAGGCAGGGAGCACCGGAATCGACGATGCTTTCGCCTGCAACTGGGGCCCCGGCATCGGCGCCGAGATCATGGGACGGAACAAGTTCGGGCCCCAGCGTGGCCCCTGGGCGGACGAGGACTGGAAGGGGTGGTGGGGGGACGATCCGCCGTTCCACACGCCGGTGTTCGTCCTCACCCATCATCGCAGGCCGACCATCGAGATGCAGGGCGGCACCACGTTCCACTTCATCGACGCGAGCCCGGCTGAGGCCCTGGAAGCGGCCCGGGAAGCGGCCGGGGGCTTGGATGTGCGCATTGGCGGAGGGCCAACAACGGTTCGTGAGTTCCTGGCAGCTCATCTGATTGACTACATGCATATCGCTGTCGTGCCCATTGTTCTGGGACGCGGGGAACGCCTTTGGGACGATCTCGAGGCACTCGAGCAGCACTACGCCATTGAAGCAACGACCTCGCCCAGCGGCGTGACCCATCTCACATTCACCCGCCGATAGCTTTCGTCCGCAAACATGGTGGTTCAGTGACCGATCTGTCATGCCGGGGTGCGACTGGCCCGGAAGGACTCCGGTCAGAGCAACTCTGCCCCGAACCTTCCTGGTCACCCAGCCTGGATCGTTCTCGGGCGAGTGAGCGTCCGGTCAGGGCGGCTG
>DATGEP010000235.1:0-1002 GCA_035310125.1 Ktedonobacterales bacterium
ATGGTGCCCGCGCCCACGGTCCTGCCGCCTTCGCGGATCGCGAACCTCAGGCCCTTCTCCATGGCCACCGGCGTAATCAGCTCGATCGTCAGCGCCACGTTGTCTCCCGGCATCACCATCTCCGTGCCCGCCGGCAGCTCCGCCACGCCCGTCACATCGGTCGTACGGAAGTAGAACTGCGGCCGGTAGCCCTTGAAGAACGGCGTATGCCGCCCGCCTTCTTCTTTGTTCAACACGTAGATCTCGGCCTTGAACTTGGTGTGCGGCGTAATCGATCCCGGCTTGGCCAGCACCATCCCGCGCTCCACGTCGTCTTTGCCGATGCCGCGCAGCAGCAGCCCGGCATTGTCGCCCGCCATGCCTTCGTCCAGCTGCTTCTTGAACATCTCCACGCCGGTCACGACCGTCTTCCTGGTCTCGCGGAAGCCTACGATCTCCACTTCCTCGCCTACCTTCACCTTGCCGCGCTCAATACGGCCTGTCACAACAGTGCCGCGCCCCGAGATTGAGAAGATATCTTCAATCGGCATCAGAAACGGCTTGTCGATGTCGCGCGCCGGCAGCGGTACGTACTTGTCCACCGCCTCCATCAGCTCGTCGATCTTGCCTTCCCACTTGGGATCGCCGTTCAGCGCGTTCAGCGCCGAAAGCCGGACCACCGGAACGTCGTCGCCGGGGAACTTATAGCTCTTCAAGAGCTCGCGAACCTCCAGCTCCACCAGGTCCAGCAGCTCCGGATCATCCACCGCGTCGCACTTGTTCAACGCCACCACGATGCACGGCACGCCCACCTGGCGCGCCAGGAGCACGTGCTCCCGGGTCTGCGGCATCGGACCGTCGGTCGCCGCCACCACCAGAATTGCTCCATCCATCTGCGCTGCGCCGGTGATCATGTTCTTGATGTAGTCCGCGTGCCCGGGGCAGTCCACGTGCGCGTAGTGCCGGTTCTTGGTCTCATACTCCACGTGCGCCGTGGCAATCGTGATGCCGCGCTCGCGCTCT
>DATGEP010000236.1:0-1602 GCA_035310125.1 Ktedonobacterales bacterium
AGGACCTCGGGCCCAATTACTTTGATCAACGTGACCGCTCCCAGATCGCCCGCCAGGCTATCCGCCGCCTCGAGCGCCTCGGCTACCACGTCTCCCTCACCGAGGGCGCTGCCTAGACGGCCACAAAACTTTTCGGGTTAATTGCATCTTCCCCAAGGGGTGCCTGCAGCAATGAAAATGCGGAGTGGTGGGAGCGGCCCGTTCGCCGTTGGTGCCCGGGAGCTCGTTGTTAATTTGGGCTGGCTGGTCGTCAGGCACCTTTAGTTGTTGCCCTGCCTCGGTGGCGGAGAGCACGCGGGTTAACGTCTTCGACCTTCGACCTGCCCCCACCGAGACTGACTTGGAGGGCGATGCCGATGCGAGTAGTACATGAGCGCTGCGCAGGGCTGGACGTGCATAAGTCGAGCGTGGTGGCGTGCGCGATGCTGCCCGAAGGCAAGCAGCTGCGCACATTTGGAACCATGACCGGACACTTGGAGCAGTTGGCCGAGTGGCTGCATGGCCTTGGGGTCACGGTGGTGGCGATGGAGAGCAGCGGTGTCTATTGGAAGCCGGTCTTCAACATCCTGGAGGTGGCCGGGTTCGAACTCCTGGTCGTCAACGCCCGTCACATCAAGGCGGTGCCTGGACGCAAGACCGACGTCAAGGACGCCGAGTGGATAGCCGATCTGCTCCGTCACGGCCTGCTCAAACCCAGCTTCATCCCCAACCGTGAGGAGCGTGAGTTGCGCGAATTGACCCGCTACCGACGGACCCTCATCGAGGAGCGAGCCCACGAGGTCCAGCGTTTGCAGAAGGTCCTGGAGGGAGCCAATATCAAGCTCGAGGACGTCATCTCCAACGTCGTCGGACTCAACGGGCGCCGCTTTCTCAACGCTCTCATCGAAGGCGACTACGACCCCGAGGTGGTGGCCGCCACTGCCAACTACGGCCTTCAGCGTAAGCAGGAGCTCTTGGCCCAAGCGCTTCACGGCACCTTCGGTACTCACCAGCGTTTTCTGCTCGACCAGCTGCGCTCTCACATCGATTTCCTGGAGCAGCGAATCGCCGCTTTGGACCAGGAGGTGCAGTCCCGCACCCGCCCTTTTGAGCCCCTCATTGCCCGTCTCGACCAGATCCCCGGGCTGGGCACCCGCGCCGCCCAGGAGATCCTGGCCGAGATTGGCACCGACATGAGCCGCTTCCCATCCCACCGCCACCTCGCCTCCTGGGCCAAGGTCTGCCCGGGCAACAACCAGTCGGCGGGCAAGCGACGCTCCGGCTATGCCGGCAAGGGCAACCGCTGGCTGCGCTCCATCTTGGTCGAGTGCGCTTGGTGCGCGACACGCAAGAAGGACAGCTACTTCAAGGCCCAGTACCACCGCCTGGCTGCTCGCCGAGGCCAGAAGCGGGCCCTGCTTGCAGTCGGCCATACCTTGCTCACCGTGATCTACCACCTGCTTCGCGACGGCGTCCTCTACCAGGACCTCGGGCCCAATTACTTTGATCAACGTGACCGCTCCCAGATCG
Source organism: Ktedonobacterales bacterium (assembly GCA_035310125.1). Classification (GTDB taxonomy): domain Bacteria; phylum Chloroflexota; class Ktedonobacteria; order Ktedonobacterales; family JADMIN01; genus DATGEP01. Next base: position 1,510 of record DATGEP010000236.1, read on the forward strand.
CCCGCCAGGCTATCCGCCGCCTCGAGCGCCTCGGCTACCACGTCTCCCTCACCGAGGGCGCTGCCTAGACGGCCACAAAACTTTTCGGGTTAA
>DATGEP010000237.1:0-17978 GCA_035310125.1 Ktedonobacterales bacterium
TGTTACGCACGCCGCCAGCGTTTGTCCTGAGCCAGGATCAAACTCGCCATCCAGTATCTCCGGGAAACGCGCCCCCGTTAGCTCCCGCTAACCCGGCTTCGTCTCCCAAATTCCTGCATCGTCGAGCCTTCTCGACTCAAATTCTTCTTCCAGGGTCGGCCAGCACTCCGCGCCTCACTGTCACCAGCTCCGCGCGACGCACTCGCCGCTGCCCCACAAGCATACTGCTAGCTTCTTCGCTTCCCACTCTTCAGTTGTCAAGGTTCTGATGACTGCCAAGGGCCATTTGGCTCCTTCAGCATTTTCGCCCTTTTCAAGGGCGCCCCCTGAGTGTAACACGCATGAGCTGTGCTGTCAAGAGGCAATTTCGCCGCGCGTCCTCTCAAGCGTGGTGACCTTGTTGGGAGTTGCCTGCTTGAGGAGATCTCGCCGGTTCCTCTCATCCAAACGCATGACATTTGGCCAGCGTCACAGAATGGAGAAACGTACTGGGAGTAGTTGAAGGTGTGATGTTTGGGGACCGCCTTGCGGTCTTGCATCGGACACCCTCTCGCGGCGACAAAAACGAGTATGCCACAACCATGTTCAGCCGTCAAGGGTTTTAGGAGTCAATTTCGCCTACATGAGCACAACTCACCCTTGCGTACCAGGAATGCCCGCCATTCTGTCAACTTCCAGCGCTACGGCTCAGCGGAATCGCGGCGCATTCTGTAAGCTAGAACCCTACACAACCGCCCCCAAAAACACGGCAACTTCCTGACACACCCATAGCCCCTCCGGCCCTACGATCCGAATGCGAAGTAAACCCGGCTCTGCCGGCACAGATGAAGAGACCGGTGCTTCGCGGAGGAGGGCCAGATGGCTATAGAGACACAACCGCGACAGCACGTTCCTCGACTCACCCGCCCACACGTGCGCCAGGGGCCGCATGCCCACCGGATCACACACATCCACCTACCCAACCGGCGCGTGACGCACGCCACGGCGCCCGCCACTCTCGCGGCGCCGAACATCGCCCTGCTCGGGCTGGAGCTGCTGGTGGGCTACGAATGGCTGGTTTCAGGAGTAGATAAGCTGCTCATCGGGACATTCCCCGGCACATTGGGCAGCCTCCTCGCGCAATCCCTCAGCGGCGGTCAATTACCAGGCTTCTTCGCGGCGATCCTGCGTGGGCTGGTGGCGCCGAACGCGGTACCCTTCGGCTATCTGATTGAGTGGGGCGAGACGCTGGCGGGGCTTGGCCTGATCGCGGCTGGGCTGATGGAGCTGGCGCGCCCCTGGATTGCGCGCCAAATGCCGGATACATGGCGCGGCATCGTCACGCTGATTGTGCGCCTGCTGGATGTGCTGGCGCCGCTTGCTGCGGCGGCCGCCGGCCTGCTCGGCCTCAGCTTCTTCTTCCTGGATGGTCTGCCCACGCCGTGGTTCACGCCGAGCATCGCCTACGGCGGCGCGATTGATACGGGACTCTTCCTCGCGGCGGCGAGCGTCGTGATCGCGGTGAGCCGTCTCACCCGCCGGCATGCCTGACCAAGTCCGATATATGCTCGGCCCGGTCCCATACAAGAAGCATACCGAGGGGCCGGGCCGCTTGATTCGATCCTGCAAACCTTGCGAGCGAGAACTATTTTATGGTAGTAGTAGACGTATGACTATGACCAACAACAAAATCTCCGGTGGTGTTGTCCACGAATTGCCAGAGGACTTACAGAAAACCCTCGCTTCTGACGCGGAGGCGCTAGCGGCATGGGAGAATCTTACGCCTCTTGCGCGCAATGAATGGATATGCTGGACAATCTCCGTGAAGAAGCCGGAAACGAGAAAACAGCATGTCGAAAGGGTGCGCACGGAACTCAAAGAGGGCATGCGCCGGCCTTGTTGTTGGATGGGCTGCACTCACCGCACGGATAAGCCCATTAGCCCTTCGGTACAGTATTTGCTCAGCAAACAATCTAAAAAGTCATCATAAATGATGGCTCTCAGCTAAAGCCTGCAAGACGAGTTGCGCAACGCGGGCAAATGACACAGGGATTGCACCGCCTATCACGCCGAAGCTGGCTCCACGACAGCAGCCGCACCGTCTGCCACCGTACCCGCTTGCGTCTCGTCCAGCCGCCCCAGTTTGCGCAGCTCGGGCCACACCAACGCGACGAGAAGCACCACAAGCACTGTCCCGACACCGCCGCTAACAACCGCGAGAATCGGCCCAAACAGCGTCGCGGCAAGCCCGGACTCGAAGCCACCCAGCTCGTTCGAGCCACCGATAAACACATCGTTGACGGCGGCGATGCGGCCGCGCATCTCGTTCGGCACGCGCGTCAGCAGCAGCGTATGGCGAATGATGACACTCACGTTGTCGCAGGTGCCCAGCACGGCAAGCGCCACAAGCGACAGCACAAACGAGCGCGACAATCCGAATATGATCGTCGCGAGGCCGAAGCATGCGACCGCGACAAGCAGCGCTCGGCCCGCTCTGCGCCAGGGCGGCAAGCGGGTTTGCACCAGCGCCATTAGCACCGCCCCCACGGATGGAGCCGCCTGGAGAATACCAAGTCCCGTCGCCCCCACCTTCAGGATATCCAGCGCGAAGATCGGCATGAGCGTCACCGCGCCGCCCAGAAACACCGCGAAGAGATCGAGCGTGAGCGCCGCCAGCAGCACCGGCGAGCGGCGCAGGAAACCGATTCCGGCCAGCAACGAATTCAGCGTGGCAGCCTCCACTGCGCGCGCGCTGGGCTTTGCGCGGATCAACGCGAGCAAGAACGCGAAAATTCCGGCCGCGAAGGCATTCAGCACATACACATCCACCGCGCTGTGACGCAGGGCAATCAACAGCCCGCCAAGCGCCGGACCGAGCATGGAGGAGAGTTGTCCTATGCTACTATCCCAGCTCGCGGCATTGGCAAAGTGCTGCTCCGGCACGATATCGGCCATCAGCGCCGAGCTGGCGGGCGAGCTGAACGCCATGCCGGCGCCGAGCAGCACCAGGCAGGGATAGACCAGCGCCAGTGGTCCGCGCCCGGCGGAGAGCAGCGCGAGGCCAAGCGAGGAACCGCCCAGCAGAATCTGGCAGAGCAGCACGACGCGCCGCCGATCGAAGCGGTCGGCGGCGTGACCAGCGGGCAGCGCCAGCAGCATCACGGGCAACACTTCGACAAGACCGACGATGCCAAGCGCGAACGGGGAGCGCGTACGCAGATAGATTTCCCAGCCGACGGCAACAACGAGCATCTGCCAGCCAAGATGAGAGACGAAGCTGCCTAGCATGAGGAGGCGAAAATCACGAATGCGCAGCGCGGCGTAGGGATCGTGGCGCTCAGGCACACTCGCGGTCGAAGACCTACGATGCATGGCTGGGTGGCCACGGTTGGGCCTCCTGATCGCCTGGCCAGGGAGGCGAGCCGCCGCAGAGAAAAATCAGATCCGTCGCGCCTGTATTCTCGACCCAAAAGCCATGGCCGGGCGGAATCAGCACCGCGTCACCCGGCGCCACATCAAGGATTTCCTCTCCATCCGCGCCTGGGTGGTGCAGGTGAAATACCCCAGCGCCCTGGAGAAAGTACCAAATCTCTTCATAGATCGTCTGGTGATAGACTTTCGCCGTGCGTTGCCCCGCTGGTACCAGCGCCTCCGCCAGACTGAGCCGGATCGCTCCCTGGTCGCGATGAATCAGATTGCGTATCTCCGCGCCATCTGGGGCAAATACTGGCGGTTGCCCGTTTCGGTTCCATGTCGGCATGTCATACCTCCTCCATTGCCATCCAGCTCATCTGGCCCCCGGCCACTCCAGCAGCGCATGCGCGATTTCTCCATCAAGGGCGCGCACCGGACAACGGGCGCTCGCTCACCCGTTTCACCATCATACGCACGAGCGATTTCCCATCCCACCGCCGCCACGCGAGATAGCCCAGCGCCGGCATAAACGCCAGCCAGGCGCGCACGCCATAGACTGGCGCGGCATAGAGCGGCAGGAAGGCGTAGAGCGTGAGCACGCCGCCAGCCAGCAGCAGCGCCGCGCCAGACAGTTCGCCCCAGGGCAGCAGCGCAACCAGCGCGATAGCCCACGTCACATACCAGGGCCAGAACCAGCCGCTCGCCACGACGACGTACCAGAACAGCACCCACGCCCAGGCGCGCAGCAGGCCGTTCAGATCACGAACCCGGCGCAGGTGCCAGAGCCAAATCGCGAAGAAAGCGAGCAGTCCCGTGATCTTGAGGCCGGACTGCACCAGCGACGCGGCGCCCGCGCGCGACATTCCGAGCGCCTGCGCCAGCGCCCGCAGCGGCCACTGGAGCACTTCGAGCAGGGAGTTGTCGAGCTGTTGCGCCGGCGGCGAATAGAAAATCGCACCGAGCGTTTGCGGGCCGCCCCAATAGGGCAGCGCGGTGAGCGCCACGACGCCCAGGACGACGGCCAGCCGCCACGCGGCCGCGCCCGCGACCGCGACTCTCCAGAGAGATTCACGATGGTCGAGCGCCTGCCGGGCGGCATAGACCAGATAGAACGGCAGCAACGCCAGCAAAACGTACTTTGTAGAGATAGAGAGGCCAAACGCGACGAGCGCGGGCAGCTCCCAGCCGCGCACAAGGCAGTAGACGCCGAGCAGCGCGAACGTCAGCATCACAGCGTCATTGTGGGCGCTGGCGCAGAACTCCAGCAAGCAGAGAGGGTTCCAGGCGTAGAGCAGCGTGCCCAGCAAGCGGCGGCGCGGCGCGATCCTGCCCAGAATGCCCCAGATGAGCGCGGCGTTGGCAAGATGCGCAAACCAGCCGGTGAGCTTGAAAAGCAGCACATACGTGGCGAGGCTGCCGCCCAGCGCCTGCGCGAGCCGCGTAAGACCAGCCGAGAGCAGCAGCCAGAATGGACCATAGACCGAGCGCGTTCCACGCCAGAAGACGAGACGGAGAAAAGGGTCGTGCGGAAAGGCGGACGGCGCGGTGATGAGCGGATTGGCGCCGTGAATCACGCTGATGCGACCATAGAGGATGTAGCTGAATATATCGTCCGACGGCAGCGTCGGCAGCAACATCAGCGTCGCGCCCAGAATCGCGGCGCCGCCAAGAGCCAGCGCCAGGTGCCGGCGGTCCGCGCCCTGGCAGCGGCGACAGAGTGGCAGCGCCAGCGCAGCCACGGCGCTCGCGCCAACGAGCAACGCGGCATACAGCGCCAGCGCGGGCCAGCCGCGCTCCGCTGAAATATGGGCGCCCACGCGCCCATCGCCGAAGATGAGACGAGCAGGCGCGAGCAGCCAGGGCCACGCACGCGCCAGCGGCGAGATCGTCTGTGTGACGCCACCAAGCGGTGCGACAGCCATCAAAGCGAGCAAAAAAACCTCGACGGCGGCGGCAATCACAAGCAGCCGGCGCATCGGCGCGGGGCGTAGACTAGACCGAGACGCGGGCTGTGCCGCTGGCACGTCATACGCCGGTCGCTGCTTCACCATCATGCCTTTGCGTATTTTGGGATCTCGCCCGCGGTGAGAGAAGAAGAATCGCCGCCATCGCCGCTCCACACGTCACGCCTTCGGCGGCCACCCCGCGTCCAGATCCGGCCAGCTCTGCGGCAGGTCACGCAGCGAGCCAGCATTATCTGGCGCGACACCGCGCGTGCTCGGCGGGAGCGCACCGCTTGAGAAGGAGCCGTTCGGCGGTGGCGCGGGCGCCTGGGCGCTGGGACGTGGTCCTTCCGCGGGCCAGAGCGGCGACGTGCCGCCAGCGGGCGCGATGGGACGCGACGGCGCGGGCCAGGCGGACGCCGCGGAGCCAGTAGCGCCCACGAAACCCGCCGGACCTGCCAGCCCCGGCGGCGACGCATAGCCCGCCGCCTCCGGCTTCGCGGCGCGCATGCGCAGCCAGATGGCGACGACGAACGCAAGCATCGCGCCGAACTCCAGCAAACCCACGCTAATGCGGTCGAAGGCGCCAACGCTCTGAAGACCGATATACTGCGAGAGCGTCGCGGCGACGACCAGGAAGCCGAAACTCAGCACGGGCCAGCGCCAGACGCCAGCCACACGATCATGCATCGAGGCGAACTCCCAGACCAATAACAGGATGAACGGCTCCAGATAGTAGTAAGGCCAGTTGGTCTTGCTGAGCATCGGCACAGCCAGCGCCGCTATAGCGAGAATCGCCCAGGCGTCGCGACTATACGCCGACACACGCAGCCGTCGCGCCGCGAGGAACGCGACAATCGCCACGAAGACGACGACCGATGGCATATCGAGCCGGCGGGCGAGCGCATCGAGCGAATGGCGGATGCCGCCGGAGCCGCCATAGGCGAATATGCTCCAGATCGAGTTGCCGCCGATAGTGGCTGTGCCTCGCCAGGAAACGAACGAGTACATAAAATCCGTGCGGTCGGCTAAAAAGAACGGCCCCAACACCACCGCCGCGACGAGAGCCGCCACGCCACCCAGCTTGAGCAATCCACGCCACTCACGATGCGTCAGCAGCAACACCCCCAGCGCCACCAGCGGAATCAGCGCCGTCGTCCGCGAGACGAGCGCGAGGCCGGCAAGTACGCCGGCCAGCCCTTCCTGTCGCCGCTGGAAGGCGAGCAGCGCGGCCACCAAAAAACACAGCATCATCGGCTGCTCGAGGTGATACCACGTCGCAATGGACTGCCACGTTAATGGCGACAGCACAACTAGCACGAACGCCAGCAGCCGCTGTGTCTCAGGCATTTCGGGATACAGCGAGCGCAACACGCGCAGAACAAGATAGCCGAGCAGCGGTACAAATACGATGAAAGGCAGCGCGACGAACGTAATCTGCTCGCCGAAGTTGGCGTCGAAATGGAGTGTATGCGCGAGGCGCAGCAGCGGCGCCATGAGAAACATGCTTAGCGGCGGATTGTAGTTGGGATAACCGCCGCTGGCCCGCACGGCATACATCTGCCAGGGGTGACCGTTCAGGATATACCGCGCGGACTTGAAGAAGAAATTGGTCAGGTCGCTGTCGCTAATGCTGGCAACCGCGCGCGTGCCACGCACAATGGCAGCGGCGCCGATGAGCACAGAAAAGACCGTCACCACTGGATAGGCCCAGGATGGCACACGAATAACCGTGCCGTTTGTCGAAGCAACAGGAGCGGATTCGCGCGCGAATCCGCTCCGCTGTGGTGTCCTGGGGCCGCGCATCGGCGGCGCTGCCTGTCCTGCTGGTTCCTGTCTCAACGCTCTGCTCTCCTCCATCCACTGGACGCTCTCGGAGAGAAGTGTAACACGTCGGACGAGGCGCGCCTACCACGGCAGGCGGAGCTGGGGCATATGCTGGTGCGCCATCCGGTCCGTGATGCCGCGCCGCCACGCCGCGCGCGCTTCGGAGCCGGCAAACCAGATGGCCAGACCCAGACCAGCAGCCACCCAGACAATCCATGCAACCCACGGAATGGAACCGGGGCCATGCGCCGCCAGCAGCGCAACCAGCGCCGGAAACGCACGTGAGAACGCGGCGGGGAAGGTCGCGCGCAGCACGGGATCGAGCAACACGAATCCGAGCGTAGCGGCACTGGCGAGCAGCGCCGCCAGCAGCGTATCGGCCCAGCGCAGCGAGAACTGCCGCTCCTGCTCGCGGACACGTCGCGCCTCATAGGTGGCGACACGCACCATGACAAGCGTGGTGAGATTGCGCGGCTCCGGCTCCAACGGCATCTCCGCGAGCGTCGCGCAGATCGCCTCCAGCGCGGCCAGCTCATCGCGGCAGGCGGCACAATGCGCAAGATGCGCTTCGAGCGGGGCGAGCGCACGCGGCGCCAGACGCCCATCAGCATAGAGTTGGAGCTCTCGCCTGGCATGTGTACAGCTCATCGCTCGTCCCCCTTCCCTATCGAATCCTTTCCGTGCTCTAGAACGTTACGCATCCCCGTTTCCAGCCCCATGCGCAGCTCACTCACACGCCCGATGCCCTCCAACCGCTCCTTGAGCAGCGCGCGAGCGCGGAAAAGCTGCGTCTTGACTGTGCCAATCGGTACGCGCATGACTTCAGCCATCTCTTCATAGCTCAGCTCTTGCAGGTGACGCAGCACAAGAACGATGCGATACTTCGGCGGCAGGTTGGCTATCTCGCCACGCACCTGCTCGCGCATTGCTCGCTCAGCATCTTGCGCAAGCTGCGCGCTGAGTGTCCCAGCGGGACTCTGCTCACGTGCGGACTCGGCGGTCAGCTCCGCCTGCGCGACGGCATCACGGCGGCGATGCTCGACCAGCTTGAGGCAGTGGTTGTACGCGATACGATAGAGCCAGGTAGCGAAGCGAGCATCGCCGCGAAACACCCGCAACCCCTGCCACGCCGCCAGAAAGACTTCTTGAGTCGCCTCGTTGGCTTCCTCCGCGTCATGCAGCATACGCAAGGTGAGGTTATACACCTGGCGCTGGTGCAGTCGCACCAGCGTACTGAAGGCGTCCTGATCGCCGCCGCGCGCGCGCGCCACCAGCGCAGCCTCCTCTGGTATGGCGGCGGCTCGCGCCTTCGCGGCGATATCTACACCCGGCAGTGCCCACTCCTCCATCATATCTGGTTGGAGCGGATGCCGCCGTAGAATGTTTCGCGGATCCACAGTTTCTCCCGCACGCTCGATCTCGCTACGCCACTTCATACTTCTAGTATAGAACGCGCACCGAGTCACCCACTCAGCATACCACGGGTCAATCATCGCAGCCGCACATCCGCCACATGCCCCCATCGGATCGGTCAATCTACCAAAGAAACCGGCGTACATCAGGGCGACGCCTGGACCGAGAGGCCCCCACCTTTCGGCATGGGACGTGTCATAGCATGGACAGCGGGCAAGTACGTGATATCCACAGCAAGATTCATGCACAAGACACTTGAAACATCGCGGGCCGCGCCGCTCTCAAAGTCAGCGAGTATGATACAGTACATTCAGCGCGCCAGTGGACGGGACTGAGCTGGCGCACGCTCACACAAGCTGGCGGAGGAACGTCACGATATGAACTCTCTGGTAGCCGTCGGGCTGGAGTGGCTCGGCACTCTCGCGCTGTTCCTCGCCGGGATCGTATTCGTGCGCTATCTGGAGCATCGCGAGCGCATGACAATGATCGAACACGGCATCCTTCCCGAAGCATTCGGCGGCCCAGGACACCACGCGCGAGCACACCGGGGATCAGGGATGCTGCGCGGCGGACTGATAACGGCCATGGTCGGCGTCGCCGTTACCATCGGCCTCTACAACCTGGGCTACCTGCTGCCCGCGCCGTTCAACGCCGTACCGGGGCAGTTGGGACCGTGGCTCTTGCCCGGCCTCATTCCAACCGCCGTCGGCACCGCCCTCGTCGCCAGCTACTACCTTGCCCCCCCACGCGCCGACCAGCCCTCCACCAGCGACGAGAAAGAGTCCAGCGCCGGTGAAAACGAATCATCCAGCACGAAGCGCACCGGCACCCTGCATGTCGTAGACGGCCCGCGCGACACAGCGGTTGGCAGCGGCGAAGACTAACAACTGACATCAACCGCCGCTCATTGAGCCGTGAAGCGGAAAACCAAAGGAGAGCATGGTGAAGATTGCGGCGATCTACGACATCCATGGAAACCTTCCGGCGTTAGAAGCGGTCCTCACGGACATTGAGCGTGAGCATCCCGATCTCGTCCTCGTCGGCGGAGATATCGTGTCGGGGCCGTTCCCACCAACTACGTTGGAGCGCCTGCTGGCTCTTGGGGATCATGCACGATTCATTCGCGGCAACGCTGACCGCGAGGTGGTCGCCGCATTCGGCGGTTCCCCGCTTGGATCAAACGCTCCCAAAGAGGTCCAGGAGGTGACCATTTGGACAGCGCACCAGATGAAGCAGAGCCATCGAGACTTCCTGGCAAGCCTTCCTGAGCAGCTCACCCTGCCAGTTGATAGCCTGGGCGATGTGCTCTTCTGTCATGGCTCTCCCCGCAGCGATGAGGAGATCATTACGAAGGCGACCCCAGAGGTGCGCCTGCGCGACATACTCGAAGGAGTCAAGCAAGATGTCATCGTCTGTGGGCACACCCACATGCAGTTTGACCGCCGTATTGCTGCGAAGCGAGTGGTGAACGCTGGCAGTGTCGGCATGCCCTACGGCAAACCGGGAGCGTATTGGCTGCTCCTTGGACCACAGATCGAGCTGCGCCGTACCACCTATGACCTGGAACACGCGGCGGCACAGATCCGCGCCAGCGGATATCCAGCCGCGCACGATTTCGCCGACAACAACGTCCTTCAGCCGCCCTCAGAGGAAGAAGCCATCGCGGTGTTTGAGCGCATGGCAGCCGAGCGTGCACATCCTTCTTAGGGCGTGTCATGGCGGTTAAAGTCCTCGTCTCCTCATTCCAGCCCCTTTCCCGTCCGCGCGCCGCACTGCTATAATGCGTCGGATGGCGGCGTGTGGCCGCGTGACGGGCAGCCAGGGGGAGATATGCGGATTGCCATAGATGGGCCGGCGGGAGTCGGCAAGAGCACCATCGGCGAGCGGCTGGCGCGGCGGCTGGGCGCGCTCTTTGTGGATACCGGCGCGTTCTACCGCACGCTGACGCATCTGGCGCTGGCCGCGAGCATCGCCCCGGACGATGCCGCCGCGCTCACCGAGCTGGCACGCCGCATGCGCATCGCCATTGTGCCTCACACCATCGCCGATGGCCGGCAATATACCGTGCTGGTAAACGGCGAAGACGTGACACCGCTGCTCCGCACACCCGCCGTAGACGCCAACGTCTCGCGCATGTCCAGCCACGCCTCCGTCCGCGAAACGCTCATCGCCCGTATGCGTGAGATGGCCGCGAGCTCCTCCGTCGTGATGGTGGGCCGGGACATCGGCACCGTAGTGCTACCCAACGCCGAGCTCAAAGTCTTTCTGACCACCTCCATCGAAGAGCGCGCCAAGCGGCGACACGGCGACCTCGTGGCCAAATATGGCGCGGCCAGCCCGTCACTCGACGATGTGCGGCGCGAGATCGCTCAGCGCGACGCGCTGGATATGCCGCATATGCGCGTCGCCACCGACGCCGTCATCCTGAACAACGACCATCTCCAGGCCGATGAGGTTGTCGAACGCATCCTCCAGCTACTGGATGAGCGGCGCGCGGGCAGCGTGTAGACGAGAGGGAGGAACGGCGCCATGACAACACGACAGTACCCGATTGGGCGGACCTCGCCCTTCTTGTATGGACTTCTCCGCCTGATCGTCAACCTCGTCCATCCACTGATTGCGCGGCTACACATCGAGGGCGTCGAGCGCATCCCAGCCAGCGGCCCCGTCATCATCGCGATGAATCACGTAGCCTGGGTAGATACCGTGCTCGCCGCGGTGCGGTGCCCGCGTCCTTTTCAATACATGGCCAAGATCGAGCTATTCAGCGTGCCCGTCATCGGTTTCCTCATCAAGCGATGGGGCGCGTTTCCCGTCAATCGCGGCGCTGGCGACCGCGAGGCGTTGCGCACCGCCGAACGTGTGCTCGCGGAGGGAAAATTGCTCGTCATCTTTCCAGAGGGCCACCGCTCGCGCGGAGGCCCGCTGCTACCCGGACAGCCCGGCACAGCCCTGATCGCCTTGCGTACCGGCGCACCGATCGTCGCGGTAGGCATCTCCGGGACGCAGGGAGTCTTCAAGGGCTTCCATTACGGCCCCTTCGCCCCGCGTGTCACCATCCGCTACAGCGAGCCATTCCACGTAGGCGTGCCGGGCCAGAAACATACCCGCGAAACACTCATCCAGGCAACCGACGAGGTCATGCGCCAGATCGCCGCCTTACTCCCTCCGGAGCAGCGCGGCCAGTACGGCGAGACCGCGCCCGCCGCCCCATCGCCGAGCGAGTCACTACCGGCATGAAGACCGCGCCACGCGACGATCTCCCACTCGGCGCTCCCGCTCCCATAGACACTCCCGTCGCCCGTGTTCCGGCGCCCGCTCCCGCGACACCGCGCGCCGCATGGCAGGTTCTGAGGCACCGCGATTACTCCCTGCTCTTCTTCGGGCAGCTTGTCTCCGCCGCCGGCACACAGGTCGCCGTCGTCGCGGTCGCATGGCAGGTCTATGTCCTCACGAATTCGCCGGTGGCGCTCGGCCTAATTGGACTGATGCAGGCGCTGCCCCGCTTAATCCTCTCCCTCGTCGGCGGCGTCATGGCGGATGTCTACGACCGCCGCAAAATGCTGCTGATCGTGAACCTGCTCCTGGCGAGCACGTCGGTGGTGCTGGCGCTGACGACGCGCCTCAATATCATCACTCTCGGCGTCATCTATGCGATGGTGCTGCTGGCCGCCGCCTGCTCCTCCTTCGAGTTCCCCACTCGCCAGGCCATCATCCCCACGCTGGTGCCGCGCCAGGAAATGCCGGCGGCGCTCTCACTCAGCACGGCGTTGATGCAGCTCACGGCCATCATCGGCACCACCGTCGGCGGCTACTTCGTCGCGGTGCTGCCGCTGGACCAGGTGTATTGGATTGACGTCGCCTCGTACCTCGTCGTCATTGGAGCACTGGCAGTGATGACGGTGCCGCGTGTGCCGCTGGAGAAACGCGCTCAAGCGGGCATAGGCGCACTGCTGGACGGTATGCGCTTCTTGAAGGCGCACCCAGTGATCCTGGCGGTGCTCTCGCTCGACTTCATCGCGACCTTCTTCGGCTCTCCACGCGCGCTCCTGCCCGTCTACGCCGGGTCCATTCTGCACGTCGGCGCGCAAGGGTTAGGTGTGCTGCTGGCGGGAACATCCATCGGCGCCGTGGCGCTGACGCCTCTCACCGGGCGCATCAGCCGCATCGGACGGCAGGGGATGGGCGTAGCAGTAGCGGTCATCGTCTGGGGCATCTGCATTGTCGCGTTCGGCATCGCGACGGGACCGCTCTGGCTCTCCACGCTCTTTCTCGCCGGGGCAGGCGCCGCGGACATGGTGAGCATGATCCTGCGCGGCCTAGTGGTCCAGCTCACCACGCCAGACGAGTTCCGGGGCCGCATAAGCGCGGTCAACGGCATGTTTGTCATCGGTGGACCGATGCTGGGTCAGTTCGAGTCTGGCGTGGTGGCAGGCATCACCACGCCAGTGATCTCCGTCGTCAGCGGCGGCGCGCTCTGCATCGTCGCGACTCTCGGCGTGCTGGCGCTCGTGCCGGGCCTGCGCAAGATACGCGTGAAATAGCACGTAACAGTCACTACAGAAATGAGGAGGTGCGCCATGCCTGCGACGTGCCTAACAGTCCTGCTGTCCGCGGCTGGCATCTTCACAGCCGTGCTGGGTACGCTCCACTTCCTCCTTCCAACGTTGTTGGATTACCGAACGATGCTCCTGGATCGGCCAGCCGATTGGAAGACACCTCGCCCATTTCGGGTATGGCTGACCCACTATGTGGTGAACGCACAGGATCGTTATGGCATTGTGTGGATTATGAACCACGCGGCGAGCTACACACTGGTCTCGATTGGACTGCTGGATCTATTGGGCGCGCAGTGGCTCCAGTCGGACACGGGCCGGCCTTTCGCGCTGTGGATTGCGGGATGGTGGTTTCTCCGAGCAGTCGCGCAGCTCTATCTAGGCCGGCGTATTGGAGACATGCTCATTCTCGTATTCTTTGCGGCGCTCGGATTGCTCCACCTCGCCATATGGCTCGCCTGAAGCGAGGCTACACCGAGCTTCCCGTACTCATCAACGTGCTCCGACTCATTCCGATGTATTCCAAGTTCCTGGAGTTCGCGCGACTCACCAGGGACCATGATGAGCCGCGGCCATTCAGGCCGCGAGGCCGCAACCAACCACCCCACCTCTCGCCAATCCAGTATGCGTATCCGCGCGCCTCCAATCCCGCTGCTCCACCATTCTGTTCCATCATACAAAATTCGCCGTGCCAGCACTTGACAACAAATATTCATTTCGTATATACTCGTGCCAGAGTATTACAAATCCAAATGAACGGGCAAGAATACTAATGGGTCGAGTATCCGAATGGAGGAGAAACGATGACCAAGCGCACAGTGAGCAATCCGCTCGCGCTCGCGGTGCTGGCCTGCCTCTTTGAGCGCCCCATGCATCCCTACGAAATGGCGACCACGATGCGCGAGCGGGGTAAAGACCAGAGCATCAAGCTCAACTTCGGCTCACTGTACACCGTGGTGGAGGCGCTACAGCAGCATGCGCTGATCGTCGCGCAAGAGACCGAGCGCGAGGGCCGGCGCCCCGAGCGCACCGTCTACCGCCTCACCGACGCCGGCCGCATGGAGCTCATTGACTGGGTCAGCGAGCTACTCAGCAGACCAGCCAAAGAATACACCCACTTCGAGGCGGGCCTCTCGCTCGCTGGCGTCCTGCCTCCCGACGACGTCGCCGCGCTCCTGCTCCAACGCTGCGACCATCTGGAGATGGAAATCTCGCAGCTACGCTCCGCCCTGCGGCTAGTCGAGCAGCGCGGCCTGAAGCGCATGTTCGTCATCGAGAGCGAGTATCTGCTGGCGATGCGCGAGGCGGAGCTTGCCTGGACACGCAAGCTCGCCGGCGAGATCACATTCGGCACGCTGGATGGCATCGCCGAGTGGATTGCCTTTCTTCGCACCGGAGCCGGTCAGGAAAACGGAGACCCTGTAGAAACCATACCGTCCGCGTCTGACGACAACGACGACAACGACGACAACGACGACAACGAGAAGTAGCCGATCAAGCTTGTCTCTCTCACGACCGCGTCAAATTGGGAGACGCGCTCTTCATACTGATTGCCCTGGGGTGTTGACGTGCTCGCCACCCAGGTGCGAGTGGGATGAGCCGCAACTAGGGGTGTCCACTTGACGCCCGCGACGCCGCCCGACGACAACCACCCACAACCATGTAGTATCAGAAGGGAATAGCAGCACATGCCAGCGACCACCAGCGTCAACAACCAGCCGCCAGCAACCGCACAGGCATCCTACACCACCGGCTCCGTCACCTCACGAGACGGCGCCACCATCGGCTACCGCCAGCTCGGCCCCGGCCCCGGTGTAATCATGCTGCACGGTGCTATGGAGTCCGCCCAAAGCCACATGCAGCTCGCCGCCGCCCTGGCTGATACCTTCACCGTCTACCTGCCCGACCGTCGTGGCCGTGGCCTCAGTGGCCCCTACGGCGCGGATTACAGCATCCAGACTGAAGTTGATGATCTGGACGCGCTCCTCACGAAAACAGGCGCCCACAATGTCTTCGGCGTCAGCGCGGGTGGCCTCATCTGCCTCCGCGCGGCGCTCACCCTGCCCGCCATTCACAAAGTCGCCCTCTACGAGCCGGCGCTGATCGTCAATGGCTCGATCTCGACAGCCTTCTTGCCGCGCTATGACCGCGAGATGGCCCAGGGCAAAGTGGCGGCGGCGCTCGTTACCGGCATGAAAGGCGCAAAGATGGGGCCGGCGATCCTCAATGTCATGCCGCGCTGGCTCCTCGAATCGTTCACGAACAAGGGGATGGCGCAGGAGGACACGACGGCAAAGCCCGGCGACGTGACGATGCGAGCGCTCGCGCCCACGCTGCACTACGACTTCCAGCTCGTCGCCGAGATGGACAACACGCTGGAGAGCTTCAGGGCTATTCACGCCGAAGTGCTCCTGCTCGGCGGCAGCAAAAGCCCCGCCTACTTGAAAACGGCCCTCGACGCCCTGGAGAAAGTTCTGCCCCGCGTCCAGCGCATCGAGTTCCCCGGCCTCGATCACGGCGGCTCAAGCGATGCCAGCAGTACCAATCGCGGCGGCCACCCAGAAGTCGTCGCGCAAGACCTGCGCCGCTTCTTTGCCTAGCGACTCGTTCATCCACATATGCGGTGGTGGTGCCGGCACTCCTGTCAGCCCCACCACACCCCAGTAGCTATCTGGACTGGCCGCTCGTTTGTCGCCCGCCCGTGTCATCAGAAAGCGAGACGCTCTATGACCATCCAGCCAGCCGCGTCGCCCAGCGCGGCTCCTGTCCTCCTTTCCCAGCCCGTCGTCGAGGTCGTGACCCTCGTCAAGACCTATCCCGGCAACATCCAGGCGCTCAAAGGCGTTAGTTTCAGCGTCGGGTCTGGCACCGTCTTCGCGCTGCTCGGCCCGAACGGCGCGGGCAAATCCACCATCGTGAAGATCCTCACGACGCTCTCCCGGCCCAGCGCTGGCCGCGCCAGCATCGCTGGCCGCGATGTCGTGCGTGAGCAACAGCGTGTGCGCCGCATGATCGGCCTGGTGGCGCAGAAATCGGCAGTAGACCTGGAGGCGACGGCTGCCGAGAACCTGACGTTGCAAGGCCAGCTCTACGGCATGTCCGGCGCCGAGCTACGGCAACGCGTTGCCAGCCTGCTCGAACGTTTCGGCCTCACGGACGCACGCAAGCGTATCGCGCGCACGCTCTCCGGCGGCATGCAGCGCAAGCTCGACGTGGCGATGGGCCTCATCCACCAGCCGCAAGTGCTCTTCCTGGACGAGCCGACCACCGGCCTCGATCCGGAGGCGCGCGCGGATATGTGGCGCGAGATCGCCCGCCTGGCACGCGAGGATGGGCTGACCGTCGTGCTCACAACGCACTACCTTGAGGAAGCCGACCATTTGGCACAGCATGTCGCCATCATTGACCACGGGCAGATCGTCGTCGAAGGGACGCCCGAAGGTCTCAAAGCGGAGCTGCGGGGCGACGCCATCCAGGTGGAGCTTGTCGAGATCCCCCCTGAAGCTGGCATACGCGCCGCGCTTGCCAGCCTCGACAATATGCTCCACGAGGTCGCCATAGACGGCCGCAACCTGCGGGCGCGCGTGGATAGCGGCGCGAGCGCGCTACCCGCCCTCCTCGCCGCGCTCGATGCCGCCGCCATCCGTGCCGCCACAGCAACCGTCGCCCGACCCTCGCTCGACGACGTGTATCTCCGCCACACTGGGCGTGCCTACGCCGAAGCCAACCACAAGGAGGCCATCCGATGACCACCGCGCTCGCCAGCTCCGCCCACATCACCACCCGCTATCTGCGTGCGTTTCTGCGCCAGCCCTACTACATCGCGGGCACACTGGTGCAGCCAGTCATCTGGCTGCTGCTCTTCGGCCAGCTCTTCAAGCGCGTCGTAGAGATCCCCGGCTTTACCGCCGGATCGTACATTGCCTTTCTCACGCCGGGCATCGTCGTCATGTCGGCGATGCTCTCCACCGGCTGGAGCGGCACCAGCTACGTCATAGACATGGAGCGCGGCGTCATGAACCGCTTCCTCGTCTCGCCCGTGCGTCGAGGCGCGCTCATCGGCGGCGAGCTCGTCTACCAGGCCAGCATGGTGCTCCTGCAATCGCTGATCATCCTGGGACTTGGCTTCCTTGCCGGTGCGCGATTCAACGGCGGCATCGCCAGCATCATCATCCTGCTCGTCGGCACGATGCTGCTCGGCACAGCGTTCGCCTCACTGTCCAACGCCCTCGCCCTCATCCTGCGCAAACAAGAGTCGGTGATCGCTGCCAACGTCACCCTCGTGCTGCCCCTCACCTTCCTGTCCTCCACCTTCCTGCCGGTGAGCCTCATGCCGCCGTGGATGCAGCATTTCGCCCGCTTCAATCCGGTCAACTGGGCCGTCGAGGTGGGCCGCCAAACGCTCAGCGGCAGCATTGACTGGTCGCTGGTGGGCAGCCACCTGGCCGGGCTGCTGGCATTGACGCTCGTCTGCGCCTGGCTCTCCGCCCGCGCCTTCCGCGCCTACCAGCGCTCCGTCTGAGCTCTCTCCATGTCGCAAACCTTTCGTGTTCCTGCATACGCAAGGCCGCACGGGACCTTTCGACCACGTGTATGGTGTCGGGCTGAATTCCATCAAGCCGGTAGTGCGTGTTCTGGCAACTCACCGACATGGCGTAACATCGTGCTCAAGCGCCGGAACGTGCAGCGTTATGTCGCCTCCGAGCTTCCCCCCAACCATTTTCTCAGGAGCCGAAGCGCCAGCGTGTCGCGCCGTATGGTTCCGCCCCGGCGACGCCGAAGGCGGTGTGAAATGTGAAGCGGTAGACATACCACGGCGGGGGACCGGCGCTCGGGGCGCTATAAG
>DATGEP010000238.1:0-18784 GCA_035310125.1 Ktedonobacterales bacterium
TGTTACGCACGCCGCCAGCGTTTGTCCTGAGCCAGGATCAAACTCGCCATCCAGTATCTCCGGGAAACGCGCCCCCGTTAGCTCCCGCTAACCCGGCTTCGTCTCCCAAATTCCTGCATCGTCGAGCCTTCTCGACTCAAAATGTTGCTCGGGTCAGGTATTCCCATCCACTTTCATGATCAGGATACCCTGGTACCCACGTTGCGTGGATACCACCCCACAAGCTTTGCGCTGCTCTTGCTTCTCACTCTTCAGTTGTTCAGGTACACCTGGCAGCATCGCCGCCCGCATCAATGCCCTTGCATTGGACGCAAAGGTGATAGTATCACAATGCTCAGGTGGCGTCAACCCCTCCTATGGGCAATTTTCGAAATTGGTGCCGCATGGCCGCCGCACTCCCCCGAAACTCCTGCTTGCAATAGCCTGCCAGTCCTATCCGTGTGGCTCATAGTATCAATCACTCATATTATGATGCCGCTTATGATGCCGCGCCGTATCTGAATGTCCGGGCTAGTATGAAGGACAGCATCCGCGTGAATGCCAGCCAGGATCGTCCTCCCAACTCACACCGTGCCAACCCGCCGCACCCTGCCGCGGCCGCTGGTGCGCCGCCCAAGCGTCCACTCTCCCGGCGCCCGCTTCCGCCACCTGAAGCGCGCGCGATTGTGCTTGGTACACGCAACATTCCGTACATCCTCCGTATCAGCGCGCGTGCCCGCGTTCTGCGCTTTATCATCCGTCCTGGGCGCGGCCTCGAAGTTGTCGCTCCGCGCGGTACGTCGCGGGAGCGCATCGAGCAGGCGCTTCACGAGAAGGCCGCCTGGATCGCTACCACCCTGGACCGCGTGGAGCGCGAAACAGCCGCTGCCGCGCCACCGCCGCTGGTGGATGGACTCCTTCTCCCTTGCGCGGGCCGAACGCTCACGCTGCGTCTCCAGACCGGCGCCCCGGCGGGACGTTTTCGTGCGCGACTGAGCGACGGCATTCTTACGCTCACCCTCGCCGATCTGGCGCAGGATACCATTCGCGCGGCTCTCACCCGCTGGTATCGCCACGAGGCGCACGTCCTCTTTGCGGAGCGCCTCGCCGTGTGGAACGCCACGTATCGCTTTGCCTATGGCCGCGTCTCCATCAAAGAGCAGAAGAGCCGCTGGGGGAGCTGCTCGCGTCAGGGCAATCTCAACTTCAATTGGCGTCTGTTGCTCGCGCCCCTTCCTGTGCTCGATTATGTCGTCATTCACGAGCTGTGCCACCTCAAAGAGATGAACCATTCGGCGCAATTCTGGCAGCTCGTCTCCGTGAGCTGTCCCACCTACAGCACCCACCGCCGCTGGCTTCGCCAGCACGGCCACAGACTCTGCTTCTAAAAGTACCTGGCGAAGATTTCCGGCATATCACATGCGTCATGTAATGCATGTGATCCCAGTCGCATGTAGCCGGGGAATGGACGATAGTTGTCCGTTCCCCGGCTTTTTGTGTGCGCTTGCCGTCTGGGCGCTCGCATTCGGCGGTGATACAATAGCCCCGATCGGACGGGACAAGTGCGCGCGAACACGCGAGAGAACACAGGACGAGGCGCATGGAGCGATGTGATGTCGTGGTGATAGGAGCGGGCGCCGCGGGGCTGGCGGCGGCACATGCGCTCTCAGCACGAGGACGGTCCGTCGTGATTCTGGAGGCGCGCGACCGCATTGGCGGGCGGATCTACACGCAGCGGCAATCGGACGGCGGATTGCCGGTCGAATTGGGCGCCGAATTCGTCCACGGCATGCCACGCGAGACATTCGCTATCGCGCGAGCGGCGGGGCTGACGCTCTGCGAGCTGGGCGGCGAGACGTTCATCGCGCGGGGCGGTGAGCTGAGCGCGGCGTCCGCGATGAGCGCGGACGGCGACGAGAAAGAGGAGACGGGGGTGGCGGGCATGGAAGCCGTGTTGCGCGCGGTGAGTGAGTGGGACGGCGCGGATATGGCATTCCAGGCGTTTCTGGATGAGCGCTTCAGCGGCGAACATTGGGCAGATGCGCGACTCGTGGCCAGTAACTACGTCGAGGGCTTCGATGCTGCTGATCCAGCGCGCGCGAGCGTGCGCTGGCTGGCGCGGACGGAGGCCGCCGCGGATGAGATCGCGGGTGAGCGGCAGTTCCGTGTACTCGATGGATATGACCGGATACTCCAATGGCTGCGTGCGGGTCTCGCAGCGGAGCGGACGGCGCTCAGGCTATCCACTGTCGCGCATGAAATTCGCTGGTCGCACGGCGCGGTGGAGGTAGCCGTGCAGTCGCCGCTCGGCGCACCGCTTGCGTCCGTCGCGGCGCGGGCGTGTCTGGTCACGCTGCCACTTGGTGTGCTGGCAGCCCCACCCGACACGCCTGGCGCGGTGCGGTTCGTTCCCGCTGTGCCGGGGAAGCGCGATGCGCTGGTGGGCATCGAGATGGGGCAGGTCGTGAAAGTGATTCTGCGCTTTCGCGAGATGTTCTGGGAGCCGAATGGGACGGCGAGTGGCCAGCTTCCAGCGTTGCCGGAGCTTTCGTTTCTCTTGTCGGATGATCCGGTCATGCCGACGTGGTGGACGAGCCATCCTCTGCTGACGCCAGTATTGACGGGTTGGGTCGGTGGCCCGCGCGCGGCGCGGCTGGCAGCGCACGCGGATGCGCCAATCGTCGAGCAGGCGGTGGAGGCGCTGGCGCGCGTGCTGCGGGTGCGGCGCGGCATGCTGGAAGCGCGGCTGGACGGTTGGATGGTGCATAATTGGAGCGCTGATCCGTACTCGCGCGGGGCATACAGCTACGTATGCGCGGGCGGACTGGAGGCGCCGGCGGCGCTGGGAGCGCCCGTGGAGGATACCCTGTTCTTCGCGGGGGAGGCAACCAACGACGCCGGCCATACTGGCATGGTACATGGTGCGCTGGCGACTGGCATACGTGCCGCGGACGAGGTGAGCGCGGCGCTGGCACGGGTGGTGTAGCCGTCGGCAGGCTGAATTCGCTGGATTAGCGGGTAGGATACATCGAGGACGCCAGCGAGCCGTCGGGAAGAGCCGGATGGCAGGCGCGCTGATGCACAATATTATGCAAGGTGCTTGCTCATACCGAGCGTAACCCGCGATAACCCGGCCACCATTCGTGCACGTGCCTTCTCGCTCGATTGGCAGCGCGGGCCGCACTTGATTATTGGCAACTTCCGCGTTCTGGTGGTATAAAAAGAACATACGTTCTACAGGCAATCCCTCACAGTGCTTTCCTTCACCCCACAGGAGCATCTCCGTGCCATTGCACCACCTCCAAGATATTCCCGCGGCTGCGGCAGCCAATTTTGATAACGACGACCTGGAAGACATCCTTGCCGCTCTGGATGGCATGGGCGATGGGGAGAGCGCAAACGCCGAACCCGAACGAGAAACGGAAGACGCCCAAAGCAGCGCCGCACTGGTGCCCCCTCTGGCTCTGCGCGCCCCATATACGCTACCCACGGCGCCGCGCTTAACGCTTGAGCCGCGCCCGTATCAGGATGAGGCGGTGGCGGCTTGGCTGCGCGCGCGTGGGCGCGGCATTGTCGTGCTGCCGACGGGCGCGGGCAAAACGGTGGTGGCCTTTGACGCGATAGCGCGGCTGGGGGTGCGTACGCTGGTGGTGGTGCCGACAATCGAGCTGCTGCGACAGTGGCGCGGCGGCATCCAGGAGCGCTTGTCGCTGCCGGCGGAGTTGGTTGGCGCCGTTGGGGGCGGCGAGCGCGCACCCGGCCCGATCACCGTCATTACCTACGATTCCGCCGCGATGCCGCGCCGCAAGTTGGACGGTTTCGGGTTGCTCATCGTGGATGAGGCGCATCATCTGCCCGCACAGAGCTACCGTGCGATCGTCGCGAAGTGTGCCGCGCCCTGGCGACTGGGTCTCAGCGCCACTCTGGAGCGCGCCGATGGCCTGCATGCGGCGCTCGACTCGCTGATTGGGCCGGTCGTCTTTCAGCGCGACGCGGAGGAGCTAGCGGCAGGGAAGCATATCGCCGCCTATCGCGAGCGCCGCGTTTTTGTGGACCTCAGCCCTGACGAGGAAATGCGCTACGAGGCATTGATGGCGGAGTGGCGCTGGTATCTCGCCACGCACCGTGCGCAGCTCGGCGCTGGTCCGGGCATGTTCGCGGAGCTGATTCGCCGTGGCGGGTTCGACGCGGAAGCCCGCCGGGCGCTGCGTGCCCACCACGAGGCGCGCCTCGTCGCCATGAACGCGACGGCGAAGGTCGCCGCCATCGAAGATCTCTTGCGGCGGCACGCGCGTGATAAAGTGCTCGTCTTCTCGGAGTACGTCGAGATGGTAGAGCGCATCAGCAAAACGCTGGTGCTTCCCGCTATTACGTACCGGACGCCCACCGCCGAGCGCCGTGCGATCCTCGCTGGCTTTCGTAGCGGCGAGCTTACGAAGCTGGTGACAGGCCGTGTGCTCAATGAGGGCGTGGATGTACCCGACGCGAATGTGGCGATTATCGCCAGCGGCAGCGCCTCCATGCGCGAATATGTGCAGCGGCTGGGACGGGTGCTGCGACCAAAACCCACCGAGGCGCAGCTCTACGAGCTGATCTCGCGCCGCACCACTGAGCGCACCGCCGCCCAGCGCAGACGCCCGAAGCGCCGCGCGGGAGACCTATCCCTGGAAAGAAGCTAATCATGCTGAAGCTGACCGATCTGCGCAAGACGACGCGCCGCTCAGACAATGGCCAGTCGCGTACGGTCTATCCGCGCTTTCTGCGGGACCGCACGCTCGCGCCACGCATCGAGCTGGCTGTGCGGTATCTGGAAAGTATGCGCGGCCGCACACGCCGCGAGCTTGATGCGGAAGTCATCGTCCAGCTTTTCGGCGATCACAAGATTGCGCGGTGCGTCGTCGCGTGTCTCGCGGCCAGCTATCGCCATCGCGCCCGTACCTTCGCGGAGGCGCTTACGCCGGAGCGCGCCGCGGTGCTGGCCGCACGTGGCATTGTCACACCCAGCGATCTGCGGCTCTGGCTGTTTCGACGGGCGAACACCGCCCATGCGGGATTTGTCGGCGCCGCCGTGCGTCCGGCTTTCGTGTCCGCCGCGGCAGAGAATCTCGATCTGACGGCGCATGACATTGACGTGCTGATCGGCCTTGACCTGCCCGCCAACGCGATTCTCGTGCGCACAGGGCCGGTGCCGAAGGCAGCGGACGTCATCGCCCGCTACAACTATGAGATAGCGGCGGCGCTGCTCGCGAATGCCAGCATCATTCGGCTCTCGCTAAGCCGGGCCGCACGCGACGCCGATACCGTGCGCGACATCTGCGTCGAAGCGGATGTAACCGCGGAGCTTGCCAGCCGGGAGCTGGTGCTGCAAGGGCGACAGGATGCGACCGGTGGCTGGGCGCGCCATGGCGCCCGCCTCGTCCGCACGCTCGCTGCGCTACTGGCATGCGGTCTGCCCGTACGATCCGGCGAAGCGCTGGTGGCGGCGCCGGGCGGCGGCGAGTGGCGCTTCCGGCTTGATGCCGCTGTGCTGAACGATCTTGGCGCACCCGCACCAGATGATGCGCCGCTCGGTGATGCGCTGGCGCTGCTGGCTGTGTCGCGGTCGGTTGATGCGCTCGCGAGTGATTTCGCCGTGTTGCGCCGTGCGGGCGCCACTGACGGGTGGACGATCCGGCGCGCCACCGAGCCAGTTATCCGCATGGGCGCGATGGTGCCCACGCTCTTCATCTGCACGCGCGGCTGGCGGCGCGTGTACCTCGTACCGGCGCCCACCGCCACGGCTGGTGTGGAGCGGCTGGCGGCGCTGGCGGCGCATGTGCCGCTGGTCGCGGTGCGGGTGGCGGGTGAGACGGCTGTCGCGCCGGTGGAGGAGGCGACAGGCCCGCTCACCCTGACGTATGCGAGCCGGCATGACGTGGCCGCGCTGCCGTCGCTGCTGGCGCGCGCTGCGGGAGACTCGGAGCGCGCGGCGAACACCGACGCGGTGGTGGCCCTGGTAGAGGAGGCGCGCGCTGCCGGCGTACTGACGGATGCGTGCCTGGCCGAGCGGTTGGGCTGCGCCGAGGAAGATATTTGGGCGCGCCTCGCTGCACCAGAGGTGCGAGCGCATTGCCAGGCGCAAGGGCTGGCGTATGTAGAAGGCTTCGGCCTCTGCAGTCCCGCCGTGCTGGCGCGTGCGCAGGCAGCGGCGGACGACGTACGCGCCAGCACAGATCAAGCATGGGCAGTGACGCCCGCGCGCCATGTGACGCTGTTGGGACGGCGGCTCCGGGAAGTGACGGGCGCCAGCGCGGGGATCGAATGCCTCATCGCCTATCTGGGCGCCGCGTAGTTCGCGGACCCACCTTCCAACTCCGCGCCCAGCGTACGAGAGCGGCGGGGTCACTTGCCGAGTGTGAGCACGCGCCGCGATTCGAAGGAGACGGCGTCGTCGGAGATCCGGATTTCCATCGCGACAAGCAGGATGCCGGCGAGCATGATCACAGTACCGATGAGGAAGACGATCAACGCGGCGGTCGTGTTGGAATGAGTAGCCGCCGAGATGGCGATGACGATCATACTTGCCACCAACACGAGGATCGCGCAATACTCAGTGAGC
Organism: Ktedonobacterales bacterium; assembly: GCA_035310125.1. Classification (GTDB taxonomy): domain Bacteria; phylum Chloroflexota; class Ktedonobacteria; order Ktedonobacterales; family JADMIN01; genus DATGEP01. Next base: position 6,578 of record DATGEP010000238.1, read on the forward strand.
ACCCCATTGTGGATAAGCCTATGGCGATGCAGAAGCAGTGGCATTTGCTGGTCAATCTCGCTGATGCGCTCAGTGGTGAAGGCGTCCAGGGGCGAATCGAGCGTCGCGATGGCACCGTCCGGGGTGCGCAGCAGCTGCAAGCGCTCTTGCGCCAGCGCGCGCAGGCGGTCATTCGTGGCGCTGTATTGTTGGAGCATACCGCCAATCATAATGGCGATGCTGGTGATCAGCACCACGGGAGCCAGAGTAGCCTGGATCGTCTGTGCGACAAGCTGAACGGACATAGAGAGAGCTCCTCATCGTAGCGCGAGCGTCGCGAGCCGTTTGCCCGGCTATATCCTACTGATACCGAGCAAAGTCTGCCAGGGGATCAATCAGGATCAGCGAGGTGTGAGGAGACGTGATGGGGCATGGAGAGTGGTGATGCCCCCCGGCGCTCACGGAGCCTGGCGCAGACCTCCATAGAAGCTTGGCCGCCCTCCAGAGTGTGGTAGAATACGCAGCGACGGGACCGTATGCGGCGTCTCGTCATCCCCGGCCCTGTAGCTCAATGGACAGAGCATCGGTCTTCTAAACCGAGCATGCGGGTTCGATTCCCGCCGGGGCCACCCATGAATTTAAGCCACTTTGGGCGCTCTACCTGACTGCGATTTGTCTCAATTTTCGCCATTTAACTGCAATTTTGACTGCAGTTGGCGCTGAAGCAGTGCCTCCATCGCATCCGCGGCGGCGCGCTGCATCGTCGGCAGGACATGCATGTACAGGTTCATAGTGATGGTGACGGAGGCATGCCCCAGCAACTCGCTCACCACCTTCACTGGCACCCCTTGCAGCAGGAGCAACGTTGCCGCCGTGTGCTCAAGTGGGCTGGCGTTTCGAGGGTTGGCGCACTCAGCACGGCGTCGAGCGCCTCAAACAGGGCATCGCGGCGACACCCAAACAACGTGTACACTTCATGGCGGAAGGCTCGGAGCGCTTCCCATTCTGGGGTGTTCATGTCCAGCAGGATGCGCTCTCGGGTCTCCTTTTGTCTACTTCACCTGCACCGAACCCTTGCTGTTGATTAAAAGGCAAGCTAAGCGATCACATTTACACCCAGGTATAGCTTGCCACAGGTTTAAATTGTTTCAGCAGCAGGTGTGGTGGAGTGAGCGCCAAAAGAGAATCACGCAGCCAACAGGCCAGAGGATGCTCCCATTGCGCGACCAAGCCCATCCGGTGCGACTTCACGACGACCATGTTGGCGCGAGCCATGCGCTTCTGTTGATATACATCTAATGCATTCTCTTGAGCCTGCGCGTGGCGCAGGCTCCGGGCTAGGATCAGCGCATCTTCGAGTGCCTGACAGGCTCCCTGACCCATGTTCGGCGTCATCGCGTGCGCCGCGTCCCCCAGCAGGGTGACGCGCCCCTTGCTCCAGAAGGTCAGCGGCTGGAGATCAGAGATCTCGTTGCGCAGAATCGCCGAGGCTTCTGTCGCATTGAGAAGCGTGCTGACCAGAGGATGCCAGCCCTTGAACCGATCCAGCAATTCTTTTTGACGCCCCTCCGGCCTCTCTGGCGCGTTTTCCGGGATATTACAGCTCGCGTACCAGTAGACGTGCTCCTCTGTCAGAGGAACAATGCCGAAGCGCTTGCCACGCCCCCACAATTCGCCTATCAATGGTGGCGTTACGCCCGTGGCGATACCTCGCCAGGCAGTATACCCAGCGTAGCGCGGCTGGCTCTGGGGAAAGAGCCGTTGACGGACCTGCGAACGGATGCCATCGGCTCCGATCAGCAGGCTGCCACGCACCCGCTCACCTCGCACGAAACAGGCTGTCACTCCTGTAGTGTCTTGCTCAAAATCGATAAGCTGCCTGTCCAGGACAAGTGTGCCCGGCGCGAGCCGCTCCCGCAACGCTGCCTGGAGTTCCGCGCGGTGGATTGCGATGGTTGGTCCCCCACACTGTTCCTCCATTGCTTGCGGCGGGAGTTGGACCAGTGGTTTTCCTCTCATGGTATAGAAACCAGCCTGCGCGGATGTAGGCTGCTGGGCCAGTTGTTGGACCAGATCGGCCAGACCGATTTCCTGGAGCACCCGGACCGCATTCGGCCACAGTGTGAGCCCCGCTCCGACTTCTCTGATCTGGTTTGCCTGTTCAAAGACTCGTACCCCAAAGCCGGCTTGCTGGAGGGCCTGAGCTGTTGCCAGTCCCCCAATGCCCGCTCCGATAATCAGGAGAGGGAGATCTTGCTCCTGAATTGTCATCGTTCTCCTCCTGGTTCTGTCGACTGCATGCTCTGGATTTGCAAGGCAAACGCCCGATGGAGTGCCTGCCCCTGAGCCTCTTCAAACGAAAGAAAACTGCTCAACCAGCAGAGGGCGAAAAATTGCTGCTCGCCTGATTTAAGATGCACCGAGATGCAGTAGAGCTACTCCGATCTGGTACCGTCGGGCCATCTCTTCTACACCTTCGAATAAAACGGTGTCACCCGAAATGTAGAGAGTACCGCGACGCTGCCCTTCCCATTCGAGAATCCATCCATTTACATCGCCAATAGCTTCTTTGATCTCTTCCGGACCGTGGCGTGCAGGGGTTGCCGTCACACGGACTTGCATTCCATCCTTTCCTACCAGCGGCACTGTGTCCCAGCAAGAGACTCCGCGGGCGTTGCCACCCAGGCGTTGGGCAGAGGAAGGAGGAGTGAGCACCTGCCCCACCTGAGAAAGGTGGCGCGACCTGCTGGATCAAGATCATCATTATGTTGCTCGTGGCTCAACAGGACTGTATCCATCGATCCAATAGCGGAAGGGAGCAGCGCAGGAGATGTATACTTGGTCGCTACTTCCTGACCAAAACGATAGTGATATCCTGCTAGCTCAAAGGTTGGATCGGTCAGAAAGCGCAGTTGGCCGATCTTGATGAGGACCGTAGGACCGCCAATATGGGTAAGCGTAATCTGATCAACTGAGGTTTGATTCATGTTGACACTCTCTTTTCATTTCAAATGGTTTGGTTTCATTTTCCACTATCCTTCTGTTTCTGTTGAGCTATTTACCCGATTTCTCGCCGATTGAGGAGACTTTCTCCAAACTGAAGACCTTTTTGCGGCGAGCAGGCGCTCGCATTCATGAGGACTTGCAAGAAGCCATTGCTGCTGCCTTGGGCCTCATCACGGCACAGGACGCTCTTGGATGGCTTACTCATCGTGGCTATCCGCTTCCTGCTCTTGATGAAAGGGATCAAGAGTTATGTACACTGCTCTAGAGCCGTAGTGTTGCATGTGGCGGCGTTCTTGCTCGAGGGCACCGGGCGGGAAGGGCTGAGCACCGCCGATGGTACGTGCATCCAGGGTTAATTGGGCAGCTTCCTCCATAATAATGATGAGTTGTGCCGTTGCCAGCGGGTCAGAACTGAAGGCGAGCAGGCCGTGATTGGCAAGCAGCACGGCTGGCACGGTGGGATGATTCTTCAGCTGCTCGACGATGGAGCTCACCGCCTCGCGAGAGCCACGCGGGGCCCAATCGGCCACGGGGATGTCATCGGTCATGCCAAAACGCAGGAAGGCCTCGTAGCGGCATGGGAGAGGCTGATGAGCCAGGGCGAAGCTTGTCACGCGGGGAGAGTGCGTGTGAATAACCGCGTTCACGTCCTGCCGCTCACGATAGACGCAGGCATGCATGCCGACGATCTCGCGCGTGGTTGGATCGAGAGAGCCCTCCACGACCTCGCCATCGAAGGTGATCACCACCAGTTGTTCGGGAGTGAGATGGGTCAGATAGCTGACCGAGGTGAGCAGCATGAGCCCGGGCTCTGGCAGACGCGCGGACATATTGCCGTGGCCGCTAGGGGACATTACGCCAGCGTGGCCGAGGCGCTGAGCCGCCTGGACCAGCGCTTCTCGCTGCTGTGTATAGCTTAACGTTGCCATAGTGTTTTCCTCCACAATTCTAACTCGTTGCGTATCCCGTGGGCAGATCCTCCAAATGAGCAGGTTTGGCCCTTAAACACAGGGCGTCACTCTTGTTTTACTCTGGCCTCTCCATCCTTCTACAACGGCAACAACAAGCGACATTACTGAGCGCTTTCGTCCACCACACGGAGGACTATTTTCCCTTGCGTGTGCCCTCTGGCTCCTTGCTCATACGCCTGACGAGCCTGAGACAGAGGAAACACGGTATCGATGACAGGCCGAAGGTGCCCTGCATCAATCAAGGTGCCAATTTGGCTCAGTTGCTCACGGTTGGGTTCAACAATAAACCAGACTGAGCGTATATCCTGTCCCTTGTCTTGCGGAGCTTTAGGCGGGCGCGCTACGGAGAGAAGCACTCCTCCTGGTTTCACCACCTGCCAGGATCGCTCCAAGGTGTCAGAGCCAACCAGATCGAAGACGAGATCGACATCATGGACCACCTCCTCAAAGCGCGTGGTAGTATAGTCGATGATCTCATTGGCACCCAATTCTTGGAGGAGATCGCGATGGCGAGCAGAGGCGGTTGCGATGACATGCGCACCGATCCAGTGGGCGAGTTGGACGGCAAAGACCCCGACGCCTCCTGCTGCACCATGAATCAAGACGGTCTGTCCTTTCGAGAGGTTCGCGTGCTCAAACAAGGCCTGCCAGGCTGTCAGGGCAGTCAATGGAACGGCTGCCGCTTGCACATGGTCGAGAGAGCGTGGCCTGGGGACAAGCTCGCCAGGGAGGGCAATGATCCATTCGGCCTCGGCGCCATCTCGATCAAAAGCCGTGAGGGCATAGACCTCTAACCCTGGGGTAATATCGGGAACGCCAGGGCCTACCGCCTCCACCACCCCTGAAAGATCGTGCCCTGGAATCGGGAAAGCACGCGGGCTTCCCGTTCTCGTCTGATAGGTCACAGGCCAGGTCAGTTCTGGGGCAATGACGCCCGTTGCATAGACGCGCACCAATACTTCCCCTGGTCCTGGCTGTGGTTGTGGGACATCTTCATAGATCAAATGATCTGGACCCCCACGCCCATGAATACGGATTGCTTTCATACCCTTGTCTTGTTCCTTTCGTTCGCAAGCGGTGTGCTGATGAATCAAAAGAGCACTCACGCTTTCTCCATACGGTTGGGATTCCCTGAGACCACGATAATGTGTGTATGCGCCGTCTTGTGGCGGATCGCTTTGATCGTTGCGTACTCCTCTGAAGCGTACCAGCGTTTGGCCTGATCGACGTTTCCAAATTCAAGGATCACCAGGCGGTGGGGAGACCAATCTCCTTCGAGGGTCTCGGCAGTGGCACCTTGCACCAGATAGGTTCCTCCATAGGCCGCAATCGTTGTACCGACCCGCTTTGCATATTCTCGGAATCCCTCGGCATCGATGATTTCAAAATCGACGAGCACATATGCTGCCATGTTTCGAACTCCTTTCTTGCTATCAGCAACAGACGCCCTGACTGCTGTCTATAGGATTATTGGTGCCGACCTGGAGTTGTACCGGTGTCAAGATAGGCTGACCTGGCTCGCCGAGCAGAGCGGCGACAAAGACGGCCCGCTGGAAAGGGCTGGGGTTGCTTGCGAGCAGGTGAAGGCAGCCATACGGCTCGTAGAACACCTCGCCCTGCTTGTAGATCCTGGGTACATGTCCGCGCATTTCAAAGAGGACCTCGCCCTCTACGACGTAGCCGAAAACCGGACCAGGATGGTGATGTGGTGGCGCTCCCTGCGCGCCAGGCTCAAGCGTTACTGTCAGGACACTCACCTGGACGGGATCATGGACTTGCACCGTCTCCTCAGACAACACCAGCGTTTGCGCCTTTGGCGCCGGATAGCCACCCCGTTCGTGATACCAGGAGCGCACAAACTCGTCCCAGGTCTGCTTGCCCCTGGCCGCTGTTGGACGCAGTGGTTCATCGGAGCGAAAGGCGGCAAACAGAGAGTTGGGCGGTTCTACAGCTCGCAGACGTGCTTCCCGATTTCTCTCTCGCAGGTAGCTCTGGACCATCTCTTCGAGGGTGAGCACCTGCGGGCCTCCCATCTCCTCGATCTGGTGCGTCGCACCCTGCTCGGCCAGCGTTACCAGGCGTTCAGCGACCTCATCGGCGGCAATGGTCTGCAAGCGTGTATCTGGCGGAACGGGAATGACATTCAGTGCATCGGTGCCAGGCGACTGAATGAGGCATAAACCAAAGCTATGAAACTGCGTGGCACGCACCACAGACCAGGGAAGCCCTGCTTGCGCAATCAGATTCTCTGCTTCACGCTTGGCCCGATAATAGAGAGCAGGCGAGCGGTCTGTACCGACGATGGAGACATAGATGAAATGGGGAGAGCCGCTCTCGCGAGCAGCCTGAACGAGCATGCGTGTTCCTCCAATGTCCGTTGCCTGTGGCACTTTTGGCGAACTGGCGCAGTGAATGATAGTATCCACCTCCTTAACGGCCTCGCAGAGCCCCGATCCTGATGTCAGATCGCCTGACATCACTTCGGTGCCGAGAGGAAGATCGGGGGGATGTTTGACGGCTCAAAACACGAGGAGTGTGGTGCCGAGCGAGCAATGGTGCAACGACCGCATGGCCCAGGTCGCCTGTTCCCCCTGTCACTAAAATGTTTGCCATAGCTGTATCATGGTCCTTTCTTTTTCTGCCTGACAGTCCCTCTTCACAAGGCGACGTGCGGGAAGCTTTCGCGCCATCCTGAGAACGCGGGCTGCCAGTTCGGTCGGAACCTGCTTTCTCGGTGGAGATTACCTTCCCTGACGAAACTCTATCAGAAGATTGGCCTGTTCAAAATAGCCATTATGAAATATATTGAGGCAGCCATTATTTGTCCTGAGGAGACCGCGTATGCCAAAGGCAACACCACATATCCCTTTGCCCAGCATCCAATTGGATGCGAGCGCCAACCTGCCCCTGCGCCGCCAACTCTATGAGCAGCTTGGCCGAGCCATTCGCACCGGGTACCTGGCACCTGGAACACGTCTGCCCTCAACGCGTGCTTTCGCCCGCGAGTTGGGGGTCTCGCGCACCACCGTCGAAGAGGCGTACCAGGATCTCGTTGCCCAGGGGTATATTGAGGGACAGGTGGGAGCGGGCACCTACGTCACAAAGCACCTTTCTGAGAAGCTCTTCCACCAAACGACCATACCTGCAGCAGTGATGAAGCCTTCTGAGCCAGTAAATCGGTACGCAAGCGTATCGCAGCGTGGCCCCGCGCGCTCGTTGCCGCCCGGCTTTGGCAGAGGCAATGCTCGCATCCCTTTTTGTCTCGGGCTTCCTGCGCTTGAGAACTTTCCGCAGCAGGAGTGGGCACGGACAGTCGCGCGAGTGGCACGTCAACTTTCCCCCTCACAGCTCGGCTATCAAGATGTGGCGGGCTATCGTCCGTTGCGGGAGGAGATTGCAACCTATCTCACCATTTCGCGGGGCGTGCGCTGCACAGCGGACCAGGTGATTGTGGTCGCAGGCGCGCAGGCGGGACTGTTCCTGGCAGCGCGCCTGCTCCTGAACCCAGGAGATGCCGCCGGGATAGAAGATCCCGGCTATCCCTATGCGAAAGCGGCGTTTGAGGACGCGGGGGCTATCGTCTTCCCGATCCCCATTGATAAGGAGGGGATAGATGTTATGAGTGGGAGAGAGAAGCACCCAGACGCCCGGCTCATCTATGTGACTCCCTCACATCAATTCCCTCTAGGCGTGACCATGAGCCTTGCCCGACGCTACGAACTGTTGCATTGGGCCCGAGTTGCTGGAGCCTGGATCATTGAGGACGACTACGATAGCGAGTATCGCTACCTTGGTCGTCCTATACCGGCGCTGCAAGGGCTTGAAGGTGCAGAACAGGTGCTCTATCTGGGAACCTTTAGCAAAGTCCTTTTCCCAGCATTACGTCTAGGATATTTAGTCGTTCCTCCCTCGCTCATCGATACCTTTGTCACTGCCCTGTGCACAGCAAATAGCTTTCTGCCGACGCTTGAACAGGCAGCGGTAGCAACCTATATGAGGGAAGGAGATTTCGCTCGCCATATCCGCCGCATGCGTTCGCTGTATGCGAAACGGGGGAATCTCTTGCGGGATTGCGCCGAGCGCTCTCTTGGAGAGATGCTCACCATTGAACGGCCAGCCGACGGATTGCATCTGGTCGGCTGGCTCAGAGAAGGCACCGATGATCGCGACATGGCGAGCAAGGCAGAAAGGCAACGCGTGATCGTTTCTCCCCTCTCGGCATACCATATGGAACCCACGGGTCGTGGCGGCGTTTTGCTCGGCTATGCCTCCTGGACCGAACGCGAGATTGAGGAAGGCGTGCAGCACCTTGCACGAGCATGGAACGCCGGGCAGGAAGAGAGAAAGAGAGGCCCACGTCCAACATAATTCAGCGTTTTCTGGACAGTCAGACGCATATACTGATAGTCCTAGCGTAGCGTGCCTTTTATGGTTGATGAGACAGCTTCTCCGTTAGGATAGGCGTATTCGCCCGCCTCTATAGGTCGGTCTCATAGAAATCTGTGGTGGGCAGGAGATGCGCCTATGCCGGCGATTGAACGAACCGCCTATCCTCGCTTTACTCGCGCACCCTCAGTCAAGGAGCTACGCGAGATCTACACCCCAACGCCGGGGGATATCGCCTTTGTCGCCACAAAAGCACGTGGACCTTCTCAAAAGTTTGCGCTGATGATCTTGCTCAAGGTGTATCAACGCCTGCATTAGAAGTCATCTCATAAACGGATGGTAAGCTGCATCCCGTAGGAGGATGCAGCCATGGATCTGACTAGTCCTACCATCGCGCGCTCCTTTGCATCCGAGGAACCGGCGCTAGACATCGCGTGTCCCGGGCGCGTGTCCCGGGCGCGTGTTCTGGCGCCTCATCTAGCGGCCTCGCCTGACATGCGAGCACTGCCCAGTGTATACGTTGCGCAATCGTTTGTCCACGCGTAGGAGCGCATCCGCCTCCCGACGAGACGCCGCCAGCGCGCCGCCAGCATTGACAGCGAACGCCACTACTGTTATATTGTTACCTAGATGTGTTGTTATATTGGTAACACATAAGTAGAGAGGCTTTATGGATCATTCAGACATGAGTTCGCGGCCACACGATCGCTCGGCCTCGGTTGAGCGGGTGCAGATTGGAGCGCGCATGGAGAAGAGCATGGTCAAAGTCCTCAAGGCGCTGGCGGAATACCTTGATCTCTCACTCGGAGATCTCCTTGAGGGGATTGTCCTCCATGCCTTTGAGCAGGAACAGCCGTTTAGCGCGGAGACACTCAAACGGGTCGCCCAGCTCAGGGAAGTCTATGGCATGACCTATGACGCCAGCGCCAGCCATCACTTTATCGAAGCGCCCGCCAAACAGTCCACCGAGCAGCAGCCATCATAGCGCCGTGCGCAGAGAGGAGCATGCCGCCATGTCCACGTTTGTCGCGCAGCAGATCACGCGCACGCAGACCATCCGCCTGCCAGCCCCGCCCAATGAGGTGTTCCCCCTGTTTTCTCCGCTCGGAGAAAGGCGATGGGAACCTGACTGGAACCCTGTGATGCTCTATCCGGCGTCAGGCGCGGCGCAGGTCGGAACCGTCTTCACGACGCAGCATGCCAGTGAGCCGATGAAGATATGGACCATCATCGGCTATGACCCGGAACAGACGACGATCAGCTACCTGAATGTCGCGCCAACCTCGCATCTGACTCGGATTGACATTGCCTGCGCGGCGACTGGCCCTCAGACAACCAGCGCACGTGTCAGCTACACGCTCACGGCGCTTACGCCTCATGGCGCGGCATATCTCGACCGCTTCACGGCAGATCACTATCAGGTCTACATCGCCTCCTGGGAAGCGGCAATCGTCCACTACCTGACGCATGGGCAGCCACACGCTCACGCACATCTATGAGGTCGCCTGAAGGGGTGACGCCCCAGGCAGGCAACCTCTATGCGGTTATATGCGGCTATTGGGGCGTCATCCTGACTTCGATCTGGCCATTGCGGATGCGTGTCTTGAAGTGAGGCAGCGGGAATGTCGCGGGCCCATCGATCACACGTCCGTTGTCGAGCGCGAAGCGGGAGTTATGCCAGGGACAGGTGACGCAGCCATCGGCGATCTTGGCGCCCTTTTTCAACACGCTGGTTCGTTTCTGAGAGCGTGTTTTACAAAGAAGGCCGGCACAACGCAGCGGCATACGCGCTGCTGAGTGCTGAGAGACGGGGCGCCTATCAGGGAACCGGGCAAGGCAGTTGAGCAGGTGGACGAGATGTTGCTCGCATAGCCCGCACGCCATGGGAGAAGCTCGCGGTCAACAGAATGGAAAACCGGGCGAGCAGATACCGTTCATGGCTTTCTCGTATACGTCACACCCAGGTCCTGTTCCCACTGTGCACCATCGCGCGACAACTCTCCTTGAACGATGATAGTGTTTCCATCCTCGCTGAATGTGCCCGTCATGCGTTGTGAGAAGTCCGGCGCATCTCTCCACATCTTCCAGACGCCGCCTTCGAGACTCATCTGATAGACCCTCGCAACACCCCGCTCATCGGCATAGAGCATGGAACACATTTCAACCGAGTCATCATGGCCAATGACACTGAGCGCGCTCGGAGGGCCGGGGCGTTCCCACTCAAAATGCCAGACTAGGAGGGCTCCTTCCCTCAGCCATTCGAAAGACGAATGCCCATGCGCGGCAGATGTGAAAGCAGGATGAGTTCCCACCATAGTCCATTCACCAACCAAGCTATCAAGCTGTTTCAGCGAGCTGGTCGGTTGCGGCGGTAGTTCGGCATGCTCTCTCATGTTCATGAGCCTTTCGTGGTCATGCATGCGTGAGGCCGCGGAGAATCGTTCGACCAAGTGTATGGTGTAGTGCTCTATTGGGTCAAGCTGGTAGAGCGTATGCTGGAAAATCACCGACATGACGCAACGTCGTGTTCATGCGGCGGAGCGTACAGCGTTATGTCCCCTCGGCGCGTTTCCAAAACACGCTCTAAGAAGATCTGGGCAGATGCCGCCTATCGGGGCAAGGAGTTGGCCGACTGGTGCCGACAGCAGGGCACTGGCTGGGACCTGCAGGTCGTCGAGCGTGAGGCAGGTACGCGCGGCTTCGCTGTGCAACCACGCCGGTGGGTCGTTGAGCGTGCTTTCGCCTAGTTAAATCGCAACCGACGGCTGGCCAAGGACTACGAGCGCCGCGTGCAGACCAGCGAAACGCTGATCGAGCTGGCGGCGATTCGCCTCCTACTACGCCGCTGTGCGTGCAGATAGAGGGCCGTCCAACGGTGCCCTGAGTGGCTAGGCGTGTTCGGCTTTGATGACGCAGGCGAATCCTTACGTCGGGACGATCCCGGTGCAGGCAGCTTGGCGCGCGCTGGGTAGACGCTTACGAAAACCAGGGCGAGCGTTCTGGCGCGTAGAACTGCGGCAGCTACGGGACGAATCCCTTCGTGCTGCAGCTCGAGCGCGATCCACCGTGCGGTGTCGGGGCCGCTACCGCGCGACCCTTCGTATCACCTGCCGTCTGTTCGCGGGGTGTGGGCGACGGCGTTATGGCTGTTTCGGCGACAGCATAAGGGCTTCCAGCGGCCAGACCTGGAACTGGGGCATCGGAAACCCCAACTGCTGGAAGGCTGGTTCCAGCCGATCCCGGCGGAAGGTCTCCCAGGCCTCCTGGGATTCCCACACGTTGAGGACCCGCCAGCTGCCCGCCCATGGCCCCGCTAGCAGCGCCAAGCCCCCTTGCGGTGGATTGGCCGTGAGGTTCAGTTGCTGCTGGACTGCCTGGAACTGCTCAGCGCCGACGTTTGGGGCGTCTGAAATCACCGCAATCGCCATTGGTGTTCCTCCAGCTTCTCAGGGGCAGTGGAGATAGCAAGCACAGAAGTGTCCTCCACAGTACCCAACGTTCCTGCTGAGACGAGCGCACTCTGCATCGGTATCGCCCATCTCTCCTCGCATACGACTGACCCGATATGGAGCGGCCGTATCTGTGGCCAAGTATACAAGGTAATCGGGATGATGTCACCCCTACCAGCACGTATCTTACTGATGCCTGCGCGGACATCCATGGATCTGCTGGATGGAGTCAGACCACATGGGCAAGCGCGTGTGCGCCAAGTTTAGTTCTCAGCGCAGATGTCAGTAACGTGCCAGTCGCCACCTATTCGCTGCGCATTCCAAAACACGTTCTGAGACAGACCGGCCGACGGGGTCTGGGAGGGTAGCAAATGGGACTCACTCCAAGTCATTGGTTCGTGAGGTCGATGGGTGCG
>DATGEP010000239.1:0-9470 GCA_035310125.1 Ktedonobacterales bacterium
TGCTCACACCGCTTTCCCGAGCAGCATGTCCGCCGCGCCGTACTGCGCTTCGTTGCCCTCGGTCAGGCCCATCAGCTTGCGGCGCTTGGCGAACTCCTCGGCGGACGCGTCGTCCTGGAGGTTGTTGCCCAGGCCGGGGAGCCCGAGCATCTGGCTGGCGTTGGCCGCCACGCCGGACGGCATCTGGAGCTGGACCGAGCCCAGCATGGAGTTGGCGTCGAGCGGCATGTCAGGACTTCGTGGGGACCACGATGCACTTGAAGACGTAGCCCTCGACCTCAGGGTCGGCGCTCGCCTTCAGGGATTGCTCGGCGGCCTTGGCTTGGCAGGCCTCCATGCTCGGGGCGCGGAGCAGAGCGGTGAAGGGCTCCCGGTCCACGGACGAGAAGAAGGTGACGATGGCGAGCAGGACGATCATGGTTTGGCTCCTGGCTGGAATGTCAAGTCTGGCTTGACTATCTGCGCCTAGAATAAATCGAAGTCAACCCCCGTCGCGATGCCGCCGTTCTTGGGCCGGACGAGGCCGCCGCCGGGGCCGAGCGCGACAGCGCGGCTGAACCGCTTCATCATGATCGCCTTCTGGAGCGCCGACAGGATATCGTCGTTGACCTTGACGATCTGGCCGTCCTTGCGGTGGTAGAGGTCGAACTCCTCCCAGAACTCGCCCAGGTGCGCGGGGGCTTTAAAGCGTCCGGTGGTGATCCGCTCCTGCATCTCCATGATCGCGGCCTCGGTGGACACGCCACCCTCCGGCCACGTCGCGTGCTCGGGCAGCATGAGGAGCCCGCCCTGCTTGCGGTAGGAGGTGGCGAGCGTCTCGCCCGTGCCGTCCTTCGACCGCTGGGTGCCGTCCTGCGGCCAAGCCACGGGGACGTTGCGCCCGATCTGCTTCATCTGATAGGCGTGCTGGAGCGGCAGCGCCCCGGCGATCCGGTGCGTGAAGTGCAGATGGATCACGTCGTTGTCCTTGTCCCACACGATCAGCGCGGCGGCGAACGGGTGGTCGATCCCGAAGTCGATGCCCCAGAGCTTGGTCCAGTAGGCTGGGATATGCGACAGCGCGGGCTCCAGCATCATCTCGTGCGGGTAGGGGAAGATGCGCCCCGAGCCCATCATCGGGATACCCCTGGCGCGGGCGTCGCGCTCGTGGGCTGGCCACGCGGCAATGATCGCGGCGCGGTCCTCGGCGGGGATATGCTCCGCGTCGTCGATGGTCATGGTCACGACCTGACGGTCGGGGCTGGGCTCCTGGAGGAACTTGCGGACGACCTCGGACATGCCCTTCAGCGGGGTGAAGGTGGTGAACACCATCCCCTTCGTCGCGGTGGTCCGCGTCACGATCTCGGAGTACACGTCCTGCGGCGGCTCCTCGTCGCACCAGTCGAAGTCGATGGGCTCGCCCTGGTGCTTCGTCCGGCCCTGCTCGTAGGACTTGAACGTCAGGGTGCTGGTCCCGTCGCACGTGCTGTCCGACCGGTAGTGCTTGACCTGGATGGTGTCGTAGGCATCCGTGACCCCTCGGGCCAGCGACACGTCCACGAAGTCTTCCTTGGGGATGAACCCGGTGCCGAAGTCGGCGGTCACGCCCGGCGGCCCGCACAGCTTCTTCTGCTGCACGTCGCGCACGAGCAGGCCGGTCTCGCCGTCCGCCCACGCCCGCACCGGTCGATCCCAGCGGCGGCCCACCCAGTCGTCGCCGTAGCGCCCGGTCAGATGCTTGGCCGTCTCGAAGCCCCCGGTGTCCGACTTGCCGTTCTGGTTGCCTGCCATGAGCAGGCGCTCACGCACGGTCGCCCCGAGCCGGATGAACTCCTTCTGCTTGGGGTAGGGCGTCCAGAAGTCGAGCTTCCTGAAGGAGCGGCGGTTGGCCGCTGCCTCCAGGGTCTCGATGAGCGCCGCGAGCTTGGGGTTGTAGGAGCCCATGCTTACAGGTGGGTCTTGGCCTCGTCCACCAGCTTGTGGGCCTCGGCGACGGCGGCCCGGTAGTCGGCCCCGGCCTGCTCGCGCAGCTTCTCGGCTTCCGGCGTGAAGTGGGTCTCGACCCAGTGGTCCACGCTGGAGGTCCAGGCTTCGAGCTTGTGCTCCAGGTCGTCCGCCGCCGCGTGCAGCTTCGGAGCCAGTTCCTTGGCCTTGGTGGTCAGCATGCCTTCGGCGGCGGTGGCGAAGTTCTTCAGCTTGTCGATCAGTTGGATGGTCATAGTGTGTCCTTTAAAGCTTGGGTTGACCAGTGCGGTCGGCGACCGACTGGTAGAGTTGGTGCGCGGCATAGTATGACCCGAGGGTCTTCACCCGGTCGCCGCGCGCCCCGAGCGATATGGCCGCCATGTCCAGGTTCGCGGCAGCGCGCTCCAGTTCATGGGCTTCGATGTCATACTCGCCCGCCAGCTTCTTCGCCAGCTCGCGGCATTGCGCGCCCAGCTTGGTCTGCGGGGTCTTACCCTTGATGAGGCTCACAGCAAATCCTCCAATCCAGCCGAAGACATAGCCGGTTCGGGTAGGGCTGTCAACTCCGGCTTGACCTCGGTGAACTCCGCATCGACGTACTCGACGCCTGCCGATCCCAGGAGGGCGCGGGGGTCCATGCCCAGCCGCCGGGCGAGCGCCACCACCTTCTCGACCTGATCCTTCTCCGTCACCGTGACGTTGTGGTTGTGCTCGATCTGCACCGCCGCGATCATGCCGTTCTGCGCCAGCACCCGTTCGATGGCTTTAAAGTGATCCTTGTGGGTGGGGTCCTTGACGATCTCCATGAGCGCCGTGACCGCCTTGTACCCGGCGATCCTGAACTTCTCCTGGGCCAGCTCCCGCATCGCCGCCAGCACGTCATCGTCGTGGACGTTCCGGTAGCCAGCGCGGGTGTACGCTTGCCGCGCCTGCTCGGGGGTGGCGCTGTCCTTGCCGTAGCCTGCGCGCCGGGCGGCCCCTGCCGCGTTCTCGTCGCCCGCCTCCAGGTACGCCATGACCCAGGCCCGCTGTTGTGGCGAGATTTTGAGGAAGGACGGCGGCATCGCCGGGTCATCCGGGATGGGCGCGTAGAACTCTGATAGGTGGGCTTCGGTGCTCATATCCGCGATGTACACCGGTTAGGGGGTCTTGTCAACCGAAGTCGCCCAAAATTTTCAACTGTCTATCGCTGTACACCACCCGGTCTAATTTTTTCGACCGGCGCGTGCCAGACCATCGCTAGGCATACACACGCGGCAGGCGAAAGCAAGACCCTCCCGGCACCCCCACCGGTCTTACACCTGTAAACTGATGGGCAAATTACACGTGTAGACCAACGAGCACGCTAGTTTACAACTGTAAACGGACATATGCGCTATGCAATCGCTAGCAATGAGGGACGCGCATTAGCAGACTGGGCATATGCAAGCCTCGCCATGTCTAGCAGACTGGGCATATGCGAAAT
This sequence comes from Ktedonobacterales bacterium, assembly GCA_035310125.1. Classification (GTDB taxonomy): domain Bacteria; phylum Chloroflexota; class Ktedonobacteria; order Ktedonobacterales; family JADMIN01; genus DATGEP01. The sequence goes on from DATGEP010000239.1 coordinate 3,410, forward strand.
CGGGTATATAGCGGCGTTGACGCTTCGTTAGGGATTGGCTAGGATAGTGGCGTTGTTCAAGCAACGGAGCGCAACCCATGAACACCTCGCCAGCCTTCACCCGCCCAAGCATGGTGACGGAGCACAACAAAGCCCGCGCAGCTATCGCCCAGAGCGAGCGAGAGCGCATCGCGGGCGACAAGATGGCGCGCAATGCCTTCCTCTTCCTCCTCGCGTCCCTCGCGCTCTTCGCGTGGTGGGGCTGGAGCGTCGAGGCGGCATGGCAAGCCGTCACCGTGCTGCACGTGATCCCCTCGCATCCCGTGGGCCACGTGCTGTAGCTCACCACGCCAGCGAGCTTTAAAGCTCCCAAGGCCCGGAGCCCGCAAGGGTGGCCGGGCCGAAGGCGTGGGGAATGTTCCCCTGCTACCTCACGAAGGATGAGACCATGACCAAGCAAGAAGCCCGCGAAACCCTCGCCGAAGCTCGCGAGGCCACACGCGCCGCGAATGCCGCCTATCAAGCGGCGTGGCGCAAGGAGCCCACGGCAAAGGGATACGCTCGCGTTGACGCGGCCCTTGACGTGCTGCACCAAGCGGAGGCCAGCGAGCGGGCGCTTGCTCAAGAGCTGGCGATTTACCTGGACTAGCTCACGCTCGCCAGCGAGCTTTAAAGCTCCCAAGGCCCGGAGCCCGCAAGGGTGGCCGGGCCGAAGGCGTGGGGAAGTTGCCCCGCGTGTTCTTTGACATCGTAAACCCGAACGCGAGAGCGATACTCAAGGCGTCGCTAGGCCCCGCAACCTGGAGCCTTTGCCATGCACTATGATATCGCTTCCCTGATCCTGCGCGCCTGCCTTGGCGTCTTCTTCGTCATCTCTGGCGCGCACAAGCTCTTGCATCCCGTGAGGCGTGCAGAGCTGGCCGCGACCTTCAAGGCCGCGCACGTCTACAACCCCGCTATGATGCTCGCCATTCCCCTTGGGGAGCTGGCGGGCGGTTCGGCCCTACTCTTGGGCTTCGCCACCCCTCTAGCCTGCCTTGGGCTCATCCTGATCTGCACGGGCGCTTGCGTGCTCGATGGCCTCAAGCGCATCTCGACCTGGAAGCCGCTTGATAAGGCGGACTATATTGACGACGTGCTGTATCTCCCTGAGGTGCTGTATGTGGTCATGATGCTTGCTCTTCTCTTCCTTGGGTCGGGCAAGTATTCGCTTGATACTCTTCTGTTTCCGCTCATCCGTGGGCTGATCTTCCTTCGCTAAAAACATGCGTCTAGCGACGCCTTTAGTATCGTTCTCGCGTTCGGGAGCATCAGCAAGAGGAACAATACATGCGACTGCATCCTAAGTTGCGGGCTATCCCTAAGCGCCCGAAGCATTATGCAAGGTTAGGGCTGATTTACGCGGCCCTTGTGCTTCTCTTCTGTGACCTGATTTCTGCCCTATGGCCAGCGTTTAGCGTCATATGGTCGAACAAGGTCGCTCATATTGGCGTAGGCATGGCCTCTATACTGGCCGTGTTCGTTGAAACCATTCATGAGGAAGAGCGCCATGATGACCAAGCCTAAGCTAATCTTCCGTGTGGAAGATGAAACCGGACGCGGCCCATATAACGGGACAATATCGACGCGGGGCTTTCGTGATGAAAAGCGCAACCCTCCGCCCGGCTTTGATCCCCTTATCAATGAGCCTGGAGTATTGGCGGACTACCTGCCCCCTCCAATGTTTATGCCCCCTACGGTTGTCTTCGGCTTTTCCCATGCCGAGCAAGCGCAATCGTGGTTTTATGATCCTAAGATCATGAAGCGCGAGAAATGGGAAGCTCACGGCGCACATATCGAAGTCTATAAGCTCGATGGCAAGCCGGGAACACTAGCGGAAGCCAAGGCGCAAACAGTATTCGTCGCGCCCCACGCCAAGCCGCTAGGCGAATTGCCGCTCTCTGATCTTTGGACCGAAAGGCCAGAGGAAATAGAAGCGGAAGCGAACACTCTAGCCAAGGAGAAACCCCACCATGTCTAAGCTTACCATGTATCGCTTTTTCCTCCCGCTCGCGACGAATGCGGGCCTTTCGACTGAACACGCTCGCAAGGCGTGGGAAGCGGAGGCTTTAAAGCTCGCTGGCGGCTTCACGCTGAACGCCTTCGCGGATGGCGTGTGGAAGTCTCCCGACGCGCCCCGCGTGTTCAAGGATCGTATCGCCCCCTATGACGTGGCGTGCGAGCCTCGCGTGGGCGCGGCCCTGGAGGACGCCTTCTGGCGGCTCTTCCCGGATCAAGAGGCGCTCGCCTTGGTCAACCTAGGCCCCGCGTCTATCATCTCCCGCCCGGCGGACTGGAACGCCAGCGCGGCGGCTACTGCGCTCGGCGCATAGCTTCAAGCCCTAGCCCCCTTGGGTTCGCCTGAGGGGGCTTTCGCTTGTCTAGGGTTTGGCGAGGCGCGGCCCTCGCGGTATGCCAAGGCCAGCCGACGCGAAACCATGGCACGATCACGAGTTTGTGAAGTGTGCAAGGTTGACAAACTCAATTCCCCATGGTATCGTCCGCAGGACGGCGACCCGCAGGGAGCGGGGCCTTAGCGGCATTCGATACCTAGCATATGCCCGATCTGACAAGTCTAGCAAAGCCGCTAGAGAGAGCGAATTTGACAAGTTTACCGGCGGCGCGTATATAGCCGCGAGCAACGGCAACGGAGGACCCAATGCCCCTTAACCTGACAAGCCCCGATTTCGGGACTGGCCCATATGCCGCCGAGCGCGACCCGCAAGTCGGCATGGCGTGGATTACGAAAGACGGTGAGCGCACCGGCAAGAGCTACGTCGAGATGAAGACGGCGGCGCGCGTGTGTCGCCAGCTCAACGCCGAGCATCAGCTCGCCCACGTCCCGGAGGTCGGCCCGACCGTGTTTGACGGCTTCCTGGAGGAAGAGCCCGCCGCGCCTGCCCCCAAGCCCCGCAAGGAGCCCAAGGCGAAGGCCCCGGCGGTTCCCACGCCTGCCCCCAAGGCTCCGGCGGCTGATCGGCCCGCGTCCAAATTCGCCACCCGCGAGGAATGGCTGGGCGCGTTCGTCGCGGCGGCTCGCCCGATCTTCGCCGAGCGGGGCCATCCCCTGCCCGAGAAAATCCGGGTGTCGGTCGGCTTCATGTTCCGTGGCGCGAAGGCCATCGGGCAATGCTGGCACGAGAGCGCGTCGGCGGACGGGACCCGCGAAATCTTCGTGATCCCCACGCTCGACGACAGCTCGCGGATCGCGGACGTTCTCACCCACGAGCTGGCGCACACGCTGTTCGGCCCGGACGAGAAGCACGGCAAGAACTTTAAAGCCGTGGTGCGCGCTCTGGGGCTCGACGGCAAGGCCACGGCCACGGTTGCGGGCGAGGGCTGGCACGAGTGGGCCGACCCGATCCTGGAGGAGCTGGGCGCGATCCCGCACGCGGCGATTGATCCCAAGGGCCACAGCCGGGACAAGAAGAAGACCTATCTCCTCAAGGCCACGTGCGCCAAGTGCGAGTTCACGTTCCGCGCCACGGCCAAGCACCTCAACGGCAAGTCGCTGATCTGCCCGGATGAGGACTGTGGCGGATCGGTCGAGGTCGAGGGCTCGGAGGACATCGGAGGCGACGAGGAATGATCCTCGCCGACCTCCACCCGCGCCTGAGACGGCACAAGGTGCAGGAGGCCTTGGCGGCGGCCCTTCGTCAGATCGAGGGGCCGACCTCCACCTCCGACCTCGTGAAGCGCATCGCTGTGATCTTGGGGACACCCAAGGAGACCACAGCCATCGCGCGGCTTGTCGGCGAGCTGGCCCCGGAGCACCCGAGCGCCAGGGAGACCGGCGAGACGTTTCAGAAGTACGGGCGCACCATGCGGCGGCGAGAATGGCTCCCCTCGCATGCGAAGCGGACGAGCAAGAGCCGGGTCGAGCTGGACCCGGATGAGCTGGCGCGGCGACGCGCTGTAATTGCCTCCCACGCGGAGGCGGACCAATGGACCGTCCAACCGGGCGAGCCGGAATTCTTGGAGGACTAGATGGGACAGAGCTTTAAAGCCCTCGTTCACGTGGGCGAGACCCTGAGCGACGACTTCACCCAGATCGTGGCCGTGATCGACGGCCAATGCTGGGAGCTGGATAGCGTTCTCAGCGCCGTCCGCAAGGACGCCTGCGGCTACCGGCGCACCAACGCGGCCAACCTGACCGGCGGGGCGAACTACGTGCCCGGCGAGCTGGAGACCGCCGTGGGCCGCGCCCAAGAGCTGATGCAGGCCCTCAAGCCCGTCGCCGAGCTGGCGGCGCGGTGGAACGCCGAGGACTTCGCGGCGGCCAAGGAAGGCTGCGACCTCTATGAGGCTGCGAAGGCTACGGGCGATCCGGGCAAGCCCGCCCGGTTCGAGATCAAGGTCTAGGGCAGACCAGCTCCGCCGCCAAGCCGACAGCCTTGACTTGGACGATGCGCTGGCCTAGGCTCCTCGGGCATGTGGTTGCGTCACCTGGGGGAGGGCTTCGGCCTTCCCCCTTTTTTCAGGAGCCCACGGATGGACGAGCGCACGATCTTCACCACGCCCAGCGACGAGCAAGCCTCGTGGCAGTATAAGGCCATTGTGGCGACGCGCGGCAATCAGACACTCCTGGGCGCGATCTTCCTACAGATCATCGGGAAGAACGCCAAGCACCCGCCGCAGATCGTGGGCACGGCCAGCGTCGATGAAGACGGGCTGTGCTGGTCGGTCCTGCGGAAACAGCACGGCCTGGAGATCGCGGAGGGCATCGTCTGCCTGGGTTCGATTGCTGATATCCGCGACGAGTTCCGCAGGCTGGCGGATCATTTAAAGCTCAACGACGACGAGCGCAAAGAGCTGTTCGTCGAGCTGCGGAAGTGGGTCGCGGTTGACCTCCGCGCAGATCACGCCGAGATGGCCCACAGCGGCCAAACGCTCCACTAGGGCAGGAACCACAGGAGGCTCGGGCCGACGCCCGTGCAATAGGCCTCCAGCCGCGTCCGCGACAGCTTCGCCAACACCTTCTCCTGACGCTTCACCAACGTCTCGCGCGCCTCCTCGGTCAGCTCCGGGTTCGCCCGGTTCACCATGTCGTAGGCCAGGACGTTCGTGCTCACCCCGTTCTCCACGCCCACGGCGGACAGCTCCCGGAGGATGCGCCCAATCTCGACCGGCTGGAGGGTGTCTTGCACCTTGGTCAGGTCGGAGTATTCTTTAAAGGTCACAGGCTGGAGCACCATCTGCCCGCCAATATCCCGGCCCTCGAAGCACCACGGCTCCTCACGCTCCGGGGCGTCCTTCTGTCGGGTGCATCGCACGCTCACCGCGCGCAGGCCCTTGTTCCGCGTGACCTGGAATGCCGCATCGACCGCGCCCTCAAGGGCGTTGGAGCCGCGCATGCCGCGACCCTCCTCCTTGCCGGTGTGGTGGACCACGAGGACGGCGGTGCGGAGCTTGACCTTGATCGCGTCGAGGAAGGAGATCATGAGGCCCATGTCCTTCGCGTCGTTCTCGTTCAGGCCCACAGCCGACCGCGCCAGGGTGTCGAGGATCACGAGCTGCGGCTTGACGGTCTCCAGCTTCTTGCAGAACGCCAGCTTGGCCTTATCGTCCGCCGCCCACGGCGCTTCGTCCATGATCCAGAGGGGCAGATCATCGCCCACCCCGTTGGCCTGTTGCCACGCGAAGAGGCGTTGGGCGATCCCGTTCGCGCCTTCGCCCGCGACGTAGACCACGCCGATCCCGAGCGCCGCCAGCTCGGCGGCCCAGCGAATGGCGAGGTAGGACTTTAAAGAGCCCGGCGGCCCGAACAGGACGCTCACGCCTTCGGCGGGAAAGAGATCGGGGATCAGCCAGGAGGGCGGGGGCCGCTTCCGCAGCTCGCCCGGTGTCCACAGCTTGAACCGTTCGCGTTGAGGGCGGGCCGCAGGCTCCTCCTCGGGATCGTCCAGATCAAGCGTGTCTAGGACTGATCCGAACGCCTCCTCTGAGGAGCCTGCGGCCCATGCGCCCGCCTCGTTCTGGGCGTAGCGAGCTGCGTTTTCGACCTTGCACGCCAGCTCATCTTCGTCCCATGGCGGTACGCAAT
>DATGEP010000240.1:0-5644 GCA_035310125.1 Ktedonobacterales bacterium
CTGAACTCATAATTCGGTCAAGTGGTCCCAAGGTGCAGAAGGTGTGCGGAAGGGGGGACTCCGAGTAGAGGCGTCTCCGCAGGTCTCTAGGTGTGCCTATTTGAATTCAAAATGCGTACAAGTGTTCGATCGTTGTCTCAAGCGAAATCTTGCAAAACCCACCGGTTGCTATCCGCGTTGCTATCCAATAGCCTCCTGTTCGGTGAGTCCGCGCCAGCCAAGAGTCACCGCAGTTGAGCTCCTGCGAGCTCTTCGCCGAGATGGCTGGGAGATTGAACGCCAGACAGGTAGCCACGCTCAATTGCGACACCCAACGAAACCAGGCCAGGTCACTCTCGCGATCCATGCGCGACAGATCGTGCCGCCGGGAACGCTCGGAAGTATCCTCGCGGCTGCGGGCCTCACCCCTGACCAATTGAGGAAGCTACTGTAGAGCCACGCGGAGTTCCCATGACGCAGACGTACACCTACACCATTGAGTTAGAGCCAGCCGACCCCTGCGGTTATGCGGTATCGGTGCCCGCGCTTCCCGGCGTGCTCACCTTTGGCGACACCGTAGAACAGGCCATGGCCATGGCCCGAGAAGCGATCGCTCTTCACATCGAAGGCCTACGTGCCCACGGCGAAGCCATTCCAACAGAGGCTGCGCCGCGTGGAAAGCGTCGCGTGCGGGTCCCGATCGAAGTCGCCGCCTAGCCACGCAGTCAAATAGGTCGTCGTGCCGCGCAACAGCTCAGACCCAGCAACCAAAGCGCCCGCAGTCCGGCGCGGCGGCAAGCGCGGCAACGGCGAAGGTTCTCTTTACTTTCAGAAGTCGCGCGGCCGCTGGGTCGGTTCGCTGTCGCTCGACGGTGGGAAACGTAAATCCGTATACGGCCAGACCCGCCGAGAGGCCGCAAAGAAGCTCGCTGAGGCTCTACAGGCGCGTGCACAGGGAATGTTGATCACCGGTCCGCGGCAAACGGTGGGCCAGTTCCTGACGCGCTGGCTGGAGGACTCAGTCAAGCCGACCCTGCGTCCGCGAAGCCATGTTGTCTACGACGCCAAGATCAGGAACCATGTTCTGCCCGAACTCGGCAACGTAGCGCTACCATCGCTCACTCCACAACACCTGCAGCGCCTGTACGCACGGAGGCTTGTAGCTGGCTACTCGCCGACAACCATCAACTTGGTCCACACGATTCTCCACCGCGCACTAAAGCAGGCACTTCGATGGGGCCTTGTGGTGCGCAATGTGAGCGAAGCGGTTGACGCACCCCGGCCAGACCGGCGAAAGCCCAACCCATTCACTCGTGAAGAATTGGACACGCTTCGTCGGGCGATGCAGGGCCACGCGTACGAGCCGTTCTGGACTCTTCTCATGACGACCGGACTCCGATTCGGCGAGGCCGTCGCGCTCCGCTGGAATGACCTGGACCTCGAAGCAAACACGGTGTCAGTAACTCGCGCCTTGATCCGCGTGAAGGGTGGCTATGATTTCAGCGAACCGAAGACAGCAAAGGGTCGACGAATCATCCCATTGCCGACTGCCGCACTTGTCGCGCTCCAGCAACAGCGGGTGCGAGTGAAGGAACTCCGGCTGTTGGCCGGTGAGAAATGGGAGGAGCAGTTCCTAGTCTTTCCAAACAGACTAGCCTGCTTTAAGGGGAGTGGACCTCTCCGGAGGAGTCAAGTTCAGGGGGCGGGTTTGGCTCGACTCCAGAGGTCCTGGAGGGTGACGTCGAGATGGTGGAGCGCGGCGTCCAGCCGAGATGGAAACTCGGGTAGAGCAACGCGGGTGGCGGTGGTGTTTGGCCGTCGCAGGCGGCGATAGAGCGTGGTGTACAGGAACGCGGCACGAACGCCGTCAGCGGTGAGCGTGTAGCGGAGGGTGTGTGGAAGGCGGCGGATGACGCCGTGCAGCCGAAGTCGGCGGAGATCGTAGGTCATGGCGCCGGCGCTGTAGCTGGCCAGGTTGCGGCCAAGCAGGGCTGCGACCAGTGGACGCAGGTCACCGTTGCGGAAGCCTGTGGGCACATGGCCGAAGTGGCAGAGGGCTGCGAACAACGCCTGGGCGCGCGGATCACCGAAGCGTAGCGCCGAGCCGCGCTGGCCGGTCGGCGACAGAGTTGGCAGTTGCAGGCGTTCAAAGAACGACGGTGCCGGGACGGCTCCGTCCGCGATGCGTTCGACCTCCAGGAGTTTGGCATTGATCTGCCGCCCGACGGCGCGCAAGTGGGGCAACGTGTCAAGACCTTTGGTGCGTTGGAAGTCGAGAGGATCGTTGATGGTGGTCTCCGTTCGTAAAGCGCGCTGCTCTTTGAAGTATTGCTTGACGTGGGAGTGCTTGAACTCGACGTGCAGGCTGGGAGCCACGCCGTAGGTGATCACGCGCGTCTTGTAACCGAGGCCTGGTGGTGGCGTGCGTCGAGTCAATCGAATGGGGAACAGCAGGCTCACGCGATCTGGCCGGCCCAGATCCAGGTTGGCGCGGATCACCTCTTCGAAAAACTGACGGCCGTACAACGGCGTGGTGAAGACCTGGGTCAGGCTCATCTCGAGTTGCCAGATGCTCAAGCGGTGCCGATAGCCAGCGGCGCGGTCCGCCGGGGTCAGTGGCCATGGCAGTCGCTCGAGCCATCGATCAAAGAACGCTTGGACATCGGCTGGGCTCAACGAGTCTGCCAATGCCTGCAGGCGTTCGGGGTCGGCACACCACAGGAAGCCATTGTCCAGGCTGTCGAACGCGATGGCCTCTTTGCGCAACTGCTGTTTGAGCCATTCGTTGCCGTTCAAACACACGCGCACCGGATACGGCACGTAGGTCCCGACTTTGATGAAGGCTGGTCCCCATTCAGCGTCGTGCAAGTAGTAGTAATACTGATTGACCGCGACCGACTGGCGTGAGAATGAGAAGCGTACCGCGTGCGGCGGGGTGATGTGCTTGGTGGCTTTGAAAGAGAACTGACGTTCCTGCGCCACGCCGATGAATACCACACCTTCGTCGCCCTGAAAGCGGGCTCGATACTGGGCAGCCACATCGTCCTTACGTTGGCGGCGCTCGAACTGAACGATCGGGACCAGGTGCCGGCGAGCAAATGTGGCGACGTCGCGGACGAAGCGATCGTGCAGTGGACCAAAGGCAGCTGGCGAGGCGATGCGATTACCAAGGTGATCGCATAAGAACGCACACAGCTGGCCGCTGGTTTGGAGCCTGGGCACGTATCCGTTGAGGTACAGCCGGTCGATACCTGAGGTGGACAGCGACACGTGGTCGCGCAGTATGGTGGCGACGCTGGGGCTGGACACGATCGGCGCCTCCCGCAAGGAAGGATGTTGAACACGTCGATGGTGCCACCCCAGCACACACGCCGAACGCCACTCGTACTCAGTTGAAAAAGGATGATCGTTTACCGATCATCCGCAACTCCCGTCAGGCCAAGGGAGGTGAGGGCTGCACCCGCCGGGCCGCAACGAGCGCAGCGAGTGGAGGAGCCTGCGTCAGCAGGCTTGCAGCCCGAGGAACCGCAGGTTCCTTCGTCTCGCTCGTCGGTTTGAGGCGAAGCTTCGCTAGTACAGCCCGGCGTAAGTGAGGCCGGTATAGATGAGATCAGACATGGAGTGGCTTTCCCTGGTACGTCCATTTGAACGGCTTGGCCATGGTGCGATTGAAGTACGCGATGAAAGCCAGCACCTTGGTCTGGAGGTCGTCAATGGAGGTGAAGTTGCCTCGCCGCAGCAGCTTACGGACCAATATGCTCAGCCACAGCTCCACCTGATTCAGCCAAGACGCGTGCTTCGGCGTGTAATGGAAGACAACTTTGTGCGACGCGTCTGTCAGGAACGCAGCTCGTGTCGCCATCGACTTCAGGATCCCGCACTTCTCCTTGATGCCAAGGTCGTCGGTGATACCCGAGATGTCTGCGACGTAGCGGACCAGGCTCTCGGAGCAGTGCGTGTTCAGGTTGTCAGACACAACATGCCATTGAGTCACACGTGGGTCGCTCTCAACGGTGCGGCGCATGTGGGCCAGAAAGTCGACTTCGGTGCGGGTCGGTCCGACTGATGGGCAGATGACTTCCCCACTGACGACATCGAAGTTGATCATGAACGACAGCGTGCCGTGGCGGATGTACTCGAACTCTCGTCGTTCGACCTTGCCTGGCCGCAGCGGCAAGCCGGGCGCGGCCCGCTCCAGGGCCTGGACACCAGTCATCTCATCGGTGCTGATGGTTCGTTCGCCGACAGCCACACGCGCTGGCGCTTCCCGATACGTGGCGCACACGTCGGCGATCCGCTCATCCCGCTCTTCGGGCGGCTCGTCGGCGGCGGGTGTTAGCCAATACCGAATCAGGTGTGGTTTGAGATCGGCTTCTTTTGAGCAACCTCCCTGCATGCCGCGGCGAGATCGACTCGACGATGCCACGCCGCACGATTTCATCGGCCAACTCACGGTGGCTCCATTGACTGATCGGTCGGTTGGAGTCGGCCGGCCGCTCACACGCCAGAGCAATGATCTGGCACACCTGCTCGGGCGTGAACTTCGCCGGCGCACCCTCCCGTGGGGCATCGGCCAGCCGCTCTGCCGCGCTGAGGTCATCCAAGGGTACGTCTCGAAACTGCAACCAGCGCTGCCGCCAGAAGCCCGGCGTCTCGTCATCCAGTCCGAGCCACCGCGCGATCTGCGCATTGTTCTGCCCATTGCCAGCCGCGAGGATGATCCATGCGCGTGTCACCAGCTGTTGACCAGCAGTGTGGGTACGCACCAAGCACTCCAAATCCAGTCTCTCGCGCTCACTCAGTACAACGTCCGGGGGTCGCAGTGACACGGCGGCTCATAGCCTCAACCAACAAGATGGTGCATCCTAACCGGCCCGCCCCCATCCCCGGTAGTATTCCGCCCACGTGTACTAGCTTTGGCGGCGTGACTGCCTACCGTCTCTCCAGGCGCAACGCCATTGGACTCTTTGCTGGAGCAGCTGTCACTGCCGGGCTGGCCGGCGCGTGCGCCTCGCGCGTCGTGCCTGTCACCGTGACGCCGTCGGCCGTGAAGTCAGGCGGCAATTTGATCTACGGAGTTGTGCAGCCGATCGCGAGCATTGCCGAGTATCCATTCAGTGCGCCTGGCGTGTCATTCCGACGCACCCTGTGGGACACACTGATCAGTCTCGATCCTCAGCGCCGCCCGGTGCCAGAGCTCGCAGAGTCGTGGACCATCTCAGCTGACGGTCGAACTGTGACCTTCAAGCTGCGTGACGGAATTGTCTTTCACTCAGGCCGTGTATTCACCGCTGAGGACGCGGCGTGGAACATCGAATACCTGCAGGATCCAAAGACGCAAGCTGGCGCAGGAGAGGCGTTCAAAGGAGTTCGGGTCAGTTCGCTAAATAAAACGACACTCCAGCTGGAACTTCCGGAGCCGGTTCCGCAGTTGTTCTCTGCACTCGCGGGTGCGCCGATGCTGGATTCCCAATCCGATCTGGCACGCAGTCCCGAGGGCACTGGCCCGTTCAAGCTGGACGCCTTCGAGGCTGGCAACGAGCTCCGACTGATCCGCAATAGCGCCTACTGGCGGTCCGGATTGCCATATCTCGACCGACTGACCATTCGTGTCATACCCGACTCCAGCTCGTTGCTCGTGAATCTCGAGTCGGGTGCCGCACAC
>DATGEP010000241.1:0-19755 GCA_035310125.1 Ktedonobacterales bacterium
CTGTTCGGCATCAACCGAAATGGGTGTTCGGCATCAGCCGAAACGACTGTTCGGCTTCGTCCGAAATCGGTGTACGACTTCGTCCGAAATCGCCGTTCGCCATACTCCGAAATGGCTGTTCGTTTTCGCCCGTGATACACAGGGATCCCTCGAACATCCCGAAACCAGTCGTTTTTCGGGCATCCTGAAGCCATGCACTCGCCGTTCACGACGCGCTTGATCGCGTTGATCAGCAGGGTGCGGGTGCTGTCGCTATAGGCCCGGATGTTGAGCTCGAGGATGGCGTGATCGGGGATGATGTTACTCTTCGTTCCGGCGGTGAGCTGGCCAACGGTCAGCACGCCGAACTCGCCCGGGGCCACTTCCCGGGCGACGATCGCCTGCAGACGCACGACGATCATCGCAGCCAGCACGACAGGGTCGATGGAGAGTTGGGGCATCGAGCCGTGACTGCCCCGCCCGTCGACCGTGACGCGCATGCTGGCGGCGGTCGAGAGAAACGGGCCGGCGAGGGTGCCGACTGAGCCGGACGGATAAGCCAGCACGTGCTGGGCCAGGGCCACGTCAGGTTTGGGGATCAGCTTGGCGAGGCCACCTTTGACCATTTCGTCAGCACCATTCCCAAGCTCCTCGGACGGCTGGAAGAGTGGGATGAAGGTGCCGTGCCAGCCTGATCTGGATGCCGCGAGCAAGCGGGCGGCGCCCATGAGGCTGGCAACATGCACGTCGTGTTCGCAGGAGCGCGCGACCGGCACAACCCGGCCCGAGCTGTCGGTCTGGTGGTCAGTGCTGGCGTACGGGAGACCCGTATCCTCCGTCATCGGCAGGGCGTCCATGTCAGCGCGCATGAGCACCGTAGGGCCGTCGCCGTTCCGCAGAATCCCGACGACGCCAGTCGTGCCGATCTTGTCATGCACCTGATACCCGGCTTCGCGTAGCGCGGCGGCGGCCGTGCCCGCGGTGTTCAACTCCTGATTGGAGAGCTCCGGGTGCTGGTGGAGTGTGCGGTAGACGTCCTCCTGCCACCGCTTGATCCCGTCTTGCCCGGCCAGCACGCGGGCGGTGGACGAATCAGCGGCTGTCTCCGTTTTGCTCGATGCGGAATCTGATTCCGGATCTTCGGCTCTCGCCATCATCGTCACCCTCCTCCAGCATATGCCGCTCGGTTCTCCTCGAAATAGTGTCGCTCGGTTCTCCTCGAAATAGCGTGTGCGAGCCATCGGTTGACATGCACCGGCTCGGGTGACCCCGGCATTTCCGGAACTCTGGTCAGCCTGAGTCCCATGTCGCCGCTCCCCAGCAGTTCCGCACGTGCAGCCGGCAGCCACGGCCGAAACCGCCGCCGGTGGCCAACCCGATACGCCGCCTTGGCTTCGGCGACAGCCCGCCGGATGGTGCGCTCGGAGCCCGCATAGCCCAAGCCCAGCGCCTCGAGCTTGTCCTGCACGACGTCCGAACGGACGCGGCCGTGGCTGTCGTCCACCCAGCCTTCGACGTACTTGCGAAACGGGTCGATCACTTGACTGCGCTGAACCGGCGTGGTTTGCAGCTGGCCCGCATCGCGCGCACGTACATAGCGGGCGACGGTGTGGTGCGAGCACCCCGTCAGCTCGGCTGCGTCTCGAAAGCTGTGCGTCAAATCGTAGGCTGCCAGGATCTCCATAATCGCCTCGGTCTTCTTCACTCACCTCTCCTCGGCTCCTGTGCTGACGCACAGTGGCCGGAAGGAGAGCCACCTGCCGGAAGTACCTGGAGTTGCCGACTAACTCCAACTTGGGCAGATTTCGTCACCGCCGCCGGGCAGTTACGTGGCCGTCAGCGGGCCGGTTTCTGACCGCCCACGGGCAGCATGCCATGGCCGCCAACAGTCTGGCCAAGGCGGTTGGCCACCGCACCCCAAGGCAGGCCCACGTTCAGCCGGATCGTTTACACGAGGGCATTGAAGCTGGGTCCATCCAGGCGGGCTGACAATACCAGCCGGTGAGCGCGTCCCGAACAGCCGCGGTCGAGGTCACCTTGGTCATGTCAATCCGGGCACGTCTGCTCGACCCGTCTGTTCTTCGGTGATGTCGCCGCGTGTCAATGCTCGGGTGTTCGCGCCGGCAAGCGGTTTCCACGTCTAAGCTTCGCAGCCCTGAATACCAGCGGATCCGGCGGTGACTGCGAGGTAACCTCTCGGTTGGCAAGTCACGCCCCCCTCGGGGATCGTCGAGTGCTGAACACAGTAGCCGCTGGTCTTGGAGGGTAGCTTGGACACACTCCTGTTGGCATTGGACCTGAGCGGCACATTCGTGTTCGCGCTGAGCGGCGCTATCGCCGGCGTCAAGAGCAAACTCGATGTGTTTGGCGTGGCAGTTCTGGCCTTTGCCGCCGCCAACGCTGGCGGAATCACACGCGACGTCCTAATCGGCGCCGTACCGCCCGTCGCCCTGAGCGATTGGCGCTATATCGCGGTTTCCCTCCTCGCAGGGCTCGTTACTCTCGTATGGTTCCGCGGCGTCGATCGGTTTCGCAGCCCGGTGCTGGTGTTCGATGCAGCAGGCCTGGCGCTATTCGCCGTCGCTGGTACGCAAAAGGCGCTGGCCTTCAGCCTTAACCCAATTGCGGCAGTACTCCTGGGCGTGCTGACGGGCATCGGTGGCGGCATGGCGCGCGATCTCCTGGTGAGCCAGACGCCGAGCGTTTTGCGCTCCGAGCTGTATGCCGTCGCTGCTCTGGCTGGAGCGACGATTGTGGTAGTCGGCGATGCCGTGCACGCGCCCGCGTCCATCGTGACGATCGGCGGCGCCGCTGCATGCTTCGGCTTGCGCGTCGCGGCGATTCGCCGCGGCTGGCAGTTGCCGACTGCTGGCGGCCAGCGTGGACGCGGAGGGACAGATTAGGAGTAGCAAGCCGACGGAAGACGGCTCACCTTTGCGCGCACCCGGGCCATCGAGGCTGTTCTGAGGCACCGACCGTATGGCGTGGTAAAGCGCTCCCGGACCTGCGTGACGAGTTCGGCCGCGGCACCACTTCGCGTGGAAGCGGCTGTCGATTGCCGGCGCGTTGGCCTACGAACCCGATGGCAGTGACGCCCACCTCGTCTTCCAACTGCGTCCTGGCGCCTACAACGATGAGACGTTGATCGAGTTTCTCACCGAAGTGCATGAGCACGAGGAGCACCGCTCGATCATGCTGAACGTATTCCAATCGCGTTCGCCTGGGGTTGGCAAAAAAGCTCCAGCCTGAATGCCGTCGGCCGCATGCCGAACGACCTCGTCCAAGCGTTCGTCCGTCTGGCTGTCGATCACGATCTGGAAACGCTGGAATTTGCCCTTACTGGAAACGAGGCGATATTCGGCCCGCACCTCGTCAAGCTCGATGCCTGGCAGCCCGGCGCGCAGCGCACGCGCATAGAGGGCAAGTTGCAGGTGGCTGCCGGCCAGAACGGGATCTCGGTCGAGCCCTTCAAATCCCCACGCGCCACCGGTTTTGTAGTCGATGACGAGCGCGCGTCTGCGCCCGCCATCATCGGGGGACAGGTCGACGCGGTCGATGGCGCTGCCCAGTCCACGAGTTCGGTTTGCGGATTCGGCGTCAGGCGACGACCCGGGCTCCGCATGTACTTCGAGTGATCGAGGGCCATATTGATCACGTCGTCCGGGTGCTTCATGACTTGGGCGGCGCGAGGCCGGCACCTATTACGCAAATGCTGCACCTTGAAACTGAGGCATGACCTGCTCGGACAGAAGCTGCACTGTCTCAGCGTCGTTTCCGCTCACGCTCACATACTGCACACCGGCCTCAACCAGGAGGCGGAGGTATTCCGTCACCTGCTCCGGCGTGCCCGCAACTATGTGCAAAGGGATCTGGTCGGGTGTAGACAAGACATAGGTTGCGCGAAACTCGCGGGGCATCCCTGGTAGCCGCGGGCGCTCCATCAGCGGCGAGCGGGCGGCGCGAGCATCTACTTTCGCTTGCACTTCCGACTCGGTTTTGGCCAGAAGTAGGTTCGGATAGAACGTTCGGAGAACAGAGTCGTAGGGTCGGCCAATCTGCTCGCAGTGCTGGCGTAGCACCGCGTACTTCTGCGCCACGTCCCCGGATTCCCAGGCGCTACCCATGGCGCCGGACGGCCCAAAGTTCGACGCATCCGCATACTGCGCCACCTGGCGCATCGTCACCCGTTCGCCCCCGCCGGCTATCAAGATGGGCACGCGCGGCGCCTGTACCGGGCCAGGCCGCACCGCCGCTGCGCCGACTCGAAAGTGCGCGCCGTCAAAGGTGAAAGGGTCGCCACTCCAGAGGCCCCTTAGGATTTCAACCGTTTCCCCAAGCGCCGCTTGCCGCATGGGAAGCGATGGGAAGGGGAGGCCCAGTTGCGCAAACTCTGACGGAAGGTCGCCCACCCCTAACCCAAGGACCAGACGGCCATTACTCAAGCGATCGACGTCGGCTGCCATCCGTGCGAGCAGGCTCGGCGGGCGGTAGTAAACGCAACTGACGAGCGACCCCAGCCGCACTCGGCGAGTCTTTATTGCCACCGCGGTCAGTGCGGTCCAGCAGTCACGCCAGGAGGTCCCCGTGTGGTCGTTGATCCAGAAAGAGTCGAACCCCAGATCTTCGACTGTCTGAGCCCAATCCAGGAGCGCGAGCCAATCGCCGCGCGCACCGCCGCCGTTAACGCCGAAGCGAATCCGTTGCGCGCCTTCGGCGACTCAGGGGTGGGTTATCCACGGTGCTCCGAGGCTCACACTAGGTCACTCCCAAAACCCACCCAGCATATGCGTAGGGAGGAACTGCTGATTGCCAACCTGGTTTTTGGTGATTCGTAAAGTTTGGTGAGCGCGCTGGATCTGGTCCGCGAGCGAGAGCCCGCTGGCGCCGTCTGCGTCGTTCGCACGGTGTTCCTGCCTTAGTACCTGAATGATGTGCAGATGAGAGAGCACATTATCGCCGCGACGAACAAAGTGGAAGCGTACAACGGCTTCGCTTACAGTGCCACTCCCGCAGCGTGCCTATGGGGTGGTGCTTTGTAGGCATTATCACTCGTCCACGAGCGGACCAGCTTGCGCCCCGCGGGTGTGATGCGGATGTGGGTGTAGCGATCGGGCCCGCCAGGTAGGCGCGCTGGCGGTCGTTGAGTGCGGTTGTCACCGGCTGCCGCGCAGCGGACGCGGTAGGCGGGGATGTTGCCGCTCGCTTTGAGTGCGGCGTTTATCGCCGCCTGCACTGAGTCGGTCTGAGAAGCGATCTGGCCCGCCTTTGGGCACACACTGTCTGGGCCGGCACCGAAGCCACCCAGGTACGGCGCTGCTGCGTTGCGACGTCCTCGCCATGCAACGTCGTTGGCTACCTTGTCGGCTTGCGTTCGCACGCTATTGCAGCCGCCATCCACTGGCGAACGCAGCCCCGGGACCGACAAGACGAGTAAAGTGGGCTCACATGACAGAGCAGATAGCCTCCGGCAGGAAGAAAGTTCTGGCGGACCAGGTTGCGCTGGTGACCGGTGGCGGACGTGGGATCGGTAAGGCGATCGCCGAGCAACTGGCCGTTGCTGGTGCGAAGGTAGCGGTCACGGCCCGTTCGCAGGACGAAGTAAGCAGCACCGTCAGGGCCATTGAGCTGCATGGCGGCCGCGCCACGGCGCTGCCGGCGGACGTGACCGAACGTTCGGCCGTCGAGTCGGTCGTGTCGGAAGTGGAACGGAGCCTCGGGCCGATAACGCTCCTCGTGAATAACGCGGGCATTTTTGGACCGATCGATGTGTGTTGGGATGCTGATCCCGATGAATGGTGGCGTTGCCTCGAGGTTAATGTGCGTGGGCCATTCCTCTGTACACGCGCAGTGTTGCCCCCGATGATCGAGCGGAGGCACGGGCGGATCGTGAACCTTTCGAGCGGAGCCGGTTTGACGCCGATTCCGGACGTCAGCGCCTATTGCTGCAGCAAGGCAGCTCTGGTGCGTCTCACGGACTGCGTCGCCAAAGAAGTCGAAGAGTTCGGGATCTGCGTATTTGCCGTCAACCCTGGACAGGTCGCGACCGGCATGCACGAGTTGCTGGCCGCGTCGCCTGCATGGCTCAAGCGGCGCGGTTCGCACTCACCGACCTTCATGCCGGCGGAGCGCCCGGCCGAGCTGGTGGTGCGGCTCGCCGCCGGCGAAGCGGACATCCTCACGGGCCGGCTCATCAACGTGAATGATGACCTCGATGATCTGATCCGTCGCGCCGAGACAATTCAACGTGACGATCTATACACCCTTCGCCTGAAGCGCTGACAGCCCGTCGGCACCCTGCGTGCGACAGGTGTCAGTGGCTGAGCGCTGCAATTAATCCTGCGCGCGGGTACCATTGCCCGTCACCTGGTCATGCCCGGCAAGGTGGTTGCCGAGCGCGTGGTCAGCGTACACGCGTTCGACAGTGTCCGGCACAGCGTGCTGAGCGGCACTCGGCCGACGCTCGGAACGGGGGCGAGCGCTCGAGCGCTGCTGCGCCATACCGTTCCATGCCCTCAAGCGCGCTGCGACGCCGCACGAACCGCGCCGGTCGCCGGCGCGCCCCTCGGCCCGGCGTCAGCGCCTCGGGAGCCAGGCCCTTCGCCGCCCGCCGCGGCTCGACGCTCACGTACAACTCCGCGGGTCAGCTGGTCAAACTCGCTGACGAGCTGCAGAACGTAACCAGCTACGCCTACGATCGCGTGGGGCATCTGAACCAGGCTGGAGCATCCTTTCCTACGGTTCTTGTTCCTGATGCCATCAGTGGCAGGTGCCAGGTGCCGCGCCTTGGGGCCGGCATGGCGCTCCATGCTGGATCAGGTCGCCGTCACATGCAAGGAAAAAAGCGCAAGCGTTTCGCGGTGGCCGTCTCGCTTTCGTCTGCGCTTCGCTGCGCCGTCGGCATTTCACACCTGGCACAATTTCTTAGCGCTTGTCGCCGGCCAGTGGAAGTCTCATGCCGTTAAGGCTGAGATCCGCGCGCGTGTGCCGAATCGAGTGGACTCGTAGAGCAGAACCAGCTGATCTTTTTCGCAAGGGGGTCTGAGCGGCTCGGTTTCTGAGATTGCGAGGGCTTACGAGAACCAGCTTCCTCTTAATCAGCCGGTTCTCGGTTCGAGTCCGAGGGGGCTCACTTCCAAGGCAATCTGAACTCAGGGAAGCCGCCGAAAGGCGGTTTCTTGCATCTTCTCGGCCATCGAAGAGCGGCTGATTATTTTGTAAAGCGGCTGATTTTTACCGGGGTCGCGGCAAAGAGGGCCGGAAAGTGCCTTCGGCGAGATTGCGCGGCGGCGCGCGGAGTGTCGGCTAAAGCAGCTGATTAGTAGTCAGTTCGTCTGCCTGGGGTTACTTCCTCAGCATCTCGCTGAGCGAGGGCTCGGTTGCACCTCGATTGACACTTGTAGCATGATGCTAGTAGCAGTATGCTAGTCCGCACATCGGACAGCCCGAGACGAAATCCCTTCCGGTTCGGCGATGTCGCCACCGGCGAGCACTTCACTGATCGGCAGGCCGAGACGACCGAGCTTATCAGTGACCTGCGCAGCGGTCAGAGTGTCCTGCTCATCTCGCCACGCCGGTACGGCAAGACATCACTCATTACCGCCGTCATCGACAAGGTCCGCAAGCAGCACCTCCTGGTCGCTTATGTCGACCTCCTGCGCACCACCACCAAAGAGCGCTTCGCCAGCCAGCTTGCCGCAGCACTCTACGCCGGCTTGACGCCTGCGGTCGAGCGCGCGGTGCACCGCGCTGGCGAACTCTTTCAAAGTCTCCCCTTGCGGCCAAAGATCACACTCAACCAGGACGGTAGTCCTTCGTTTGAGTTCACCGCCGCACCGGGCAGCACCGACATCGACCAGACCATTGACCGGTTGCTCGAAGTACCTCAAGAGGTCGCCAAACGGCGCAAGCGACAGGCGGTGATCGTGCTCGATGAGTTCCAGGAGATTGTCGCGCTGGACGCGGAGCTACCGGCCCGAATGCGCGCCGCCTTTCAATTCCAGCCGGACGTTGCCCATGTCTATCTCGGCAGCCGCCAGCACCTGCTGCGCAATGTGTTCACCGACGCAAATTCGCCGCTCTACAACAGCGCCAAAGTGTTTCCTCTCGGTCCAATCGGGCGCGACGCCTTTCGTCGTTTCATCATCCAACGTTTCAGATCCACAGAAGTCGTAATCACCGACGAGGCCGTCGCCCACCTCCTGGATATGACCGCCGGTCATCCTCACGATACTCAAAAGCTCAGTTACTTCACATGGGCTCTGGCCGAAAGTCAGCACGCTCCCGCCTCGTTCGACATTGTCGAGCAGGCGTTCGCGACCGCGATCACCACCGACACCGCACGCTACACGGAACTGTGGGATGGACTCACGACCAACCAACGCCGCCTCCTCGAGGCAATCGGTCACGCCGGGCGGACCGAGGAAGTGCTTTCGGAAGATTTCCGCCGGCGATACCGGCTGGGAGCCTATGCCACAGTCGAGCGAGCGCTTGAGGCCCTGGTCGAGCGCGGCCTTATTGAACGCGAAGGACGAAGTCAAGTGTTTATCCCAGATATCTTCCTCCGCCAGTGGCTCCGGATCTCGTTGTGATTCATGCCAATTCGCTTCACTGAACGAGAACCGGCTGAGTAGCAGTCAGCCGGTTCTCCGTGTGAGAGTCGGCTCTGCTGCACGTTCCGTGTCGCGCAGTGACTCATCGAGGACCAATTTCCCGAGGCATGGCACACCCAACATCCTGGGCTCGACGGTGTTGCGCGCAGCACCGCCCCGCCGTCAGCTGCCGCGTCGTCGCGCTTGACATCGACACGCGGTTCCTGGATGTGCGCGACCTACCCAACCGCTAGGCGCGGCACCACGAGATTGCCAAGGATGAAGTTGCAGGCTGACGCGCTTTGCGGGTCTGCGCGTCAATGCGAGAGTATTCGGTCCAATCGCTGCGCGTGACTATGGCGTGAGGTCACGTGCGAGCAGCGTCGCCAGCAGTGTGACACTCTCCTGGGTCGAGAAGTAGTGATGTGATCGCAGGCGATGACGTGCCTGGCTGGCTGTGGTGTCCAGTCCTTCGGTACCTGGGTGATACTGTCAACGCTGACAGCGATATCGTTCGGCTGACCAAAGAACGCCTGCCCGGTGACGTTATGCAGCATGTGTGCTAGGCCTGTAAGCCTCCAGATGTCCACATAAATGGCGACCAGGTGGCAGCGTTTCTGCGCGGTCTTGGCTTCGCGTACGAGTGGGCGGATCGCTTCCGCCGTGCACTCGCGACGGGCCACCGCGCACGACGCATCGACATGGAGCGCGAACTGAAGTCGGCGGCCCAGCAGCGCCGCTGGAACGAAGAACAGATCAATGGCCTGCTCGGCTTGCTCCAGGAACACGCCGGCTACCTGTATGCCCACGGGCACGCCCTGGCGCTGGCCCAGCACGTGCTCACCCAGGCGTGCGCCAAGGTCAACCCCGAAACCGCCGCGCCGTTCTTTTGCGACGTGCTCAACAACGGCGGCTCGGCCCACTACGGCCTGGGCGCTGCCGTCGAGGAGGCACGGCGCTGGTGCGTCGTCATGCTCGGCCCATGCGTGAACCGCAGCACCGATCGCTTTGCAGTCGAGAATGACGCACTCGAAAGCACCACGCCGGAGGGCAAGGCCAAGCAGTCCGTGGGCGCCATCCGCGTGCCCCTGAACGCGATTCGTGGCATCGGCGCCGAGGCCGCGCGGCACATCATCGCCATTCGCACCGCCTTCGGTCCGTTTTCCAGTCTGCTCGACTTCAGACAGCGCATTGAGCGCGGCGTGCTCGATCGTCGAGGCCTGCTGGCGCTGATCAAGCTGGGCGCCTTTGACTTCACCGCGTTGCTGCGCGCTCAGCTGGCCATGGCCGAGCAGGTGTACTCGGCGACTGCCGATCTCCTGCTGGCGTCTGACCGCCATCCGGCGGCGATCGCGCCGCTCGAAGAAGGATTGACCGAACTCGTAGTCCGCGCGGCGGGGGCGCTCGAGTGGCCGCCCGAGGTGCTGGCCGCCGACGAACTCGCCTATCTCGGTTTCTACACGGTAGGTAGAGTGTCACCTGTCATCATAGGGAGATGGTGGTGCCTGAACGGCCGACCTGATCGATGGCAGCGCGCCGTCGCCGGCCGCCTGATGGTCGTTTCGCACGCCCACTGGGCCGCCGATCTGGTTCCCCGCCAGCTTTCCCATCTAGCGCGGGGAATGTGTCGATGGGAGCGACCAGGCAAAGCACCCCGGCTGAGATGGCAATCACTCGACAAGCTTTTCGATATAGCAGGGAATAATCCATTCCCTGCTATGCCCCTCAGGTCGCATTCGGACCCGTCGCTGCCGGGATCACCAGGTGCGCGACCGATCGACCGAACGACCCAGCGCAAGCCCCGTTCGTCTCGACCACCGCCTGGGCGCACCGGCAAAGGTCAGAGCCGAAGGAAGGCGCCGCCGGACGATGGCTGCGGCCTCAACCAGCCAGGCGCCAATCGCAATAATGGCTAGCCAAAGCCAACACCACTGAGGAACTCCCCGTTTGTTTCGCGCGCGAGCATGGCGGTACCAATTGGGTCAGGCCAGCCAAGCGGACATCTCCGCTCTATCTTCGCAGTGCAGAATTCCCAAAACGATGTCGTGACCCGTAGTGATGAATGTCCGAGCCGCCAGGAAGCGCAGGGTAAGCAACCAGCCAAACCTGGCGACAATGCCGAGCAGCAGGACGACGAACAGAATCGGCCGAACGCCCAGCTTTGGGCGGCCCGCGGCTAAGCGCGTGCGACTTGCCTCGGTCAAGCCCTTGCTTCGAGGATCAAGTTGAGCGGGGTTTCAGCAGCTCGGCGGAACCGCGTGAAGCCGGCCTCCTCGAAGACCTCGCGCAGGCGTGCCTCGCCAGCTTGCGCGCCTAGGCCGAGACCAACTTCCTGTGAAAGCGAGTTAGGGGTGCAAACCGCGGCGGAAGCTGAGTAGAGCAGCGTCGCCATCGGATTGTCAGACAAATTGGCAGCACGACCATCCAGGGCAAAGGGCTCGACCAGCATTACCGTACCGTCATGTGCAAGATGCTCCCGCGCATAGCGCGCGATGCCGACCGGGTCGCCCATGTCGTGGAAGCAATCGAACAAGCAGATCAGGTCGAACGTGCCGCCGTAACTTTTGGCGGTGGCCAACTCGAAAGTAGTCCGCTCCGATACGCCGGCGTCGGCGGCCCGCTGCCGGGCGATCTCGATCGACGGCTCGTGGTAATCGAAGCCCCAGAAGTGGGAGTTGGGGAAGCCCCGGCCATGACCACCGCCGACGCGCCGTGACCGCAGCCTACATCAGCCGCGCGGGCCCCAGACTGAAGCTTGGCATCGACACCCTCGAGTGCGGTATCCACGCGCTCGTCAAATATGCCCGATAGCCCGTTCGGAAGAACCACTCCGTCCCAGAGAACAACCGGGGATGGTGATCGGACCAGGCCAACCCGCCGTTTCCTCTGAAGGCGCTCGCCACTTTGTCGATGTCCAGGAAGAATGAGGCAAAGCCGTTCATCCCTCGAGCGACGAACACCGGGGTCGAGTCATTGGCCAGAGCCATGATCGCCTCCGGGCTCAGCTCGTAGGTGTCCTCAACGGCGTCGTAGCTCACCAGTTTGGCTGCGGCTTCACTATCGAGCCACTCGCGAACGAGTCGCGGGTTGCAGCCAGTCTTCTGAGCGAGGGCGTCGGCGCTGAGAGGCCCTTCGTCAGCCAGTGCTCGATAAAGACCGAGTTCGTCACCCAACAACATGCCGAAACAGGCTGCTGCCCCGGACATGTAGCCGATAAGCGTACCCATAAACTCCTGCAGCTTTGCCTCGTCGACTTGCGTTTGCACCGTCATGTTCGGTTGGCCCCCTTTGGTCGTGCGAGCTATGTTGAGTCCGAGAAGAACAGGCCGTTTCTTTCACGCCCGAGCATCGCGAAGTCTGGGGTAGCCGAGCGTGAGCCGGTAATGGTTTCGCCCCCCTCCACCGCTGACCATTCCATCGCCGCACCAGTGAATGCGGCACGGACCGCGAAGGGTGTCGGCAGCGCAGCGTCCGCAAAGCTGATACGGCGTGTGATCCCGCGCCAGACAATTCGCACCGATAGTTTGGCGGTTGCGATCTCGTGACCGCCAGACAGTGCGTTGCCGACGTTGCCGTAATCGTCGAACCCGAGGTCGCGCAAGACAAGCGACGCTCCTCCGTTGTGGACATCGAGGTCAAGGTCGTCATCCACGAGCGGGATCGTCCAGAACAGACCGTTTTCCTCACCCGGATTGAAGTCGTGTACTTGTTGGGAACCACCTGCTCCCATAAAGACATCCAGTCAAACAAAGGCGAACGCCGCGCGGTGCTCGTGTTTATCGCGGCCGACATACGTCCCCTTTATGAAGCGGATATCAGCGCCCCAGAACATGCCGCCGAACGGATCACCGCTGACCGGTGCAGTCGGCGGGAATTCAACCCCTCCCACAACACCGTTGAAGTCGCGGATCGTCGACAGGTCGCCTGTCCCGTTGGACACGTAGTTGTTCGAGTCGCCCGCCGGGTTCGGAAAGGTCGGAAAGTAAAAGTGCTTCAGCCCGAACGGACCGATCGGCGTTCCTCCGACTATGGGGAACGGCAGCACCGGCGCTGGCTGAGCCTGGGCTACCTCACCGCCGAGCACCGCTGGTGCGAGCAGTGTGGCGCCACCAGCGACCAATCCACCGATAAAGGCACGCCTCGAAACGGCGCTACTACTACTCGAAAGCAGATCGAAACCTTGTGCTTGACTCCGCATGTTGACTCCCATGGTTAGAATGTTTCTCTATCAGTCTCTCCAGATAAGCTGCGGTAGGTAAACGCGGGCTCTCGAGGAGCCTCTGGCGCCACTCGTGGATCATGCGCTGCACCTGCGCCAGGAACCCGACCACCAGCGGAATCGTCTCGATGAGGTTGTAGAAGAAATGGAGGTCCGGGCGGCTGACAGGCAATCCGCCAGCAAGTGCGCCCCCTTGTGACAGAATGCCAGGTGTACCCGACACTCCGGTCATCAGGTAGACCCGGAAGATGGCGACGTGCTCGACCTCGTGCCAACCGCAGAGGAGCAGCGCGACCCACAGCCACCGGTTCGCGCGGAAGCGGCCCAGCAGCACCAGCACGACGAGCAGCACCCAGGTATTCCAGATGAAGTGCACCCACTCAATGTCCAGGGTGCCGAAAATGCCGCGTGCACCAGCTCCCTCGAAGCCCAGAACGTGGATCTGGATCATCTGCGCAACGTGCTCCAGGAAGTGGCCCGTCTGGCCAACCACCAGCACGTAAAACAGCGCCAACCACCCGTAGCGCCAATACACCCAGGCTACCTGGCGGGCGAATACCGGAATCCACGGCAGTACGACCGCCAACCCTGTCGCCCACAGCGGCCAGGCTTCAAGTGTCCCGAAGGCCAAACCGCCCAAGCAGATGGCGCCCGCAAGTGCTGCGGTCCAAGGTGTCACCCTATGTGTACTGATCGGCAGCGAGCGTGCTTGTGGCATTATGATCTCAGGCATCGCGGCTTGTCTCGCATCGCGAACTGCAGACCGAGAGATGCTCGTACTCAATCCCGTCTCTACACCAGCGGCAGCGTGACGGGTGCATCGATGGTCACCTCCCCCGCCACCATTTCCCCGGTGAACGTCGCCTTGGGCCCGAAGATCGCATGGTTTGTGGGGGCCTGGGCTGGGTCGAAGTACACCGTGAAGGCGAAGCTGTCCCCAGCCGCGCCGCCGCCGGGTCCGCCGTCCACGGCCTCGATCTCAAAGAACGCCGGCTCGGCTGCTTCCCGAGAGCCCACGGTGATCGCCCCGGTGCCGGCCTGGGTGGCGCAGCCGAGCTGTCCGGAAAGTTTCGCCACACGCTTCCCATCCGCGGCCTGCTTGATGCTGACCACGGCCATGTCGTTGGAGTACATCGCCATGAAGAAGTTGTGCTCCGGAATCACCACCCGGCGCCCGCCAGTTGCACCGTGCGCTCTGGGCGGGCTTCTACCGAGGCTCCCGCCAGTCCTTCCAGACTACGCGCCAGTTCCCACCTGTCGCCGCCATCATGAGCGAGAGCAAGGCTCTCTCTGAAGAAGCTTCTGGCTGCGGTGGCGTCGCCCTGATCAAGCGCCAGGTGGCCCAAACCCCGTAGGGACCACAGCATCCCGTCCAGGTCGGAGTACTGGCGGTACCGCGCCAGACTCTGGTCGAGCAGATCGCGGCCCTTGACGTGGTCGCCACGGCCAACCGCGGCCCGCCCAAGGATGTACAGCGCGTTGACCGAGCCTCGCGCGTGACCTATCCGTTCGGCGAGTGCGAGGCACTCCGCTCCGAGCGTTGCGGCGCGCGTGTGATAGCCGCCTTCGAGCGCTGCCAGCCCGAGGCCCATGAGGTGGTAGTACTCCATTGTCGACAAAGCATTAGTCCGGCTGACGCTAAGGCCCTCCTCGGACAGCAACTGAGCCTGTGCAATATCGCCAGCGCGAAGCGCGATCCCTGCCTCGTGAAATAGCCCTGAGGCGACACTCGCCGCGTCGCCCAGCTGCCGCGCGATAGCCCGACTCTCGCGGAGCAGCCCCCGCGCAGCGTTGGGGTCGCCGTGCCTGTCCATCAAACCGGCTGCCCAAATCAGCGCGGCGGCCAGCGCGGGGCTGGCCGTCCCTCTGGCTTGCGCTTGCAGTTCAGCGAACCACATGCGCGCCTCGGAGCTCGAGCCCCGCTGATACCAGAAGGCGCTTATTCGAGTCGCCAGCCGGAGTCCCTCTTCCATGTCGCCTGTCTGGATCGACCAGCGCAACGCCACCCGCAAGTTGTCGAGCTCCGTCGCCAGCCAGGCGACGTGGTCGGGGTCAAACAGTTCGAACGGCGAGCTTTCTGCCTTCGCCAAAAACCAGTCGCGGTGACGCCCGCGGATCGTCGCGGACTCGCCCGACTCTTCAAGTCTCTCGGTGGCGTACTGGCGCATCGTCTCGAGCAGCCTGTAATGGATCTGGCCAGCCTCCTCGTCCACCATGACCAGTGAGTGGTCCACCAGGTGTCCCAGTCGGTCCAGTACCTCTGTGGACTCAATCCCGGTCCCGGCACAGATGGCTTCCGCCGCTTCCAATGTCCAGCCCCCAGCGAAGGCTGCCAGGCGGTGGAATAACCGTCGCTCCGGCTCCTGGAGCAGCGCGTAGCTCCAGTCGACGGTGGCGCGCAACGTCTGCTGACGGGGTGGCGCGGTCCTTGGCCCGCCGCTGAGCAGGCGGAACCGATCATCGAGCCGCGTGGCGATCTGCTCGACGCTCAACAGGCGTACCCGTGCGGCCGCCAGCTCAAGCGCCAGCGGGATGCCATCCAGCCGCCGGCATACCTCGACGATCGCCGGGGTGTTCTGGTCGGTAACGCGAAAGTCGGGCTTCGCGGCCACCGCGCGTTCGACGAATAATCGCATCGCTGCATACGCGTTCAGGTGCTCGCTCATGGCGGCCCCCACGTCCGGCACCGCAAGGGACGGCACCCGCCAGGCCACTTCACCTGCAACGCCGAGTGGCTCGCGGCTGGTGGCCAGAATCCGCAGGTTTGGACAGCCACGCAGCAGATCTTCGACGAGCTCTGCGCACACCTGCGCCAGGTGCTCGCAGTTGTCCAGAAGGAGCAGCATACGCCTGAAGTGGAGCGCCTGCTTCAGGCTCTGAACGATTGACACCCCAGCCTGGTCGCGCACGCAAAGGGCGGCCGCAACGATCTGCGGCACCAGTGTTGGGTCGGCGAGCGGCCCGAGCTCGACCAGCCACGAACCGTCGGGAAAGCGCTCGATCGCCTCCTCGGCCACGCTCAGCGCTAGCCGGGTCTTGCCGACGCCACCTGTCCCGACGAGGGTGACCAGTCGCGCCTCGGCCAGGCACTGCTGAACCGCTACGAGTTCCGCTCCGCGACCGACGAAGCTGGTGAGCGGCATCGGCAGGTTAGAACGTAGTGGGACCTCTGGGGTAATCGAGCGCAACGAAGACGCAGGGTTCTGACGCTGGGCAGGCTCTGTCGGCGCCCTAAGGCGGAGGTGATCCATGGACGAGGCGTCTTTGTGCACCATGGGCGTGACACGGTTTGGCGCTCACGGGGTTGGCGGCGGCGCGACCCCAGGCTAACACCTGCGCGGCAGAATGAATTGAAGTGCTTATTTCATCATCGCCAGGATTGAACGAGCGAAAGCAGATCAGGACAAAGGCAGCCGCCGCGCCAAGGTGGACTTTGTGCACCCGCATCGCTTTTCGCCACGACCCGGCGCGCCGGGTCGTCGACGCAGTCGATCTGCCGACCGTCGCAGCCTGGCTGGGCCACGAGCGTGTCTACATCCAACCGGACGAGGAGGCGCTCGAGCGAGCAGCGTCAGCGCTTGAGAAGAGCTGCAGGTAGATCGTGAGAAGAATGGTGACTGGCCCGGATTGACGTCGTTCGCGGTGAGCGGTGGCACGCGCCTGCCTCGTCCTTCGGCCCTCTGGCGAAGCAAGGTCAGGCCGGTGCTCATGTCAGGCCCGCGAACTTCCGTCTGCTGACGTCAGGCGTTCCTCTGCAACCTGGAGCCTGAAGAAGAGCGTCAGGTTCTCCGAACGGGCCTTCGCCAGCTGCTCGCCGAGTTCCGTCGCTCGCCGATCAGCGGACGCGCGCCTTACTCTGCGCGAGTTTCGCGCGTTTCCTTTTCTGAGGCTCTGGACCACCCCCCGTTGACGTTCAGCAGCCGCATGGATCTCGTCCAGTACATCACGGTGGTGTTGGGCGTACAGGGGGTTGCGCGAGAGCCCCGCCTCGAGACACACGGTCGACACGTTGATCGAAAGGCGCTGCCCGACGAGTCGAGGATGCGTTGGCCGCCCTTTCTCCAGGCGGCGTAATGCTGCCAGATACGCGGCCTTCGTCTTATCAACTCGCGACATCGCCGCTGGCTCCCTCGATCTTGCTGACCACACCGCTGAAGGCACTGATCCGTTCATCGAGCGCGGCCACCGCGGTTTCCGAATGAGGGATGGTGGCAATACTGTCGCGCAACACAATCGCATCGCTCGACAGTTCCCGCCAGAACGGCAAATGCTGCGGGCCAAAGATGGCGTTGGCGCACCGAAGACACGTCTCCACGCCGACGCGAGCGAGGTCACCCTGGCACCTGGCTGTCTCCGCGGCGTACAGGCAGATCCCGAACTCGTTGTTCAGCACGACGAAGCCATCTGCGACCATCTTTTTCGCGTACTCCATCGCGGCGGTGCGGCCGGCTTCACCGCGGAAGCGGCCGTTGGCTCGGAGGAGTTCCTCCCCAGCCTTGCCTGCGAGGCGATCTGAGTTCATGCATTGCCCGAGTTGATAGGCGGCCTCCTCGCTTTGCGCATCACCGATAAGTTCACGCAACTCGACGTCGCCGACGTACCGGTCGGTCATGATCACACTGACGTGTTTGAAATGATCTCGCAGCGCGAGCATATCGACCTTGTGGTGGATGACAATCCAGCGCGCGAAGGTCTTGCGAAATTGGTGGCTGCTGAACGTCCATGGACGAGGCAGCCCACTCGTTCGGGCAAACCTGTTGGTCCACAGCGAGAACGTCCTGTTACTCCTCAACCCTGAAGTCCAGCAGCCATTGGCGATGGCCCATAGGCCGCTGGCGCCAGCTTCTGCTGGATGGATGGAGCACAGCTCGACCATCACCTGCACCGCCAGGCGCACCGGGTTGCCAGGGCGGTCACGTCCGGCCACCCAGCGCGTTTCGAAACCGTCCACCTCGGCGGCTGTCTTGAACACCCGTGAGCGAACGAACAGCAGAGGCTGGCCGCCGTCGCCCGCCAGCGTCTCGAGGCATTCGGACTGTATGGCGCCGATCTCACTCGCTCGCATACCGGTGTGGGAGGCGATCACGATGTAACAGGCGTAGACGAGCTGCCCGCGCAAGCGCAGCAGTGTGCGAACATCTGGGATCGCCGTGTACGTGCGCCCCTGCCAAACGATCGGCGAGGCGAGGGGAAGGCCCCGGCCCACCTCGCGTCGGGATGTGGCCGCGTCCGCAGGATCGGTCGCTGGTTGGCGGCTTCACGTGCGCTTGCGTGGGCCTCAGAGCACTTTTCGCATGTGCACATCCTCGGGCTCGCGCTCGAACAGCTCTGGCAGCGGCAGCGGCATGAGCTCGAAGCCGCGACCCTTGTAGAAGCGCACCGTGTTCGCAGACGGCGTCGCCGACACGACCATGGACGAGTCGCCGGCGTCGCGGGCGACTTGCTCAAGCTCGCCGGACAGGCGGCTGCCGATCCCCGCAGCGCGCAGCATCTGGGTGACGTGGAGGAACGCGAGCTGCGCGACCGCGTGCCGAAGATGCGGCACGACGACGCCGATCCCGACCAGCCGTCCGTCCACGAAGGCGCCGAACGCGATCCCACCCGCATCGACGTAGTGCTCGAGTTCGTCCCGCTTTGCTTCGACGGAGTGTTCGCTGTGCCCATCTGCGTCCCAGGCCGACGCGCTCCAGTCTCCGGGCCGCTCCACCAGCTCCGTCCCACGCTGTTCGTAGAGGAGATCGATGTGCTCAGTCCGATCGATCTCGCCGACGAGCGAGAGCTCCGTGCGCGCCAGCCGCCGTATCGCGACGCCTTCCTCACCGCGCAACGATCGCACACAGGCCTCCCGTCTCGTCGCCACGTCCGCGGCTGCGCCACGTGGCCCACTCATTACGAGCCTCGACGCCATCACCGCCAAGCTCAACAACCGGGCCCAGCCGATAGACTCGCAGCACTGCGTCGTTGGGTGCCTTCATCGGGCTGCCTCCTGATCGCCGCCAGCATCTCATTCAGGAACCTGCAGGCGCGACCAGCCGGCCTGTCGTTGAGCCAATGGCAGGTTGCGTGTCGACCGTACGATCTGGCGCACGCGAGCATGACGGAAGAGGTGCGGGTGAGCGGGTGCCGGTTCGCCAGCCGCGCCATGACGCGAGGCGCGCAATGCGAGCACCCGCACGTCCGCTCGTTCTGAGGCTTCTTTCAGAATTGTCCAGGCCTTGACGCGACTGAGGGTTTTCAGACCACCGTCGGGGCCGTGCTTTCGCGAGAAAAACACGGGAGTATGTGGCGCGA
The DNA here is from genome assembly GCA_035310125.1 of Ktedonobacterales bacterium. Classification (GTDB taxonomy): domain Bacteria; phylum Chloroflexota; class Ktedonobacteria; order Ktedonobacterales; family JADMIN01; genus DATGEP01. The sequence goes on from DATGEP010000241.1 coordinate 19,078, forward strand.
GGCCGTGTTCATTGGCCCAGATGTTGCTCGTGCCGTGTCGAGGGCAAAGGCGAAGGCTGTTTCCGGTGCCATGTCCCCAGGAAAAATCGGGCCGAGAAACACACCAAAGCGCATATCGCCTCCCCACGTGGATGGGCGCGAGTATAGGGCGGGTCCTTGTCAGCGCGATGCTGGCCATAACTTCTTGACTTGGGGGGTTCCGGCCGGGTTGCCCGCCGGGCGTACCCGGTGATGGCCACCGCTTCAGGGCCAACGCCTCGGCTGGGCCCGGTCAGCGGGGCCTCGGGGGCTAGGCGGGGGTCAGGGCGAGGACCTGGCGGAGGTAGGAGTCGACGGCATCGCGGTGGGGCGGGTAGTTTTCGCGGTGGATGTTGTGGCCGACGTCGGGGATGTTGACGACACGCAGGTCGCGCGCGAGCCGCCTGGCCTCCTCCGCGACGGCGGGAGAGACGATGCCGCCACGCGCCGGGTCACCAGTGATCAGCAGGATCGGGCAGGTGATCGCCTCGACGGTGGCGCGCCAGGGCGGGGCGATGCGCATCGTGCCAGCCGACGTGGCGTCGAGGACGGCGAGGTTGAACTGCGCCTTGATGTCGATCCGTTGTGGCGCGTCTCAGGATCGTACTGCGGCCGTTCCGCGTCGGCGTGGGCGTGCCGCTCGGCCGGGCTCATCGCTGT
>DATGEP010000242.1:0-12090 GCA_035310125.1 Ktedonobacterales bacterium
CGAGCGTCGCGGCGGGGCCATCAGCTCCTTCGTACTGGCCGACGGTTAGGACGGGACCACCTGGAGCCGCCGCCACACCTATCAGGCCTCGCGCTGTATTGCCAACGGGGCTGGCGACGAGGCTCCACTGCGATCCATTCCAGTGCTCGAGTACCGGAGTGATCGAGGAGACCGCGAAACGTCCGCCAACGGCCCACACATCACTCGCAGAGGCGGCGGCGACGCTTGCCAGCGAGAAGCCCCGACCGTTGCCAGGTTGCGCTGCGGAAACGCTGGACCACCTGGTGCCGTCCCAATGCTCGATGATGGCGCTCGAGCCAAGACCGCAACCATGCGGACCGCCAAGCGATCCAGAGCCCACCGCCCAGATGCTGGTGGGCGAGACCGCCGCGATACTGGAGAGGCCGTAATTATACGAATTAGGGGCACCCTGCATGAGCGTCCAGGCATGTCCGTCCCAATGCTCGATGAGCGACTGCGGTCCCGCATTACCGACGCTGTTATCTCCGCCCACGGCCCAGACGTTGCCGGCCGAAAGCGCCACCACGGCGGCAAGGTTACGGTAGGGCTGGTTGCCATCTGGCGGGAGTGGTATCGCGGCGCCGTTGACGATGCTCCAGGCGGTGCCGTCCCAATGCTCGATCAGCGGCTGTTGACCAGGGCCGTGATTGCCGGCGGCGGGAATCGTCGTGAAGCCGACCACCCAGGCATTGGTTGAAGAGACAGCCGCAACGCCACTGAGCTGACCGCTGGTCTCTCCAATGGACGGCGCTGGACTCACGCTCCAGGCGGTGCCGTTCCAGTGCTCGATCAGCGGCTGCTCTACCCTATCCGTGTCCATCTGGTATCCGACGGCCCACACATCGCTGGCTGATGCGCCGGATACAGCTTGAAGCAGGTTGTATCTCTGGCCGGGGCTGGGACTCGGCTGATAGGTCCACTGAGAGCCATTCCAGCGCTCGGTAAGCGTGCGTTGCAGGCTGTCCAGCCCCTCGTACTGGCCGACGGCCCACCCGTCCGCTGCCGAAAGTGCTGTCACCCCTGCAAAATTGCCTTCCTGGGCAACGCCGGGACTGGGAATCGTGCTCCAACCGTGCGAAACGGGCGTAGCTGATGGCTTCGGCGTCGCGCTGGCATGGCGGGCGGTGCTACTACCCCCGCACGCGGCCAGCGAGCAGATGAGAAACGCTACTACTATGCTTGTCACTGCTGTCCCAGAGCGTCCGACCGGTCCGCGCCGCCATCTTGACCACCTGGACTTGATAGCTATCACGATAGACGCTGCCTTTCCGATGTGTGATGGGTGAATGCCTCGGAGGGGGTGCTCTCTTTTCATCGCCCGCCTACACCGTATGACGCATTGATGGCCCGCATGCAGTGTGAAGCACGTCACAATACCGCATGCCAGCGCCATAGCAATCCAAGGAAATTCTCAGGTTGAGCGTGTAGGATTCGTCGCTGGGATACGCTATCCTGAAGCGCATACGCGCTTTCCAAATGTTGACCAGATGCGGCGCGAAGGCCATCTCCCAGTTACGGGCGTGATGCCAGCGTCGCGAAGGAGACCTGCATGGCCCAGCAGCCACGGCGTAGCCGCACTACCTTCTTGTGGGGCGTGCTCTCTGGTATCATCCTCGCGCTTCTCATTGTCCTCGACCGTCTCGTTCTCGCGGGCCAGCTTCGTCACGCTGGGCTGGACGCCAGTCTCGTCGCAGTCCTCCTCTCGCGCGTTGTGCTGTACATTCTTGGTCTGGCGCTGTTTTTCCTCGCCGGACTGTTTGCCGCGCGCCGCTCCGGCGCTGTGGAATCTGGCGTGTTCGCGGGCCTTCTCGCCGGAGGACTCGCGGGCCTCACGAATCTGGTATTCGCCGTTCTCGCCGCTGGCGCGGCGCGGCGCCGGCTCCCGCGTGTCGCCACGGCACGCCATGCGCTCCCTGCCCTGCATGCCGCTGCCGCTGCCGGCATCAGCAGCGGCGTTGTCGCATTCGTCGTCGTGAGTCTCGTCGGCGCGGGTGCGGGTGCGCTTGGCGGGCTGGCGGGTAGAAGGGTGGGTGGGCGCGGGCAGCCGTTCCACGGCGGTGGTGGCCCTTCCACATTCGGCTATCCGCCGGGCGCGCCGCAAGCGCCCGCGAGCGGCTACGGCTCGCCCATGCCTCCCACGGAATACATACCAGCGACTCCTCCCCCACCTGGATACACCCCTCCGATGCCGCCAGGGTATGTCCCCGGCAACGACGACCCCACGATCCAGACAGGTGCGCCGTAAGCGAAAATGTCCAGGGGCGGTGGCGCGTAGCCTGAGTCGTATAAATCATGGCGGCAAGCGACGGTGTGTGCTATAATGCGCGGCGCCGTGCTTCCTTCAGAAGATCTGGCGGACGCCGCGCGGCTGTCTGGCGAAGAGCGACGGATAGGTCTGGTCGCGCTGGTCCGGCGCACAGGCACAATTCCCCACGGAGGACGCGATACCCTCATGATGCACAAAGACCAGGCGCTGGACAACCTATGGCTCGCTCGTGCGATGTATGAGCTGGGAGCCGTCAGCTTTGGCGATTTCACCCTCGGTGGCAGCACCGTAAACTCCCCCGTCTTCGTCAACCCCAAGCTGCTCATCAGCAATCCCACCGCGCTCCGTGTCGCCGCCAAGCTGATGAGCCAGGAAGTGGCGCTCGCCCAATCGCTGCGGCGCACCAAGATGCAGCCGTACGATGTGGTCGCGGGGGTGCCGGTTGGTGGATTGCTGCTCGCGACCGCCTTCTCGCTCGAAACCTCCACGCCCCTCATCTATCCACGTATGAAGCCGGAAGGCACCGGTCCACGTGGCGTCGAAGGCCGCTTCACGTCTGGCACGCGTGCGCTCGTCATTGACGATCTCATCACCGGTGGCAGCAGCATCCTGGAGATCGTACGCTTCCTGAGCGATCATGGAGTCCATGTCCACGACGCCGTTGTGCTGGTAGATCGTGATCAGGGCGCGAATTCACGGCTCAAGCACGCGGGTATCAACCTCATCAGCATCCTGAAGCTGGATGTGATGATGAACCTGTACCGCTCCAGCGGTTTCATAGACGAAGAGCAGCACGAGCGCTACCTCGCCTACACACGCTCCGCTCGCCAGATCAACAGCGATGAACAAGCGCACGACGCGGGCGAGAGTGGCGCCTAGAGCATAGAGCGCCGGCGTGGACCAGCGGTAGGTTGTGCGCTGCCTCCCGCACGGTCTCCCAGCAGGCGGCATGACGACTCTACCGGCGCGCTAGCGGCGCGTGCTCTACTGCTCCGGCTTTCCCCACAGCTGCGTCTCCGCCCATACCAGCTCGATTGCCGCGCTGATGTGGTCAACGCTGCCTGCCGTCAGCGCCGCGAGCAGCCCGCTCATGCCGTAGCCGCGCACCACCACATCCGTCCAAATCGTCCGTCCGCTCGTGTACGGTCGCCGTTCATGCAGAGCGATTCGTAGCGCCGTCATGTACGCGAACTGCCAGGCAGTGTAGTGGATGCGCGGCAAATCGCCCATGCGAGCCGCGTTGTGGTATTTACCGCGCCCCTCGAACGCATGCCACCAGGCCGTGTGCGCGGCCTCCGCGAACGCTCCATCGGGGATGTCGCGCGCCGCCCTCCAGAGCGTCGGAAAGAAGCCGGTGGGATCCCAGAGCACGAGGTGGCGCCGATATTGGTCCGCCTCGATGCCCCAGGCGGGCGTGACACGCCGCGACGCCGCCAGCATACGGGCGGCAGGGACCATTGTGTACTCAACCAGAATCCCTTGCTCGAAGCAATACGCGTCCGCGTATTCGACAGTCTCATCCGTGATGATAGTAAGCTCCACATCGGACTCCGCACTGGCTTCCGCACGCGCGACGGAACCGTAAACCGCCGCGGCGATCAGGTGCTCGCCGTGTTCCGCATGCACGCGCGCAAAGACGCGCTGAGCGACTGCCAGCCGCGCCGCGTTGGGGTCAGTCTCACTCATGCTCCCCCCCTTTTTACATCGCCCGGGATAACCGTATGGCGTGTCACTCGCCGCGCAGTCCCAGATTTCCGCACGTTTTGGAGTGAGAATGACATAAAGCCGGGCGATATAGCCCATTATGGCTAGTGGGCCGATTCGCGCAAAATACTACGGAAAACCGTGGGGCGCGCAGTGGGGAGTGTCGGCTATACTCTTGCCGGACGATGACGACGATCCGGCGCGAACGAGCGCCAGGCAAGCGGGGACCTCTCTTGTGGGGGGCAATTTCATCGCATGATGCGATGGGTTGCCCCCCCCTCCTTTTATCCCCCATGTCTCCCATGTCTCCCATGTCTCCCATGTCTCCCTTTACCCCCTCGCACCTGAGAGCTGATCTTCTGCCAGAGCCGTCCGATGAGCGTGATAGAAACAGAGGCTGGACACATGCCCCTAAAGCTGGGGCATCAGTAACGGGTGCAGCGAAAATGGTCGCTACTCGGTAGTAGGCAGGTGAACGTACATAGATTGAATGCCTACGCGGCCAGGGCCGGTGAAGCGATTGAAGATGAGCCGACCCGCGCCGCCGAGAATACCTGTGCGCAGGCCGTAGACGATGGGGTCCATCCGTACGGACTCGTCACGGTAGATCCAGCCGCCCGGCTCGACATCTATCTGCTCGCCGGGGGCCAGCACTTTCTCGAAGACGTTCCCGTAGCCATGCAGCCAGACGACACCTTCGGTATGAGTGGCGGCGAAGCGGTCCACAAAGAAGCCGGTTGAGCCATAGAGCATGTTGGCGATGCCCTTCTGGCGCGTGAAGCCGTACTCTAGATTGGCTGTGGCGGCAAGGAATTGATGCTCGCGCACCTCGATGGCGGCGCCTGGCGGCAGGTGCAGCGGGAACACGTGGCCCGCGCCATCGCGCGAGAAGGCGACCTCGCCGGGTCCGCGCGCCTCGGTCATGAAGATTTGCATGCCCGCGATCATGCGCTTGAACGCGCCTTTGACGGCATGGATGCCGATGTCGAGCGGTGGGTCTTTCCAGAGTACGACGTGATGCTCGAAGAAGACTGGCACGGTGCCGTCCAGCCAGACATGCAGAACGGGAACAAGCTCGCCCTGGATACGGTAGCGCAGGCCGGGCGCCTGTCCATCGAGGATGTTTGTGGGTAGCAGGGTCGGTGGGTTGGGTCCGTAGCTCATTCTAAGAGATCCCTTCGTACTCGTGTTCGCGTGATTTTGTATTGTCGCTGGGGGGAAGCTCCCGCGTGGGCAGCTTGATGAACAGGAATACGGTCCGGGCGCCACCGAGTTTCAGCGGTGAGACGAACTCCGCCAGCGTGGCGGTCATGGTGATTAACCCGTCTATGGTAGAATGGTGAGGATTCCGAGCGGCACGTCAAAAACGGGAAGGCTGAGGGGATAGGTGTTGGGAGACCGGATTATCGCATATACCGGCAAGCTGCTCGTGCATACCGTACGGGCGCTTCTCGTTTGCTGGCAGCGGATGGTACGGCTGGGGCTGAGCGTCGGCGTACTCAGCGGCTTCGTTGCCCTGGTGTTCGGCGTCCTCGTGACGCATGCGTTTCCGCCCGCGCCGCTCACCTGGGTAGCCGCGCTGCTCTTTGGGGTCGCGTTGGGCTACGCCGCCGCGATGACGGTGCTGGCCGATGAGATGCTGCTGAGCATCCTTGATTTGATTCGTATGCTGGAGGGCGACGTGAAGGCGGGCCTGCGCGCCGCCGCAGTGGCCGCTGAGCGCGAGGCGGGTGTAGCCGGGCGTGGCGTGATGCGCTTCCTGGGGCATCGCCGCCCACCGCCGCCAGAGACTGCTCCGGCGCCAAGCCAGGCGTCGCCCTCACAGCCATTGATGACGGTGTCCTCGGTGGCACGCCACGAGCCGGGACTGAGCCAGGCCAGTGAGACGCTGGCCGCCATCGCCGCGACGGAACACTTCATCCATACCGCGCCGCGCCCGAAAGTAAATGCGCGCCCAGTCCGCGCCGATCTGCTGCCGCGTATCGGGTGGGCGAGCGACGATGCGGGCACACAGCCAGCACCGGAAGCGGTTGTTGCCGCCGCGCCCGCGCTCGCCGAAATGCCGCCGCTTCCTATTCGCACCCTGCGCGGCCAGCCGCGTGAAGCCGTAGTGGTGAAGGATACCGGCCTGACGCTACCGGCCGGAACCACCGGTTTGGTGGCCACATGGGATGACGCCCCAACGCAGTCCGCCGCTCAGGAAGAGGCGGGATACGAGCCGGCGGCGATACCAGCGGTACGGGATGCTGGCGCGGAGCAATTTGCGCCTTCGGACGATACGCACGTGCTGGATACGCTCGTCGAGCCCCCGGCTGAGGAAATCGCAGGCGACGACACAGCACCGGATGCGTCTGTGCCAGAGTCGGAACCAGCCGGCGGCGATACCGCGCCCGCGATGGATTACGCACCCACAGCCGCCGCGCCATCCGCCGAGACTAATCGGGAAGAGCACGGTATCTGGACGCGCATCAGCCGGGCACTGATCGGCAACACCACAGTGCCTCTTCGCGAGGAGGGCATGCAGGGAAATCCAGGCGCGGGCCGTTCTGAGACGGGCCAGATCTAGCGGCAAGTGCGCCGGTGTCAGAGCACGTTCTCCGTTTTCTTATGTCTGTCTCATCTTCCCCTCAGTTCTGGCTTAGGTCGCGTTGATACACTCGATGTGGTGCCAGGGAACGAGCGGCCAGGCAGTACTGCCACGCCGTTTCCTGCCCGGTAGCTTCAGGAGCCGAACCAGACGCGGAGGAACCACAATGGGATATTCACCAGCTTTCGATACAGTTGACACCACAGAAGCGCTGCTTGACAGGCATGCGGTACTTGCGCATAGTCGTGCCAGGCATGAAGTTTTGCGCTTCGGTGGACTGGGATTCGATCCGCGTACTGGGGCGGCAAACTGGCGCGGCAAGACGCTGGCGCTGGCGGTCCAGGACCGCGAGGTGCTGGGTGTTCTGATGCATCGTGCTGGCCAGATCGTGAGCCGGCAATCGCTAACGAGCTTGCTGGGTGTGCCGGCGGAGCGGCTTGAACGCCGGATGCTGCAGCTTCGCGAGGCGCTCAAGGCCGCGGGTGTGTCATGTCTCCCCGTGAACGTAGATGGCCTCGGCTACGTGCTCTGGCGCTGTTAAAAGCGACAGCTACAACTACATAACGCGATGCGACGCCTCACGTGAGCGGTCTCTCACCTGGGGCGTCTTCGTTTTGCGCTCGCTGGTACAGGCATCCCTGGGCGCCTCTACGATGTTGTGATGGGTGGTCAGACGGGCAGCGGAGTGCGCTCGATGAACTCGGCGATGAGGCGGGCGATGTCTTCGCCCTTCTCCTCTTGCAGGAAGTGCCCGGCATCCTTGATAGTGATAGGTGGCTGGTCCTGCGCGGAAGGAATCAGCTCGCGGAAGAAGGTGTCGCCACCGCGTGTGATTGGATCGCCGTCGGAGAACATCACCAGCGCAGGCTTTGACCAGCTAGCAAGGGATGAGCGCGCCTGCCGCATCTCCGCCGCGCCCGGTTGGTCGGGCTGTGTTGGCACGAGTGCGGGGAAGGCACGCGCGCCGGCTTTATAGGAGGCGTCGGGAAACGGCGCTTCATAAGCGGCGAGCACATCCGGCGGCAGCGCGTCGCCGTGCGTCAGGCCGGACATAATGATGCGGCCAATGGACAGATCGGGCGAGCGCAATGCGACGGCCTGCCAGGCATAGAATGCGCGGCTCATCCGGCCGTCACCCGCCGGAAGCCCTGTATTCATGATGACCAGCCGCGCGAAGCGCTCTGTCTGCTCGGCGGCGATGGGCAGCCCGAGGAGGCCGCCCCAATCCTGGCAGACGAGGGTGATGCGCTCTAGCCGCAGAATATCGAGAAAGCGCGCGAGCGCATCATGGTGCATGTGATAGGAGTAGTCGCTGATCTCCGTGAATTTGTCGGAGCGACCGAAGCCGATGAGGTCTGGCGCGACGACTCGGAACTGAGGCGCGAGGATGCGAATTATCTTACGATAGAGATAGCTCCACGATGGCTCGCCGTGGATGCAGAGAATCGTCTCAGTCGCCCCTGCACGCGGGCCTTCGTCCACAAAGTGCATGCGCACACCGTCCAAATCGGCGTAGTGTGGCGCGAAGGGATACTCGGGCAGGTTGGCGAAACGCTCATCAGGCGTGCGAAGGATCGGCATGGACATCCTCCCCTTGGAAGAGACGCGATATCGCGTGTTACGCGCGGAGGCTGGCGTCTTGGCGCAGGTGCAGGTTGAGATATTCGCGGGCCTGCTGGTAGCCGCGCTCGATCCACTCGGGTGCTTTGCCGAACTCTAGGGCACCGCCACCGTCGCCGGTATCTGGCTGTAACACGTGGACTTCGATGCCGCGGGGCATCCGCTCCAGCGCGCGAGTGAGCTGGTAGCGGCTCATCACTTGCACTGTTCGCTCCAGCACGGCGGCAAGCGGCGGTGTACCTAATCCGTGCCGCACTGTGCGCGGGTCGCCGTCCGAAGTCCAGAGCGGCGCGCCAGCGCTGCTCTCATCATAGCCGACATCCAGCACGAAGACGCGGCGCGCGCCCAGCCCCAGCGCCGTCTCCAGACTGCAATTATCGAGCGTGCCGCCGTCCACATAGACGGCGTCGCCAACGCGCACCGGCGGAAAGACGCCGGGAATGGCTGAGGAGGCGAGCACGGCAGGTGCCAACGGTCCCGAGGAAAAGATGGTGCGCGTGCCATGGGTGAGATCCGCCGCGATGATGCGCAGTGGCACAGCCATGTCCTCGAAGCGCAGATTCTTCAGGTAGCGCTTGATGAAGTGTTGCATACCGGCGTCGCTATAGAGCGAGGGAAAGCTGGCGCTCAGGCGCCGCGCGATGGACAGGAGTCGCATGCTCGCCATCGCCTGTGGCGGCGTGTGCGCGGGTGGCTCGATATCGAGCAGCACGCGCGCTGGATGTGTCGTATGCCAGGCGGCTTCAAGGGCGGCGATGCCCGCGAGTGTAGGGTCGTGCGCGATCCAGGCAGCATTCCATGCGCCGATCGAGGTGCCGATGACGATATCGGGTCGCTCGCCGTGTTCCAGAAGCGCCCTTAGGATACCTACCTGAAGCGCGCCGCGGGCGCCGCCGCCAGAGAGCACAAACGCGGTGTAGTTGCGCCAGCGAGGCCGGCGTGGTGTGAGAGAGATGGCGGGAGCGACGGGCGCGGTAAGCTCGGAAGCGGGATCCGCCGATGGGGCAGCAGACTGGTAGCTATTGAAATGGCCGTTGGAAGAAGCGCCATCAGGAGCGCGTGGAGGTTCCGTCGCTGGCATTGAAATATCTCCTCAACACGATACCGTGGTACGGCTGCATTTTACCATACAACCGACTGGCCAGGTTGACACGCCGCGTCAGCGACAATTATGTTATCCTCGTCATCTGAAGGTGGTGGATGAATGCACAGAGGTATCACGTGGCATGATACCTCTGCGCTTTCGAGATGAATGTGGAACGGCAAGGGAGAGGTCAGCCATGAGCAAGCGTGTCGTCGTCACGGGAATCGGTTTGGTTACGCCCGTCGGGCACGACATGGCAGCCACCTGGGAAGCGTTGTGTGCCGGGCGGTCCGGCGTCGCGCCGATTACGTCGTTCGACACGCACGACCATGCGGTGACGTTTGGCGCCGAGGTGAAGGACTTTGACCCGACGCCATACTATGAGAACAAGAAGGAGATCCGGCGCAACGATCCGTTCGTGCATCTGGCGCTGGCTGCCAGTAAACAGGCGATTGCCGACGCGGACTTTGTCGTGACAGAGGAGAATGCCGACGACGTGGGTGTCTTGATCGGTTCAGGCGTCGGCGGCATCAAGACACTTCATGAGCAGTTTCGCGTGCTCTTCGAGAAAGGCCCCGACCGCATCAGTCCGTTCTTTGTCACGATGTATGTAGCGGACATGGCGGCGGGCTATGTTTCGATGGCAGTTGGCGCGCGTGGACCGAACTTCGCACCGGTATCCGCTTGCGCAACGGGAGCCAACGCCATTGGCGAAGCGGCGGAGATCATCCGGCGCGGCGCGGCGGTGGCAATGCTTGCCGGAGGCACCGAATGCGGTATCTCGCCCATCGCGGTGGCCGCGTTCGCCTCGATGCACGCGCTCTCGCGCCGCAACGACGAGCCTGCACGGGCCAGCCGTCCTTTCGACGCCGAACGGGATGGCTTCGTGATGGGTGAAGGCGCGGGCATTCTGTTGCTGGAGGAGGCGGATCATGCGCGTGCGCGCGGCGCTCGCATCTACGCTGAGCTTGTCGGGTATGGCACGTCGTCGGATGGCTATCATATTGTTGAGCCAGCGCCCGGCGGCGAGGGGCTGGTGCGAGCTATGCGGCGAGCGCTGGAGCAGGCCGAAGCGCCAGCGGATACGGTGGGTTACATCAATGCGCATGGAACAAGCACAGCGTATAACGATGAACGGGAGACAGCAGCGATTAAAACAGTCTTCGGCGAACATGCCTATACACTCGCGGTCAGCTCCACCAAATCCATGATCGGGCACACCTTCGGCGCGGCGGGCGCCATCGAGGCGGCAGTCACAGTTTTGACGATTGCCAACAGCCTGATGACACCAACCATCAACTATGAACATCCTGATCCAGCGTGCGATCTGGACTACGTGCCCAATGTGGCGCGTGAAGCGCGCGTGGAGGTCGCGCTCTCAAACTCGATGGGGTTCGGCGGCCATAACGCGGTGCTCGTCTTCAGGCGCTACGTGTAACTCATCGAGAGGTGGCCACAAACCGAAGCTCTGCCTGAAGACGGCATGCGTGGTTGTTGGGCAAATTAGCAGGATCAGCGTGCCCCTCATCACGCCCATCACGCTTCACTGGCTCCCGCTGAGCGCCTCAGCCACGGTGGCATCCAGAGACAGGGCACTGCCCTCCGCCCAAGCGGCGGCGAAGGGGCCCGCACCCAGCGCAGTGCGCGCGGTGGTGAGCACCTGCTCGACCGCCTCTCCCTCCGGCGCCGGCAAGGGCGTGTGGGCCAGCGCGCGGTGCGCCGCCGCCGCCGCGCAGAGCCGCACCGCCAGGGCGGCGTGCCCCATAGCAGTCAACGTTGCTGCCAACCCTTCCACACACCACGCGATGAACGTCGGATTACGAAATGCTCGCAGTCGAAGCAAACTCTCGTGATAGCGCTGACGCGCGACCGCATAGTGCTGCTGTTGGTGGGCCAGATGTCCCAATAACGTGGTAATGACGGCCTCATCCCACGCGGCTTTGCTGGCCCGCGCCTCGTCGAGGCCCTCGCTGAGCAGCGACTCTGCTCGCGCTGTATCTCCCTGTTGTCCCGCGAGCTCACCCAACTGGACGAGCGCACGCGTGCGGAGGTCGCGCCGCCCAGCCCGTCCGGCAAAGACATAGCTCTCGGTGAATGCGTGCGCGGCACGCTCCAGCTTCCCGCTCGCCTGAGCCACGAGGCCTTGCGTCAGATACGCATCGCTTATGGCTGCCTCGTCCTGGATGCGCTCAGCCAGGCGTACGGCCTCGCCGGTACGTGCATCCGCCTGCTCCATGTGTCCCTGGTTCAACAGCGCGCGCGAAAGACCGTTGAGGCGCTCGACCCGCAGCTGGTGCGGCGCCATAATCTGCCCCTTCCGACCGGCCTCCTCGTCGAGCGCCAGCATGCGCACTAGCCAGTGAACGGCTTCCTCGATCAGCCCTTGCATGAAGAGCACCTGCGCGAAACCTGCCAGCCGCATCCCAACATCCGCCTCCTCATGCGCCTCGGCCCAGGCTAGTGCGGCACGGAAATTGGGCAGGTCACGTGCTAGTGCGCCGCTCCGCATGGCGGGTTCCAGCCGAGGCGAATCGGTGACGAGGTGCGCAAACCAGACCGCATGCCGGCGCTGGCAGGCTTCTTTTTCAGCCGCTTGGCGCAGGCGCATGAGTGCGTAGTCGCGGGTAACCTCCAGGAGGCGAAAGCGTGCCCGACCCGCCACGACCTCGGCTTGCACCAGACTGGCATCCACAAGCTCCGCCAGCGCCAGAACGACCTCCTGATGCGATGGCGCCTGCTCCCAGCAGATGGACCGCGCGGCCTCTACCGTCCACCCGCCGACGAAGACCGCCAGCGAGCGAAACACCT
>DATGEP010000243.1:0-8797 GCA_035310125.1 Ktedonobacterales bacterium
CCCGCGCCCCACCAGCACAAGCGCGGTGGGTGATGGGCGATTGATGGACCTCGAATGGTGGCGATCTACGCGTCCGCACTGAGCGCCGACAACAACGCCCACGATGAATCGGCCGTCCAGGTTTCCAGACGGCATATATTGGCGAAATGATCGACAAGCTCGAGTGTCGCCTGTCGCGCGCTGTCCGCGGTGGCGGCTACGGGTGGTTCCCAGGTTGAGTTGGACGGGGAACTGTTCGAGCCGAGCTGCGATAGGTCTGCACGTGGATGTGCCAGGAGCAGCCGAGTACGGAGGACGTCGACTTTCGGGCGCCACACGGCTGGCCGCGTTGACCCGGTGATGCACAGATTCACGAGATTTCTGAGTGGGCATAAGCACGACAAGCTACTTCGGTCCAACCGTGACGCGATAGCCGACACGGCAGCGCGGATGTACTGAAAGGGACGCTGATCCTTCGTTTGGCCTACATGCTTCTGGCCACTGCGCCCGCGACCGCGTGATGGGAACACGCCTCGCGATACATACTTCCTGGGATGCTGGGCCGTCTCACAGGGTGTACGCTCGGGGCAGCCCGGACTGACGGGCTGTCTCGAATTCTGCAATGGAAAGAAGCGACCGTCACCGGTATCCGCAAAGGGGTTCTGACCTTCTCACTGCAGTTAGTCGCGAGGAAGTGCCCGGACAAATCAGGCAGGAAGTGTGGCAGCCAAATGGACATGACCGAAGGGCGCTGCAGCCGTAGGCGATTCCTGGACGACGCGGCGAGATGGACCATGTCGGCGGCCGGCATCCTGGCGGTGGCCGGGTGTGAGAGGTCGCGATCGGGTCCGGTCGCTGCAAGCGCTGACCTCGAGACGACGCGGCTCAGGGTGGTCCAGACGCCGAGCATGTGCCAGTCCCCGCAGTACGTCGCCCAGGACCTGCTCCGCGGCGAAGGATTCACCGACCTGCAGTACATCAAGAAGCCGGGCCCCAAATGGAACGGACTCGCCGTGGCGTTTGGAGAGGCCGACATCAGCATGCACTTCGCCGGCCCACTCATCCTCCAGATTGAAGCCGGCGATCCAGTCGTCATCCTGGCAGGCGCCCACATCGGCTGCTTCGAGCTGTTTGGGACGGACCGAGTCCAGGCGATTCGGGACCTGAAGGGGAAGATGGTGGCCATTCCTGAGCTGGGCGCGCCCGGACACGTCTTCCTCGCCAGCATGTTGGCCCATGTCGGGCTCGATCCCGGGTCCGACGTCAGCTGGGCAATACACGAACCTGCCGAGGCGATACAGCTCCTCGCGGACGGGCGGGTGGATGCGTATCTGGGCTTTCCGCCAGACCCGCAGGAGATGCGCGCCAGGCGGATTGGTCATGTGGTCGTCAACAGCATGATCGATCGACCGTGGTCCCAGTACTTCTGTTGCATGGTGGTCGCCAACCGCGAATTCGTGGCACGCCATCCAGTGGCCACCACGCGAGCACTGCGCGCGATCCTCAACGGCATCGATCTGTCCGGCCGCGAGCCGGAGGCGGCGGTTCGCTTTCTGGTGGACAAGGGGTACACGGACCAGTACAACTACACTCTCGAGGCGGTCAGGACGATCCACTCAGGCGGCTGGCGCGTCGACTACGACCCGGAGGATACGCTGCGGTACTACGCGCTGCGTCTGCGGGAGGCGGGGATGATCAGGAGCAGCCCTGACAAGATCATCGCCCGGGGTACTGACTGGCGCTTCCTCACCGAGGTCAGGCGTGACCGTTCGGCGACGGCGAGCGCCGCGTTTTGCTCCATCCACCGGGTCGCCTCCTCGCCGAGTTCGAGCGAGGGTTGACACAGCGACGGCGACCGATCGGCGGTGAGCCAGTGATCATGAGGAACCGGCTGATCCGAATGATCGCACAGGTGCCGGCCAGCGTGCGCGTCAAGCTCCTCACAGCTTTCCTGGCTATGGTGCTGCTGCTGATCGCGCTCGGTGCAATGGGCCTCACCCTGCTCAACGAGGCGCACGGCCGCGCGGAAGAGTTGGTGAATCTCCAGCGGAAGATTGCCGCCTATCGCCAACTCCAGAACGACACCACCACTCAGCTCTACAGCGTGGCCTCAGCGCTGCTGGTGCCGGACGAGCCGACGCTGGCCGCCACACTCCGTCAGCTCAGCCAGTTCGGCTACGACTTCGACCACCTCCAGTTTGTCGCGCGCGATGAGGTGGACCTGCTTGGCCAGGTTCAGGAGACCTACGATCAGTTTCGCCAGGTAGTGACCCAGGCGGTCGCGCTGATGCGCGCAGGCAGCGTCGGGGACGCGCGCGAGCTACAGGTTAGCCAGGCGGGCCCTCTCGCCGATCGCCTCCAACGTTTGACCGACCAGCTCGTCAACAAGGCCGAGGCCGATATGGTGGCCAGCGTCGAGGCGAGTCGAACAGCCTATGAGACTTCCCGTCTGGTCGTCGTCGGCTTCGCAGCGGCCAGCATTGCCCTGGCGCTGGTGCTCGGGTATGCGATTTCCTGGTCGCTCATCGGCCCCGTCAGGCAGATCGAGGAGCGTCTGTCTGAGATCGCCGCCGGCGACTTTTCGCACGGGGTCGAGGTGCCGAACAGAGACGAGTTGGGTGCGCTCGCGGCCCACCTGAACGGCATGAGCGAGGAGCTGGGGCGGTTATACAGACAGCATGAGATGGCCAACCGCCACAAATCCGAGTTTCTGGCGAGCATGTCCCATGAGCTCCGCACGCCGCTCAACGCCATCATCGGGTTCTCCCAGGTGTTGCAAGAGCAGCTATTCGGCGAGCTCAACGCCCGGCAACAGCGGTACCTGCAGCACATCGCCGGGTCCGGCCGTCACCTGCTGGCGCTGATCAACGACATCCTCGACCTGTCGAAGGTTGAGGCTGGGCGAATGGAGCTCGACCTTCGACCGGTCTCGCTGGGTGAGGTGCTGGAGAACGGCGTGACGATGCTGCGTGATCGGGCAATCCGCCACAGCATCGACCTGAACCTCGAGGTGGAACCTGGAATCGCCTGCGTTGTCGCCGACGAGCGTAAGGTCCAGCAGATTGTGTTCAATCTGCTGTCTAACGCAGTGAAATTTACCCCCGACGGCGGACGTGTAGACGTGATGCTCCATGCGGGGTCCCCGGGCCCGGTGCAGATCTCCGTCCGTGACACTGGTCCAGGGATCGCCCCGGAAGACCAGGAGCGGATCTTCGAGGAGTTCGTACAAGTCGGTCGACCAGCCACGACGGCCCAGGAGGGAACCGGGCTGGGACTGTCATTGGTGAAGAAGTTAGTCGAGCTTCATGACGGTCGAATCTGGGTGGAGAGCCAGCCCGGAGCCGGCAGTACGTTCAGCTTTACTCTGTCCCCCGTCCACGTCGCGCGCACGCATGCCGCTGCAGATGGCCGGTGAACTGATCCTGATCGTCGAAGACAACGACCTGAACCTCGAGCTCGTGCGCGATCTTTTACAGGTCTCGGGTTACCGCACGCTTGAGGCGGTGAACGCGACGGATGGCGTCGCCCTGGCTGCCGCCCACCACCCCGACCTGATCCTGATGGACGTGCAACTCCCCGACAGTGGTGGAGTCGCCGCCCTGCATCACCTGCGAGCGCAGCCGGACCTCGTCTTCACAACGGTGGTCGCACTCACGGCCTTTGCGATGCGGGATGATCGAGAGCGGCTCCTTGCCGCCGGATTTGACGGGTATATGTCGAAGCCGATCGAGATCCGGATGTTTCTCGAACAGGTTCAGCAGTTCTGCAGGCAGAGGAAATAGGTGGACCCTCCTGCAACGGTCCTGGTGGTCGATGACGCACCCGCCAACTGCGAGATGCTGGAAGCAATCCTCGCGCCGCGCGGGTACACCGTCATCTGGGCAACCTCCGGGGAGGAAGCACTGGACAAGGTGACGAGCCATCGGCCGGATCTGGTCCTGCTCGACGTCGTCATGCCCCGCCTGGACGGGTACCAGGTCTGTCGACGACTCCGGACTGACCCCGCGTCGAGCTTCTTGCCGGTGGTGATGATCACGGCCAGCGAACACCAGGAACGGGTACGCGCACTCGAGGCCGGAGCCGACGACTTCATCCAGAAACCTATCGATCAGGCCGAGTTGCTCGCCCGGGTCAAGTCATTGTTGCGCATCAAGAGCTACCACGACACCGTTCAGGCCCAGGCCGATGAGCTGGCCGCCTGGAATCGCGCCCTTGAACTTCGGGTACAGGATCAGGTCGCCGAGCTGGAACGACTTGGCCGCCTGCGACGATTCCTGGCGCCGCAGCTTGCCGAGCTGATCATCTCGGCTGAAGGAGAGTCGCTGCTCGAGAGCCACCGGCGCGAGATCACCGTGCTGTGCTGCGAGCTCGATGGGTTCACGGCTTTTGAAGAAACCACGGAGCCTGAAGCGGTAATGCACGTGCTGCGTGAGTACTACGCCGCGGTTGGAAAACTGAGCTTCGCGTTCGAAGGGACGCTGGGACATTTCGCCGGCGGCGGGCTAACGGTCTTTTTCAATGATCCATTGCCGTGCCCCAACCCGGCTTGCGAGGCCGTTAGGCTGGCAATCGCGATCGGCGAGCAGATGCGAGAGGTGCTCACTGGCTGGCGAAAACTTGGTCACGAGCTTGGCATCCGGATGGGAATCGATTTGGGCTATGCCACCCTGGGCACGATCGGCTTCGCACAGCGGTCCGACTACGGAGCGGTCGGCACCGTCGTGGATCTGGCAGCCCGACTGTGTGATGAGGCAAGCGATGGTCAGATCCTCGTCAGCCAGCGGGTGCATGCGGCGGCGGAGCACCTGGTGGATTCCACGTCGCTCGGAATGCTGGCGCTCCAGGGCTTCCGCAAACCAGTCGGTGCCTTCGCTATTGTGCGTGCGCGCGCGCGTGCCACGCCCAGTCCATTGGCCGGCAACGAGCCAAGCCCGGCGAGTGTCACGTTTAGTCCGGGTACAAGTCCCCTCTCGGAGCGTGAGCACGAGGTTGTTGCCCTCCTCGCGCAGGGCTGTTCCAACCGCGAGGTCGCCAACGCGCTGACCATTGCCGAGGCGACGGCTGTGCGGCATGTCGCCAACATCCTCAACAAGCTGGGCCTCAAGTCACGGGCACAGGTCGCCATCTGGGCGGTTGAGCGGGGCCTCGGGTCGCGGCACCGAGGCCAACAGCACCGCTGACGATCGGTCACCGACCACTACGCACTTTTGGCCATCGCGTTGACGGCCGACGATACGCACCACAATGGTGGTTTGTTGGGATGCGGTAGTTCCGACCAGCTCATAGGCTAGGTTCATCCTTCAACAACGAAGTGGATGTCGGCCAATGCACCCCTCTATCAATCGACGCAGCCTGTTAAAACTCGCGGCGGCGGCAACGGCAACGTTCAGCGCAAGCAGCCTGCCAGCGCTCGCCCGCCCGGTGATCGCGAGTCCTCGCGTTTCACTGGAGGAGCCGGGCGCGGGCGCGTGGCGCACGTGGTTTCTGCATATGGGCAGCGACCTGCGACTACCGCCTCCACCCGACAGCGTGGCGGAGCTGAGCGTTGTGCGCGGCATGCTCAGCAACGTCGACGAAGCCGCACGCGACCGCATTGCTTATTGGGACGCGGGTGCTCCGCCGTATCGCTGGAATGCGATGGCTACGGATATGTTCTTCCGCGGCGCATTCGGCTCGAGCAACTTCCCGCGCATCCAGGCATATCTGAATATGGCGATGCACGACGCAACCGTCGCGGCGTGGGACTCGAAGTATGTATACGGGCGGGCTCGTCCGAGCCAACAGGATAGTTCGATCGCACCGCTTGTCGCGGTGCCGTCCAGCCCTGCATACCCAGCTGAGCACGCTGCTGCCGCAGGCGCGGCCTCAGAGGTGCTGGCGTACTTTGCACCGGCTGAGGGGGAGGCACTCCGCACTATGGCGGATGAGGCGTCCACGTCTCGAGTGCAAGCCGGAGTCCAGTACCCCAGCGATGTCGCCGCTGGTCTGGACATTGGTCGCGCAGTAGCGGAGCTGGCGATCAACGCGGCGAAAGCGGACAACTACGATACGGCGAAGTGGGACGGGGTTATCCCCGAGGGGCCCGGCCTGTGGAAGGGTCAAAATCCATCCGGAGCGGCCGATCGTTTCTGGAAGCCCTTGATCGTGCCATCGGCCGATTACTTTCGCCCACCGCCACCACCGGCGTACGACTCGCCGGAGCGTGCGCGGGAGATCGACGCGGTCAAGAACTTCCCGCGCACTCCGGCAACGAACGGGATTGCCATTTGGGTTCAGTATCAGGTGCGTGGAAGCTCGAACTTCAACATAGTGGTCAATCGCGAACTGAGTCGCCGGGTGCTGGAGGAGCGCCTCGATTTCAGCCCGCTGCCCGCACGAATCTACGCGCTGATGCACGCCATTTTCCTGGATGCGTGGATCACGACCCAGGATGCGAAGTTCACGTATTGGACCGCGCGACCGAGTATGTTCGATCCGTCCATTACGACGTTGTTTCCGAATCCGCCACATCCCTCGTACCCGTCGAACGCCTCGGCTCAGGCGACATCTCCATCTCTGGTTCTGGCCCACTTTTTCCCGCGCGACGCGGCGGCGCTCGTCAAACAAGCAAACGAGTATGCTGATGCACGATTGTGGGCCGGGATCCACTTCCCTGGTGATCTGGAAACCTCACAGCAGATGGGTGAGCAGTTAGCGGCGATGGCCCTCACCCACGATGGCGGCTAACCAATGCAACGGATAGAAATGGCTGGTCAGCCCGCGATTTCGACCAGGATGGAGCAGCTACCACGCACCGTTGGCGGTGTCGACGCTGGACTTCTGTACTGGATGTTTCGCGTGGCGTGTGCCGCCGAGTTCATCGGCCATGGCGCCTTTGGCATCATGACCAAGGCGGCCTGGGTGCCGTATTTCGGTGTGGTCGGCATTCCGCCCGACTTGGCGTGGAAGCTCATGCCAGTCATCGGGACGATCGACATCTCGATTGGGCTGCTGGTGGGCATCGTTCGACCGGCGCGGGTAATCCTGCTCTACATGGCCGTATGGGGATTCCTGACCGCCACAATCCGGCCGATGGCCGGTGAACCCATCTGGGAGTTCGTCGAGCGCATCCCAAATTGGGCCATCCCGCTCGCGTTTCTGTGCCTGCGCGGACTTGGACGCTCGCGGCACGACTGGCTGTCCTGAATGCCCACCCAATTGTTTGTTCTTGTGCGTTTGGAGTGGCTTCTGCGTCTGGCCGTGGCGGGCGCATTCGTCGGCCACGGTGCATATGGCGCCGTTCTGGCCGAGCCGAGTTGGTTCAATTACTTCGCTGCGCTGGGGATTCCTGAGTCGGTGGTCACCACGAACGGGCTGATGGCGATTGTTGGCGTTGCGGAGATTGCCGCCGGTGTGATGACACTCGTGGTGCCGATTCCCGCCCTGCTCGTAGCGATGGCAGGCTGGAAGATCTTCACCGAGCTCTTGCGGCCCATCGCCGGCGAGCTTGGCTGGGAATTCGTGGAGCGCGCCTCCAACATGATTGCGCCCCTGGCCTTACTTGTCGTCAACCGCGAGAGAGCCCGATTGGCGAAGAGGCTCTGGTGCTGGTACGCGATTTGGCCTTGTTGAACCATCCCGTGGTCCTTGCCAATCTGGGACAACTGCGAGCACCTCGTCGAATCCGCTAGCAGAATCGCGGCGAAACAGAGGGGAGCGTCACTAATGCTCCGCTAACATCGGCGAAGTCGTCAACATTGCGGACGACGGTCTGGCCTGCATCGGCAAGGACGAGCAACTAGGACGGTCTCCGCAACATTTCAGCGATCCCATCGATTTCAGAGCCATCAGGCTGGTCGGGGATTCGCACGGCCGACCCGAAAGCATGGGCCACCAGATCGGGGTCCGCCAGCGCAGCCAGTTCGACAAGGCCGACAGGACCGTACTGTGCGGTAACCGATGACATGTAGCGATTCCACGCAACGTTGAAAAGTGGGTTTGTAGAATGGAGGGCGCGTCCGGGCTGGTTTTGATGGCCGGCGACAAAAATATCTGCAGTGGCTACATAAATCGCTGCAGTAGACAGCCGGGAGTAGAGACCGACCGGTAGGACGGGAACGCCGACGGCTTGAGAACAGCGTCGTTGGATGTAGAGTTGCAGGAGTAAACGACTCCCACGCTTGCCTTTTGTTCCGCACGACAGCCACATGGGGGTCGGCTCCAGTGGGTCGCCGTAAAATGTCGGTACTAAGCTCGCGAGCAGCGCTGTTGCGGTCGCCCGCGACACGTGGCGCAGGCCGCGATCAATCATCAGCTTCCTGGGGCCAGCCGGGCAAACGCGGCGCCGACGGCAGCGCATTCGTCGGCGCGTGCGCTGTGCTGGGCGAAGATGTCCAGCAGCTCGCGGCGGCCATCCTGGTTGCCGACCAGGTAAGCGGGCACGTGCGGGCTCGGAGCTCGAGCCGCTCCTGGCGGCACTGGCGCGTGCGGTCCATCCAGAATGTGCGTCGCCACGTGGGCCGCGCCTGACAGGGTGGCGTACCAGATCTGCCCCAAAGTCCTGCTCTCGTGGCGCAATGGCCGCGGTCTCATCAGGGCGACGGCACAACCGAAGCCTTGACTTTTGCGCCATCATGCAACATCATAAGTTGCATGAGACGAGACAGCAAATTGTCGGGTGTGCTCCACGTCCTGCTGCACATGGCAGAGCGGAGTGGCGCCGCCACCTCAGAGATGCTGGCGAAGGCCCTGGCCACCAATCCGGTCGTGCTCCGGCGGATCATGGCCGGACTCCGCGACCAGGGCTATGTCCGCTCGGAAAAGGGGCATGGCGGCGGTT
>DATGEP010000244.1:0-3044 GCA_035310125.1 Ktedonobacterales bacterium
GCAATCAAACGTGGAGGAGATGCCGATGGCGCGTGGCGGTGCCCGCCCAGGCTCAGGGAGAAAGGCGCTAGACCAGCCTACAGAACCACTGCTGACCTATTCCCTCACGCTGCGGCCAACAGATGTGGGCTACCTCAACCGTCTCGGACACGGCAACCTCAGCCTGGGGTTGCGCCGACTGATCGATACGGCACGAGTCCATCTGCCGCCAATCTCAGGGACGTCCACTACCATCCAACAGGGAGGTGATCACTCGACCTCGAGCTCATCGACAATGACGACATAGCCTCCAACGACGCCACTGGTCGGACCCCCGGTCGACATCGAAATGGGTGTTCGGCATCAACCGAAATCAGTGTTCGGCTTCAGCCGAAACGGGCGTTCACTTTCGCCGAAATACACAATCCCTTCGCTCGGGCAGCAACCCTGATGTTTGCACGACACCGGTGACGGTCCTGTCGCATTACCTGCACCCGAGCTATCCGTCTGCGCACTCCTGCACCGCGGGTGCGACAGCCGAGGTGCTGATACGGATGCGGTACCTTTGTAGCTACCTGCCTCAAGCGCTACTTCGCCGGCGAGCTCGACCCGGTGCTCGTGGCCATGACTCTCGATGCTCGGATGCGGCCTTTCGTCTACCAAGTACCTTCCGGACGGCCTTCACAACTATGAGAGCATCGCCAAACGAGACAGATCCCGGTAGGGATGTCGCGCCAACGTCGACAACTTCGGCAACTAACGACCACAGCCACGATCACGGTGGGCATTTGGGTGTTTACCACAACCTCCCGGGTCGGACTCGAACCTCCAATGCAGTCAGGTCCTCAGCCTTGCGTCACTCCAGAACTCGCTCCGGCCAAAAGCCGCCGAACGCGAACAGACGCGTGCGGACCGCCCTTAAGAACGGTACCTGTTCGGCCGCACGGCCTACCCAGGCTTGGGAAGAGGCGGCGACTCTGTCGCCAAGCACGTGCTGGAGGAACAGGTCTTGAAGTGCCTGGATGAGACGTGTGGGCCACTCGCGCCGCCGCTGCACCGCCCCCAGGTCAGGACTGCGGACCGTCCCTTGCCGCAGACGCGATCCCAACAAATTCGAGGCCGCCACGGCATCCTGAATTGCCAGATTGATTCCGACACCGCCGACCGGTGACATCACATGCGCAGCGTCGCCGATCAGTAACAGACCCGGCCGGTGCCACTGAAGTGCGCGACTGCTTTCCACGACCAACAGCGATGTCTGGCTCCAACTGGTCAGCAGCGACGTGCGATCGTCGAGCCATGGGATAGTTGCGGCGACCGCACCACGCACCGCCTCTAGACCAGCGGCCCTCACCCGCTGGTAGGCGCCTTTCGGCAGCAAACACGCGATCTGCCAGAACTGACCCCGGTTGCGGATAAAGTTGATACCGCCTGCCCCAACGTGGAGGCCGCCATCCGTGACCGGATCCCCAGGCCGGCTGGGCAGCTGAAACCACAGGATGTCGATCGGCTGAGCGGCCTTTGTCGACGGCAAGCGCGCGAGTTCCCGCACGCGCGAAAACCGACCGTCAGCGCCGACGACCAGATTAGCGCGCATTTTGTGCCAACCGCCGGGCCCGCGATACCCGACGCCGCGGATTGGGCCATCGTCTTCGAGCAACGCTTCCACTCGGGCGCTCATGACCAGTCGGAAGCCTGGATAGCGGCTGGCTTCGGCCGTCACGAACTCCAGAAAGCGCGGCTGCGGCAGCCGCAACACGTAGGGATAGGCCGTGTGCAATCCTCGGAAGTCCAGGTAAGGTCTGACGCCTCGAGGCGTCCGGAGTGTCAAGGTTTCGTGGCGCGTGTGCGGAATCCGCAGCAGTCCATCCCGCAGGCCGAGCTGCTCCATCAGCTCGAGCGTCGACGGGTGAATCGTGTCTCCCCGAAACTGACGGTTGAAGTCGCCATGCGCCTCCAGCAACGTGACGCCCACACCCTGCCGAGCTAGCAGGAGCGCCAGTACCGCCCCCGCGGGTCCACTGCCGACTATGCAACAGTCGGTTTCGCCAATGTTTTGCACGGGTCCATCTTCGGTCGGCGCGGCCGCCAACGCATCGTATGAAACCTGTAGTTCGGCTTGTATCTTCTAGCTGTGCACTCTTACGACCACATCATGCTGAACGGCCCACACAGCCACCTGCGAGCGAGACGCGAGGCCCAGTTTGCCGAGCACATTGCTCATATGGCGGACGACCGTCGGCTCGGAAATCACCAGGGTCTCGCTGATCTGCCGATTGGTCAGACCATCTGCAACAAGAGTCACGACCTCCAGCTCGCGAGCAGTCAGTCCACCTGGCCTGTTCGGCGCGGGCGCCACCCCGGGCGGGATTGCGAGGTCAGTGGCAAGCGCCTCGCGCAACGCGAGTTCAACGGTCCATCCATGGCCGATGCTCCATGCTGCGTCCGCCTCTGCGCCGCCGAGCGCGTACCGGCTTTTCGCCAACGAGTGCTCCAGTTCTGCTACTTCGGGAGCGGATAAAGGAGCGCCAATCGAAGTGCGGATGCCAGCGGCAGCGCCAGCAAAGCGCAAGGCAAGTTCGTGGCGACCATGTGCCGCAGCCAGTGAGGCGCAGACTTCCAGGCCGCGCGTGAGTCCCTGGCGATCGCCGACATCGCGCGCCAGCGCTAGCGTTTCCTGGGCCAGCGCGTGAGCGTCTCGAAGGTCGCCTTGCTTGCCAATGACTCGCGCCAGGTACGGGAGCACCAGCAGCACCCACCAGGTTCCTTGAGGGCCGAGTTCCTTTGCCCGTGCAAGCCCTTCCTCCAGAAATCTGCGAGCCGTGGATATGTTGGCGCCCGCTCCTCCGCTAGTCCGCGGGTTTGCAGGAGACCGACCATGAATGTCATCCAGCCATGCCGCCGGGCGAGAGCAATCGCTGTGTCGGCGGCCGCGCGGGCCGCGGGCAGGTCGCCGAGATCGACCGCAGTCTGAGCCAGACCGAACAAGGCATTCGCCTCCGCTCGGGGGTTCCTGCCGGCCGTGGCAAGGGCGATGGCGTCCGAATAGAAGGACCGCGCCCGCA
>DATGEP010000245.1:0-8084 GCA_035310125.1 Ktedonobacterales bacterium
GACGTACCACTCGAGCACGCCCATCGCAGTCTTCATTCTGATCTGTGCGGCGATGAGCTTTGTGGCGCTGGTGTTGATGCCAGAGCGCGCGCATCGCGACGTCTCGGTCGAGCACGAAGAGGCGGTGGCGGCGGAAGCGGCAGCAGCTATCCCAGCCGGCGCCCAGCCAAGCAGGGCATAGCCACAATCTGAGCTCGTCGAAGTGCTCCTGGTAATCCCACTGGCCCGCGGTAGGCCCGAGTTCCATGCCAGCGCGGCTCGCGAAGTGGCCGAGCCGTTTAGCTCGTCGCCAGCGCCACCGCAAAGGCGTCCGTTACGCCATTGGGCGGCTGATGTCCAGCACGGCGGCGGCGTTGCGCGACCGACGGGGGTCCATCACGTCAAAGGCATCCTCGCTGACGCCATGGGCCACCACCGACCGCACCTGGATGCCGGCCTGCCGTCAGTCCGATCTTGGTCTGGGCCGGATAGCGGCGGCAGATCGGCAAGATCCCGCAGAGCGGCATGTTCAAGAAAAGCCCTGGTCGTCACGAACAGCTGATGCGGGTTGTGCGCGATGAGGCCGCGTTCCAGGAGCGTGTCCAGCGCACTGTCGCTGGCAGAACCGCGAATGAGTTCGACGCCGGCGCGCGCAATCGGTTGCCGGTAGGCGACGATGGCCAGCACCTCCAGCGCCGCCTTCGACAGCGCCACCGGCGGCCGGCTTCCTGGAGGAGTGGCTTCGGAACGAGGAGGACAGTTACCTCGTCGTCCGATTCGACCCTTGGAACTACGACGATGCGCCGGCGCTCCTCGCAGCCTTCTTCGCAGTGCTGTCCGAACAGGTGGGCCAGCGCTACATCATTCCCGATCTGGAGATCGAGGCAGGCCGCTATCTATCTGCGCTCGGGCCGACATTGAACCGTATCGGCTTTTCGTTCGACCCTTTTCGAAGGCGCAACGTCTATTCGCTCAGACGGGCCTTGGCGCGGCTTACGACAGCGCTTCCAGTGCACCTGGTCATAATTCTGGACGACCTGGATCGACTCCAAAAGCCCGAACTCCTGGCCACGCTACGACTCATGAAGCTCGCGGCCGACTTACCAAATTTGACGTACGTAGTCGGCATCCACCTGCAAATTGTCGTGGAGCAAGTGCTGTCCGATCAGCCCGGCTACCTCGACAAATTCATTGACATGGTAGTCCCGCTCTCCGTCCTGGACCGAGCGGATATAAGTGCCTATTTGCGGCGAGAAGCAAATCAGATAGCGCGGGCATCCACCTCCCGCCAACTCAGAGGAGCTGAGCTCCTTGATCAGGTCATCGACAAGCATATCGACGCAGTCCCCACCCTTCGAGATGCCAAACGTGTTCTCACTGGATTTACCAGCGCACTTGAGCAACTGCCTGGGATGGTCAACGCTGGTGATGTGATGATGCTTGAGATCTTGCGCTGGCGAGCGCCTCGTGTCTGGCAGGCAATATCGGATCGACCCGAGTATTTCCACCGGGTGGACACCTTCACCGACCCGCTAGATCGGGCACTTCTTATCCTCGCGAGGCGTGGGGACCGGGCTTGGAACGACGCGCGGCAACAGTATTATGGTGAGATTCTAGAAGGCGTTTCGAAAGATCGACGGCTATCAGTCGGGAGCGTTCTTCAAGACGTATTCCCGTACGTCGCGCATAACGGCACTGACATGCCGTAAGCGAACGTCGAAGACAAGCGGCAGCAACGTGCTCGCCACGCAGACTTTTTCTGGCGCTATTTTCTGTTTCGATTGCGCGCCACAACGGTGCCCGACACTGTGATCGACGATCTCGTGCACAGGTTCAACTCGCTTCCGCCGGTGCCGGAGCAGGAAATGATCCGGCAAGCGGCGGTCATACTTGCGGACAGGCTGGATCAGTACGGCGAGCGACAAGCGCAGGTCCTGGATCATCTGGTTGTCCGAGCCGTTGAGATCGCGCCCGACAAGCGCATTCCGGTTGCTCTTGCGATGGGTCAGGTAGCGCAAAGGTGGGCCAAGGCCCGTCAGTCTGGGTGGGAGAACACCGAGGAAGACCGCGCAATTGCCTTTGTGTCATCTCTCGCGCGCGAGGATCAACACAGCCCATCGATTCAAACGTTCCTGGAGCGCCTCATCGCGGATTCGGAGTCACTCATGTTTTCGTCCGATGTCACCACGTTCACTGACCCCGATCGCAACCACATCCTGGACTCTTGGGACAATGTGGATCGCGAGAGGCTCGATACCCCTTACCGGACCCAGTTATCGCTCGACGGCCGAAATGCTAAAGCACGAGAAATATCTGTTTCTCGCCGGTGCTCCTCCATACAGGGTTGCCGAGGCCGACCGCCTGCCGCTACTTGCGGAGCGGGTAGAGTCACTGGTGTCCCAGGAGCATGCGAAATGGGTCAGCGCTCGCCAGGACCAGAAGTCCGGTGGGCGGACCTCCGGCGACTTCCAGGACCGGGTGGGTGCTGGATGAGGGCCGCTTGAAGCACGTTTGCGAGCGTCGCCGGAACATGCTACTCCTCACGCCTCACGCGCGACATAATCCCTGACCCCTGGGTCATCACGGACCCGTGTGACCTCTCCAGCCCCAGGACCATAGCCACCGGTCTGTGTGTTGTTCGCGGCCGATTCGAGCAGGTGGCCCGACCGCGGTGAGTCCTCGACGACGCGGTGCGGATTTCGAGGGCTTAGTGTGTCGGCGTGACGGTGACCAAGGCGCCGATCGACGTGACGGTGAACAACGCGCCGTTAGGCGTACCGCCGAGACCCTCAATCTGCGACGGCGTCATCCACTCGGAACCATCACGAAACGCCAATCCGCTCTGTCCAACGTGATAAGCACCCGTATTTGGATCGTAGTCGTCGATGACGAAGTAATGTCCCGGAGTACCGACGATGACAGGCCGGCGCTTTATCGCGTCCGCGCGAATATGGTCCCAGTCGGCGCGCAACTCCAGTCGCGATGGCACGCCCATCTTGTCGAGCAAGCGCTGTTCGTTCGCGATACCATTCATGCCATCTACGGGCGTCCAACCTACTTGCCTGGCCAACTGCATTGCTTCGGCCGGCGTGGGGCTGCGGCCGTACGCCTCGGCGAAGGCCATAGCCGCGACGGGGCCAGTTGCCGCATAGGCCTCGACGGCAGGCAGACCGATGCGGAACTGGTCGGGAACAGTCACTCCGGCCCCGATCAATGGGTCAACGATACCCATTAGCGCTCGCGCCTGGTTGCTGGTAAGACGGCTATTAACTACCTGATTCTCATACTTGAAGATCGCAGCATTGCGTGCGTCGTCTGTGTCTGCCTCTGCAATCGCCTGCAAATCTGCCGATAGACTGGCTGCGACTCCAGTGTCCGGTATGAACGCTGAAATGATACCTTGTGTGTACGTCGTCAATGTGTTCGTGACTTCTTGCGAACGATCAGCATTCTGTTTTGCAAAATCAGCCTGGGTAGCAAAGACCGCGATTTGAGCAGCGACAGCTACACCAATCAGCACTGTAGCCAGGGTCGCTACGGCTGCACCGATCTTGAGCATTCTCGCTCGGCGGATTTCGCGGGTGTGATGCGAGTTACTCGCTTCGAGGAATGCGAACTCCGTGATACTGAGTGCGCCCGCGTTGTGTGCCCGCCAGTCGTGCGCTTCGGCAAGTCGTGCACCACGATACAGAAGTGCCGGATCGCGGTTCGCCTGCTGCCACTCCTTGGCGGCTTCCGTCAGTCGCCGCAAGATATGGAGTCCGGCGCGATCCTCTTCGATCCACGCGCGAAACCGCGGCCAAGCACGAAGCAGTGCCTCATGGGCGATATCCACAGTTCGGTTGCCGGTATGTTCGTCTGCACTGGTGGTCAACAGTCGTGTGTCCGCGAGTGTTTCAACCACGTGTTCCACGAGATTGCCTTCACACGCTTGACTGCCAAGTTCGTCGAATGAGGTTCGCCGCCGTGTGTCTTCTGTTCCCTCTCCCGGCTGTATCAGTCGCAAGAAGATGCGTTGGCTGACAGCTCGTTCCGCATCCGTAAATTGCCCGTAGATAGCTTCGGCGGCATGATTGAGCGCGCCGCCCACTCCACCGACGTCTTGATATGCCGCGTGTGTCAAGCGCCGCCCGGCCCGCCGAAACCAGAGCTCCCGGAGCGCGTACTGTAGCAGTGGCAGACCCCCGGCTTCCCCCTGGACATCGCGCACCAGCAGGTCCACCAGTCCAGGCTCGAACTCGCAGCCCGCGAGCTGCGCGGGGCGCTCGATCGCCAGGCGGAGCTCATGTTCGGACATCGGTCCAACAAGCAACTGGTGCGCGGACAGTGCCGCAGCGAGATCCGGCAATGCGGCACATTTGCCGTAGAAGTCGGCGCGCAGGGTGACGAGCACGAGCGTCTGGCCACGCGCCACGTTCGCGGCGTAGAGCAGGTTGTTGACGAACGCTAGCCTGAGTGACTCATCGTGACACGCCGTGAAGATCTCCTCGAACTGATCGACGAGAACTACGACGCGGCGCTGGTGCGGTGCCCTGTTCAACGCTAGGCGCGTCGTGAGGTGCAAGGCTCGCGCGTCAGCGCGCAGGGTGCGGATGAGGTCCGTCAGCGCCGCGGGTGCCTCGTTGCAGAGGCCAGCTTGTGCCAGGGCCATCGCCAGGCCTTCGAGCGGGTCGGCGCCGGGCCGACAGATGACGACGGGCCACTCCGCGCTCCCCTCGCAACGACCTGCCAGCAGTCCGGCGACCAGGCCTGCCCGCGCCAGCGACGACTTGCCACTACCTGAGGGCCCGATGATGGCCAGGAAACGGTTGGCCTCATCGAGCCGACCGGGCGAGGCGGGCAGGGCTTCGAGCAGCCAGTCCGTCAGCGCCTCACGACCGAAGAAGAACAGCGCGTCCTCCACGTCGAAGACTTCCAGCCCGCGGTACGGACAGGTGTCCCCGTACGGCGCATCGCTTGCGGCTGGGCCGGGTGTGACGCCGCGGATCCCTGCCATGAGCCGGTGCAAGGCGTCTTCCTCGTCGAGGGATCGACGGAACTCGACCCAGGTTGTTCGCGACAGAAACGTCGGCAGCCGACTGCGATCGCCACGCTCCGCGCCTGGCAACAACACGGGAATGACTCGGAACCGACCGGCGCTTTCGGCGACGCGTCGGTCGATCGCGCTGCGCATCTCCTCGTTCTGCCACGGACCGCTGCCGCTCAGGCCGATGAACACCGCACACGTTGCGCAGTCGACCAGCGCGGCCTCGAGGGCCTCTTGCCACGGCTCGCCAGGCACCAGATTCCAGGTGTCCAGCCAGGGATGGATGCCATGGCGGACGAGATAGCGAGCCAGTTCCTCCACCGCGGGTTTATCGAGACCGTTGTGGGACAGGAACACGTCGAAGTGTTGCCGGTGCGGGGCGCGGGCAGCGGTGTCCGTGGGCGCCAGGGTCGCGCTGTCAGTGTTGAAAGCTGTGGCCTGCTCACTCGCATGAGCATTGTGCTGACTTCGCGCCATCCCTTCGCCGGATCCCCCCTTTGCACGCGGCCGCGAGTTTTGAAGCCAGCGCGTCGACCAGCTTACTGTCTCAGGCCTTGTCATCTCGAGGACAGACCGACGGCTCGCCCGAGCGCAGTCATACAAGAAACGCTCGCGGATTGTCCATTCGCCGTTGGAGACTGACCGCCCTACGGGCCAACGGTGGTCGATGGCCGATCACGAACTGATGCAGGTCTGCCCGTTCGTCGGGGACTTCGGAACGCGCCTGGTTCTGCAGGCCACCGATGAGGAGGAGAGCGTTGCGCTCATCGGCATGCTTGGTGCCGAGGATCTCGGGTCTGGCGGTCACGCGCTGCTGCGCTTCGAGAGTCGCATCCCCGTCCAGGCTGGGCACGCCTGGTACCCACCGTCGCTACCGTCGCCCTGGCGAAGGACGGTCAGTCCGAGCAGCGGATACTCAAGTAGGAAGGCGTATGCGGCTTCCAGCCGCTCGCGCGTGAGCCCGATCGCCGCCCGCAGCTCTTTCACGGTGCCGCGACTGGCGCTGGCCCACAGTACGCCCAGCACGTGTGCGGCGGCAGCCTTCGTGTCGGCGCGCGGATCGCCCTCGCCGGCTGACGGCCGCGGTGCCCGCCTGGCGGCGTCCGCGAGCAGCCTGCCCATGCGCGGGCTGGCCAGCACGCGGGCCCGCGCTGTCCGGCGAGCAAGTACCGCTGGACGGCCATCAGGCAGCGAGCGCAGGACCTCGCGGCCGATGCGCTGAGCAGCCGGATCGGGGTACTCGAGCAGGTCAAGGGCAGCCAGCGGTTGCGGGGCCAGCTGGTAATTGGGCGGGCACAGCCAGAGCTCGTCGACCACGCGCAGCAGCACGGGCACCACGTTTTCGTCCAAGCCCGAACGAGTGTCCGCGGCGAACGGGGCGGCGTGCTGCTGCAGCTTTGAAAAGGCCTCGAGCGGGGTGTACGCGTCCAGACGCCACGCCTGGCCGGCGGAACTCAGTTCGGTCCAGCCATACGGTCGGGCCGCGCTGAGCCCGGTACGCACCAAGCTGGCATCGTGCTCGAGCGCCGCGGCGAGCTGCATCGGCAGTCGCAGCACCAGCGGCGAAGCGCGCCGGCGCAGCCGCGGTGCCAGTTCGAGCAGGCCCTGCCTGGCCAACCGAGATCGCGTGCGAGACAGGTCTTCGCGCCGCTCGAGCACACCCTGTTGAGCGACGATCAGAACTGCCGGACCAGTTGCCTCAGCGGTGAATGTCACCCGGCCGCACGGTGTTGCCTCACCGAAGATTACACCGTGGCATCGATCTGGTGGATACGACTTGCATCGAAACGGATCTGACCCAAGGAGGAGTCGTAGCCTCAGAACAAATCTGACCGACGGGCTTAGAAAAAATCTGACCGAACGGAGGGCCGGTCAGGTGAAGCGAGAGACCCGGTACGACTATGCGGCGGCGGTGGGCATGCGGTATCAGCGGTCTGGCCGCGAGCAGAAGGGCTGGATCCTGGACGAGTTCTGCGCCGCGACCGGGTACAACCGGAAGTACGCCATCAAGCTGCTGCGCGGGCCGTTCCCTCGCGCTGCGCTGCCACCTGGCCACGGACGTCCGCCGGTGTACGGGCCCGAGGAGGTGGCGCTGCTGCGGCCGTGCTGGCAGATCGCCGACTACGTGTGTAGTAAGCGACTGGCGCCGTTTCTAGCCGAGCTCCTCGGCATGCTGAGCGCGTGCGGTGAGTTGTCCGACCTGAATCCCGAGCTGGTGGACCGGGTCGCCCATATGAGTCCAGCCACCATCGACCGTCTGCTGGCTCCATACCGAGCGTTGCCCCGCGGTCGAGGTCGATCCCTAACCCGGCCCGGCTCGCTCTTGCGCAGCCAGGTCCCGATCAAGACCTTCGCGGATTGGAATGACGCTCGGCCTGGGTTCCTGGAGATCGACCTGGTGGCGCATTGTGGGTCCACCAGCGCTGGGCAATTCCTCTTCACCTTGAGCACGGTGGACGTGGCGACCGGCTGGATGCTCTGCCGTGGAGTGCGTAATAAGGGCGAACAGGCGGTCTTCGAGGAGTTGGCCGAAATCCGGCGCCGATTGCCCTTTCCGCTGCTCGGGCTGGACTCTGACAATGGTGGCGAGTTCATCAACCGTACGCTGGTCCACTACTGCGAAGACGAGTCGATCACCCTCACCCGTGCCCGGCCGTACCGTAAGAACGATAGTTGCCACGTCGAGCAGAAAAACTGGTCGGTGGTGCGCCGCCTGGTCGGCTACGCCCGCTTGGAACAGGACGCACTGCCAGCCTTGAACTCTGTGTATGCGCTCGCGGAGGACTACGTGAACTTTCTGCAGCCAGTTCTCAAGCTCGTCGAGAAGACCCGAGACGGTCCGCGAGTGCGCCGCCGGTACGACACCGCTCAGACGCCGTACCGTCGACTGCTCTCGCTCGGCAACCTGCCCGCGGCTACGAGGCGCCACCTGGACACCCGGCATAGAGCGATCCATCCGATCCACCTGAAAACCGCCCTCGAGGAGGCCCAGACCGAACTCTTCGCCAAAGCCACTCGGTCACATTCGGTTGAGATGCAACGAACCGCGCTCGGTCAGGTTCTGCTCTGATGCAACGCG
>DATGEP010000246.1:0-12552 GCA_035310125.1 Ktedonobacterales bacterium
ATCCCTGACGCCGTACGAGCGAGCGCCATGTCTCGAATTCGAGCGCATGCCCAATCGCCGCAAGGAGCAGCGCGAACGGATGTTCGAGTTATCCACCGGAATTGTGGAGAAGTGGGCGGGAATGTGGAAAAGGTGTTCTATATAGTGGCAACGGGCTTTGCCTCATAAGTCGCGTTTGCCTCAAAAGTCGGGGCGGGGTGGGGATGTTGCCTCAAATGTCGAGCGAGGATGGAGCCTGATGAAACAGTGTAAGGTGCGATGTCTCAAGGAGGTGAGGCGAACAGATTACCTAGATGGGCTATACCGAATTTACCACTCGCGCGCTATCGTAAATTTCGTTATAATATTCTGCATGACGTGGCGCGATTTCGTTAATCGAGAGGCTGGTTATGAGCAGCGCACAACGAGTAGTAGCAAAGTTTGGCGGGCAATCAGCGTTGGCCAACATGCTTGGGAGAAAGCAAAGCACAGTTCAGTATTGGGTAAAGACAGGAGTGATTCCGGCAAAATGGCACGGGCAACTCCTGCGTCTTGCTCACGAGAAGGCTATTGATCTTCAACCGCAAGAACTTGTCGCGGTACCAGAGCCTTTAGATGCCTCAGCGTCAGGAACCGTAGTGGCTGGGCCGCCGATAGCGCGGTGGTCGGGACAACTCGTCTTGGGCGATGTGGAAATCCCCTGTTACGTGCTCGACGACGGACGGCGGGTGATTAGCAGGACGGGGGTAACCACAGCACTTACGGGGATTCCGAAAGGCGGCGATTTAGAAGGCTATCTAGGCATTGAGCCGTTGGCGGGATACGTGCCCGACGATCTCTCGGAGCAGATGATTGAATTCGTCATACCCGGCACCGCCAACTCTGGCCGCCAAATCCGTGGCATAACAGCGGAAACGCTGCTAGACATTTGTACTGCCTACGTGAAGGCAGGCAAAGAAGGCGCACTCGAAACGAACCGGCAGATGGCGATTGCTATGCAAGCCGGTACGATTTTGGGCGCTTGCGCAAAGATTGGGCTGATAGCCCTCATTGACGAAGCTACGGGTTATCAGTACGAGCGCGCGGAGGACGCCCTACGCTTGAAACTAAAGCTGTATCTAGAGGATGAGATGCGACAGTGGGAAAAGACATTCCCCGATGAGTTGTGGAAGGAATTTGGGCGACTCACTGGGTGGCAAGGCTATCTCCATCAGCGGCCCAAGTATTGGGGCAAACTCGTCATGGAGTTGGTCTATGACTACTTGGATAGCGATGTTGCAGACTGGCTGCGAAACCACGCCCCGGCCCCGCGCGGCGGACAGAACTATCACCAATGGTTGACGAGTCAGTATGGCCTCAAGAAGCTTACCGAGCACTTGTGGATGCTCATTGGCATCGCTTCGACGTGCCATAGCATCCACGAATTGCAAACTAAAATGGCTGAGCGATTTGGGCGTCAGCCGATTCAGTATGTCCTCTGGGTTGATCCTCCCAGAAGGCAATTACCACCTTCTCAGTGATCTTCTCAACGAAACGAAAATCACGCCCAAACACTGAAATATTCAGCCATTGCACGCGAAAGCAGATCGCCTGAGCATCGCCATGTGCTCAGGCGATTAAAAGCGATAAATGCTCGCCAGACTCCTAAGAGCCTGCCTCGCTTGTCTGCTCTTTGTCGTGCCGCCTGCTCTTGCGCGGCACGTTCCAGTACGCTCTTTTGCACTTCGGGCAGATGCGCGGCTCTGGCCCTTCCGAGCCACCAGGTTGTTTTCGGGGCAACCATTCGTGGCCGCACCGCTCGCCATTTTCACGTCTACGAAGTGAGTGCCGATAAAGCGTATTCCAGCCGGGCGAATCTGGAATTGGTGGAGGGCAAGGGCGCGACACCTATATCCCCTTCAAGGTCAACACCGTGGCAGATCGGTGGAGCGATGATGCCTGGGACCGGCTGTACCACTTCTACATGTGGCAGCGCGAGACTTTCCTTGAGCACTACCACCGCAGCTAATCCACCATGTCTATACTCAAAGCGAAGTTCGGGGACAAGCTACGCAGCAAGACGGACACCGCCCAAGTCAATGAACTATTGTGCAAGGTGCTCTGCCATAACATCTGCTGCGTCATTTAGTGCATGTATGAGTTGGGCATTGATGCGGACTTTGAGCGTGATTAATCCCGGCACGTTAGACGCTAAGTAGCAATTCCTCGTCGTCTTCCGATGCTGTGGAGTTTGGCTCTACATCAATCCACCCCAGCACATGGAGATTCTGAATGGTCTGCATAATAGCACCATCATCCACTGGCGGCTTGCGCCGTTGCTTCCAGCGTTTCACTTCCTCGAATAGGCGTGCTTGCGGCACCAGTCCACTTCCCTCGCGTGCCAAGGATGCCCATGCATAATGAACTGTTGCAGCGAGTTCCGTATCCCGCGTTGGAATACGCAGCAGCAAGTCTGTGATACGCTCCAAGGTCGGTTCCCACTCAGAAAGAGCGCGCTGATACGCAGGAGCATGAACTGCATCTGCATAGGTTGGTCCTGCCTTGAGGAGTAGCATGGTCTCACCATCCTCCTCGCGGAGCAGGCCATTGTTTACCAATTTGGTGAGGCCCCCCTTCACCTCATGTGAAAACGGCCCAAAACTATGTCGCTCGAAATGGAGCCCTGTAGGTAGCCCTAGCGCCGTGGCGAAGTATGCTATCTTCTGGAAACGCGTGCGGCCCACAGGCCAGTGATAGTACTCTCGCCCTATACGGGCAACAATGTCAACCAATGCGATCCATGCAGGGTTGATACGCGGCTGTTCGACATCTGCGTTCATGCCTTCGGACACGATCACATGCTGTCCAAGAAAACTCGCTTCAAGCTCCTCTTGAGGTGTCCCAATTGGCGCATACATATCTACGGGGATCTCAAATTGACTGAAATGTCGATAGAGCGTCGGGCCGACAACACGCCATTCAAGTTGGCCCTGTCCGCAGCCAAGGGGGGGGACTGCGAGGGACGTGATACCCCATTCACGATAGTGGCGCTCGAAGTACTCAAGGCCAGCAACGATATCTTCGAGCTTCGAGACAGACCGCCAGTGACCTTTCGTTGGAAAGTTGACGATGTTTGGGGGAAATAGGCTGCGATACAGATAGGGTTCCCCGAGGCGCACTAGCTTGCGTTCACAGCGTTCTACGTAGTCCCGAAACATTTCAGGGAAACGCTTCTTGAACTCAAGCGCTACGCCCTTGCCCATGATGCCGACGCAATTAACCGTGTTAACAAGCGTCTGCGCATCTGACTCGAACAGGTCACCCACCAGTGCGCGAACCATGTCATCTGCCCCCTGACTGGAAGAATATGTGTCCGTTTATGTCCACTACCACTTGCCCAGCCACGTGCAGTAGGTTTGCCTTGGCCTGCTTGCACGACACATACGTCCCCTCAATGTACTCAGGACCTACACGATCAGGAACGAGTACCTCGGCACATTTGATAGCCTTATGGTTCCAATAGGCCCGCTTGTCGCCCGGATGACGCCAATCTTCTGCAAACACCGTATCGTGATCCAGGTATACCAATCCTACTGGTGACCGATAGAAGCGCGGATAAGCGGCGCCAGCATTTCGGTCGGTGATGATTGTGCCCGGTATATCGAGAACATCTGTACTAATTCTAATCACACATAGCTCCTGATGCAAGTCCTTCCGCTTATACATCATGGGGTTTCGTGCATGGAAGTAGAGATTCACGTATTCGTGCAAATGTCGCCCCGTAGGCAATCGCACATTCTGCCGCCGATCCTGCATTTCAGGCATCGCTACTGACCGAGGTTTGTCTGGAAGATTATCAACTCGCCGATGTGATAGCAAGCCGCGCGCCAGTATGGATGGGACGTTTTCAATCGGCACAATATAGTGCAACTCGGTCAATTCATCTCGCTGCATGCCTGGCGCCCAATCTAGTATGCAAGGGCATGTCCGATTAGCATATGTCAGTATATCCAACCATCCGTCATGTGTCTATCATCCTCGCTTGCCAGACCATTCAAACCAATCACCGCCCGCTATCTGCCAACTTTTTGTGCAGGAGTCACTAATGTGCAAAGCCAGTCTGACTCTTACCGACTTCTGAGGCAAACGGAGATTCCGCCCCAAAAGTCGCACCGCCGGTCTACTTATGAGGCAAAGCCCTGGCGACGTGGACTTTGCACAATTATGCACGTTTTCAAACCGATTCGGGCCCATATTTGTGCAAGTGTCAATTCGTTCAGTCCGCCTGATCCGGCCTTCCTAACGCAACTCTATGGAAGTCATCAGTTGGACTAAGCGCTTCAGGACTATACTCTCGACATGCTCAAAGAAACAGCAGGAGAAATCGAGCAGCGTCCCCCTGGAACGAAACCTGCCAATCGGGGTCGCACTGATGCGGTGATCGCCTATATCGTGAAGTGTTCATAGGCTCGTTGGGGCAATTAGGCGCTTGTCCCAATGTCCAGTGGGATACCCAATTCATACATGCACTGGAACAGCGCGCGGCGCTCGTGGCAAAGTACCCTGCATGGTAGCCGGCTTGCACAGCTCACCTATACGCCACGACGCCGAATGCTTCGGCTTTGCGGACGACGCGGCGGAAGCCGGCGGTCTGGAGGCGTGCGATGACGCCGGTGGTCATGCGCTTGCCGAGCTTGCTTGCGGGGTCGCCGACGTAGTGAAAGAGCTTGCCGCCGGGACGAATGACACGATGAAGCTGGCGGTAGAAGTCTTCGGAGTAGAGGTCGCCAGCCAGACTGAAAGTGGGCGGGTCGTGGAGGACGCTGGTGAAGGCACCGTCGGCGAAGTCGTGAATTTTTTCGGCGGCGTCACCAAGCAGCACGGTGATCCTGGGGTTATCAAAGAGCGCATCTGACCAGGGATTGAGGCGGGCAATCTCCAGCGCGGCGGGGTCTAGCTCGATGGTGGTGACGTGCGCCGCCGTCTTCGCCAGCTCGATGGCGGTGTAGCCAAGGCCGGTGGTGGTGTCCAGCACCGTGCCGGAGATGGGGGCGAGCGCGGCGATCTTCTTGAGGGTGTCCTGGTAGGGGTCGGTGTCTTTGACGCGGTGCATGGGAAAGCCGGCGACGAGCGTGGTGGGCGCGCCCTGAGTGGGGTAGAGACTGCGCATCCAGCTCGTTTCATCGGAGAAGGCGGCGACAGTGCGGATGTCGTCCTCGGTGATGGCATAGCAGCCGTTTTCCGACGCGGCGATCTTCTCGATCTGTTTCCAGGTGGGCTGCTCACCTGTGGGAAAGCGCGCGCCAGCCGGAGTCAGGGCGACCTCCACAATTGAGAGGTTCAGATCGGGCGAGACGGCGACAATGGAGACGCCGGCTTTGCGTGCGAGCAGCAGCGTTTCCGCCTGGTAGTGCGAGAGAACTACTGAATGCGCCATAGGCTGAGTCTCTTGGATCGAGATTTCATCGTTTTCGCATGGAACAGCAGGAGCGTGAGTACGAGGCGCGCTCGCGCTACCGCCCTTACCCGTCGCTCGATACTGCATCAAGTATACCGCCATTCGATATGCGGTGTGCCGTGAGGCGTGCCAGGACTAACGACCAGATGCGTCTTTTGTAGCTCAATTGCCGCCAGGCCGGGAAGGTCCAATAGGCCAGCGCACGACCAGTGGGCGCGAATTGGCCGATATCTCTCTCAGGGTACGTACCGCAACCACATACCTTTCACCGCGTGGCGGTTTGCACTGGTGTAGACATTTCGGCATATGTGCTCATGATCGCTACAGTCATTCCTACGCCCCCGTCCACCTCCGCCGGATTTGACACGCGCCTCAATCGGTGTATGATCGGTGATGCTCGTGTAGCCATCGTACTGTGGCTGAGTGAAAGAAAGGAGGGATGCGGCACGAGGACTTCATGGGATGTCTCACCTTGGTGGTTGTCTCGATAGCGAGGTAAACGAGGTTAGAAGGAAGGAGATGCCCAAATGGGAAAGCGTGTGCAGTCGCGTGTACGTGTGCGGTTGGTGCGGCGTGTCGCGCTGGGGATAACGGCGACGCTGGCCGGTATTCTCATCGTGCAGCTTGCGGTCGGTGCGATTGTTCATCCGCCCGCGGCTCACGCGGCGAGCCAGCAATACGACGAATTCTGGCGGCAAGATACGCCCACCGCGTTTGGCGCATGGACGCTGAATGGTGTGGCGATTGGTGGCACACCAACCAGCGTCGTGATGGCGCTTGCGCCCAGCCGCAAGACCGCGCTCGCATGCTCGTCTACGGATATTGACGGCGGCGCGACAAGCTATGACGCGCGCTCTGGATTGTGCGCCGGCAGCGATCCCTATCCCGCCGGAACGTATAACGGCGGCGAGAACTATTACAACGGCGGCTCATTCTTCTTCGGCACGATGGTTTCACCCATCCATACGACCGCCGCACCAATCAACCACGTCATTGCTTCCTGGAACGCGACGACGTCCGCAGGTACCTGGATGGAGGTCCATGTGCGCGTGCTTCAAGCCTCTGGCTGGACGCACTGGTACGATCTTCCTATCTGGGCCAGCGACTTCAGCACCATCACGCGGCACAGTGTGAATGGGCAGGGTGATACCGATGGCGGTGTCGCGACTGATACGTTCTACACGAAGCCGGGCCAGGTGGCATCGGCCTACCAGCTCAGCTTCACCCTGTTCGCCACGTCACCGACGCTCAGCCCAGCGATCAGCCGCGTCACAGCCATTGCCTCGTACGACGCCTCGCAATACCAGACCATCGCGCCCGATACCGCCGTCTGGGGAACGAATCTGCCGGTGCCGCAACGCTCGCAGATGCTTTCGCAGTACCAGGGACTCGGCTATGGGGGTGGTGGCGAGGTCTGGTGCAGTCCTACCTCGACGAGCATGGTTATGGCGTACTGGTCCAACGTGCTGGGACAGACAAACCTGAACCAGACGGTACCGGATGCGGCGAAGGGCACGTATGATTTCGCCTACGGCGGCACGGGCAACTGGCCATTCAACACCGCGTACGCCGCCAGCTATGGCCTTACGGCCTACGTTACGCGGATGTATTCGATGAGTCAGATCGAGCAATGGGTCAAGGCGGGCGTGCCGATCGTCATTAGCATCGCGTTCAGCAACGGTAGTCTGCCGGGCGAGCCAGTGAAAAGCTCGCCGGGGCATCTGCTGGTGGTGCGCGGCTTCACGGCGAATGGCGATGTCATTACGAATGATCCCGCCGCTGCCACCGATGCCGGCACGCAGATTGTCTATACGCGGGCCAATCTGGAATACGCCTGGCAGTACGGCTCCAACGGTACGGCGTACGTTATCTACCCCACCGGCTGGTCAATTCCGACGACCGACGCGCTGGGGAGCTGGTGAAGGCTTCACGACAGAGACGTAGTGTCGCAATAGAAGGGACTTCGCACATGCTCAAACGCAAGTGGCAGCTTCTCCTTGGGGGACTCGCGCTCTTCTCGATGGTTGCGGGGGGCATCTGGGCCACTGCGGGCACTTTACGCCCGGCGCATGCGGCCTCCAGTGGGACGCTCGCGACAGCTTTTGCCAGCGCCGCGCAACAGGAAGGCGTTCCCCAGCAGCTCTTGATGGCGGTCTCGTACGCGGAGACGCAATGGAACGCTCGGCTCACCAGCACACGCTCCGATGTGGATGCGAACGATAACCCGGTGGCGGGTGAGAGTGTGTACGGGCCAATGGCGCTGTACCTCGATCCCAACCAGTCCGGTACCGTCGCGCAGGCGGCGACGGATCTGGGCGTGAGCATCAGCCAGGTGGAGACGGATCCGGCGACGAACATCCTGGGCGCGGCGGCGGTGCTCGTGGACGACTCCAAGGTGACGAATAACGGCAACAAGCCAGCTTCAAGGGATATCAACGACTGGTATGGCGCGGTCGCGAAGTATGTCGGCGTGGGGCTCTACGAGCCGGCAAAGTCGTTCGCGGATCACGTGTACGGCATCCTGGGGCAGGGGGCGCAGGGTAACGCCTCTGATGGCGAGGCGCTGAGCGTCCAGGCGCAGAGCGTCAATCCGAACACGAGCCAGATTGATGTGCTGAATCTGAGCCATTTGCAGAACCAGCCGAGCGATTATCCTGGGGGCTACTGGACTCCGGCGGGTGGCAAGCACTACGGCGCCGCGAACCGGCCTGACAAGGGGCTGTTCATCCAGTATATCGTGATGCACGATACCGAGGAGGACTATCCTGGCACCATTCGCGCGTTCACCAATCCGGGCGGCTGCTGCTCGGCGCACTATGTCGTGGACGGCGCCGCGCAGGATCAGGGCGTCTATCCCGCGGTGACGCAGATGGTTCACAACAAGGACATCGCCTACCACGCCGGCAACTACTGGTTCAACCAGCACTCTATCGGCATCGAGGATGTGGGGTTTGCCAGCGGGCCGGACGGCTACTACACGCAAGCGATGTATGACGCGAACGCGAAGCTGGTGGCATATCTCTGCGCGGTCTATAACATTCCGATAAACCGTGCGCATATTCTGGAGCATGCTACGGTGCCTGGGCCGACACCGGCTTATACGCATGGCATGCACTGGGATCCAGGACCATTCTGGGATTGGGCGTACTGGCAGAGCCAGGTGGTCTACTACTACGAAAATGTGTGGACCAACCACGCGCCGCTGCCGGCTGGCTCGGAAGTGCCTGCCATCACGGCGGTCAATGCGAGCATCCGGCAGATCACCGCGGGCAGCGCGTTCAGCGCGGCGGGCGATATCCCGGTCTGGGAGACAAAGGGACACGTCGAATTCACCAGTGTGTATGCCGATAACAACGGCGTGCCGTCGAGCCAGCTCATCCTGGGCGCATCGGACCCCAGCACATGGGTGAGTCCAAGCAGCTACAACATTCGCGACTTTTCGTGCGACAACCTGCCGGACGCGACGCAGAATGCCGATGGCTCCTGGACGGAGAACTTCGATTCAGATCAGCGGGCGAAGGCGGACTTCGGTGAGGCGGTCGCGGTGATCGGCACGTACACCGATGCGAGCGGTGTGCTGTGGGATAAGATCAACTTTAATGGGACGACGGGCTGGATTCGCGACAGCGACACGACGGGCGCCGTGGGTGCGCCGGGTGTGGTGGTAACGTTCGGTAGTACAACCACGCTGTACGGGAAACCGCTGGTGAGTAGCGGATACGCGATCTGCAATGACGCTGCCAACGGCTTCTCACGAGCGGGCCAGTCATACGCCGCGCAGGCGACGTATACTGACGCCAACGGTGCGGTGTGGTACGAGATCTATTACAATCACCGCGTTGCCTGGGCGCCGGCGACGGAGGTGTCGGTAGGTTGACGTGACCTGACGCTCTGGCCCCCGCTCCAAGTCATGGGGTGGGGGCATTTTCTTTGTGCTCTGGCACGCTCGCGGGCCGCTCACGCGCGTGGACGACGTAGCGACCAGTGAAGTCCATCGCGAGGGTGGCGCCATCGCCGATCTGAACGTGAAGCTCCAGGCGCGCTTTACCCCGGCGGCGCAGCGTCGTCTCGAAGGCGGCGAGGCGCGCTTCGGAGGGCTTGCGGCAGTGAGCGGTGAAGTCGTCGCGGACGGGCGACAGGTAGCGGCTGGTGCTTTCTTGAATCACGATGGTCGCGGGGATATCGCGCTCCTTGAGGATGAGCCAGATGAGACCCCAGCCGGTGAGTGTGACCAGCGCGTTGAGGCTGCCGGCGAAGGCGGTAGATTTGTGATTACGGTTCTGCCGCAGCGGTGCCGTGAGCGTCAATGTCTCACCATCGTAGTGCGCGACGGCGATGCCGATGGCCGTCGTGATGGGAATCTCATGGGCGAGCACCTCTTGAAGCTCGCGTGCTGGGTCCCGCATCGCCCCTCCTCACCGTCGCCAGTGCGTCACAGCCGGTCAATAGCTCGCGGTGAATTTGAATCGTGCCTCGACCGGCTGGGTGCTCTTGGGTGGGATGATCTTGACGAGGACCGCCCAGTGGCCCGCCATTGTGAGGTCACCCTGACCGCTGTAGGTGCCGGGAGAACCGGCGCCAAGCGGCTGAAGCTGGACATTCTGCGTGCCCATGTCCATGTCGAGCATATCAGTGGTGATAACGACTGAGGCGCCGTTTACGGGCCGGCCCGTGCCGTCCT
This sequence comes from Ktedonobacterales bacterium, assembly GCA_035310125.1. Classification (GTDB taxonomy): domain Bacteria; phylum Chloroflexota; class Ktedonobacteria; order Ktedonobacterales; family JADMIN01; genus DATGEP01. The sequence continues at coordinate 10,098 of DATGEP010000246.1, forward strand.
TTACGGTCACGTAGAAGGTATTGGTGCCGAAGGTGGCAGGCGTCACCTTCAGGGTAACGGTGTAGTGGCTCACAGCCTGGCTCTGCATGAACGCCCCCCCTTGTGTGGCGGAGGCGGGGGCGCTGGGCGGTGTGGTCGCGAGCGAGCCGGCGTACGCGCCAAGCAGCGCAACGCAGAGCAGAACGACCGCGCCAATCATCGCCTCGCGCCCCAGCCAGTCTTCCAGCCGCTCGGCTAACTGGCGCGCGGTGCTGGATAGGGGTGGTGGCGGATTATCGCTCGATACATCGTGTGGCTCGCCGCGCACGCTGGCCGCGGCTGGCGTGTGGGAGCTGGCTAGCGCCATCTCAGCCGGTGCTGCCGTTTGCGTCTCAGATGGTGCGGCGAGGAGAAGGGCGAGGCGTGGGCGCAATACGAAAGCATGGTACACGCTGATCGCGACGATGAAGAGAAAGAACTCGATCTTCACGGCCAGGATGCGCCCATAGGCTGTGGTGAGAAATTGCTGGATCGAGTCCAGATGGATGGTCGTGTTGAGCGAGCCAGTTGCCGCCAGCGCGACGGCGCAGATAATCGCGATGGCGCTAAACTGCGGCAGGCCGAGCGCCAGGACGCGGGCATGTTGTCGCTCGGCTAGCTCCGCGAGTGCGGGCACGAGGACGACGCTGATGTAGAAGAGGCCACCAATCCAGGCTGCCTCACAGACGAGATGGAAGAGATCTACGCCAAGCGCATAGGCAAACTCACGGGCGGGAACGGCGGCGGCATGGCCGGAGAGCGCGAAGGCGAGGATGAGCACAGCGCCCAGAAGGAGCTCGACGCGGCCAAAGAGCGAGCGTGCCTGCCAGCCTTGCACGAGCCGACCGGGTAGTTTAGGCGTGTCGCGCAGCGCCGCCACCACCTCACGCCGCCAATCGGGCACGGCGCGAGAGTTTGCGGGCAAAGCGTCTGCGTCCGCGACTTCGCTATCCGGGTGCGTGGGGCGCGCCCGGTGTGGAAGCCAGCCGCGTCGCTCCGCGAGATACATGAGGACGAGCGCGGCGAGCACCGTAAGCTGGCGTAGCCACCAGAAGTCGCCATAGCGGCTGCCGAAGAGAATGGCCCGCAGCAGTGGCGGCGAGAGCGCGCCAGACCATTCGCCGGCGAGGTCCGCTGACAGGGCCAGCACGATGCCGACATCGAAGACGAGCACAAGGCTGAGCGCGTTCATGGCGAGGCGGCGGAAGCGTCGCGCGGCGGCCTGCGCGGCGGCGGCGATATCAGGATCGCGTGCCGTGCCGGGGGGGAGTACCCAGGTTTCCCAGATGAGGCCGCCGACCCAGAAGGTCATGAAGAGCAGTGCGAGCCAGGTGAACACGGCCTCCACCAGTGTCTGTGCATCCGCCGCGCCGCTCGCGCCGCCGCCCGCGCCGGGAATGTGGCCGGTGGGTAGCTGCGTTGGGATTGGCGGGACACTGCCATCAGGGCGGGCCACCTGGAAGTAGAACGATCCTGAGGTAATATGGCCGTCGTCGGCGGATTGCGTCACCCAGGCGACGACGTAGGTGCCGGCGGGAAGCAATGGCAGGCTGACGTCCATCTCCGTAGCGTTGCTCGGGTTTACGTGGCTATCGTGATTGTCCACCTCGCGATTGGTGGTATCCACGACGATTGCGTGCGAGGTGCCGGGATTCACGTCTTCACTGAACCAGAGGCGCACCTGGGAGAGCGGCGCCTGCAAGACGGCGTGCGCGGCGGGATCGGAGCGCACCAGCAACGCATGCGCGGAGGCAATGGGGATCAAGCCGCCGCTGGAAGTGAACGGGAACGCGGTTGCCAGAAGGAGCGCGAAGGCCAATGCGAGCGCGATGGGTAGCGCACGGCGACGTGTGTGGGTAACCTGCCGGTGGCTCCGCTGGCTCATCGCTCCACTCACTCCTGGCTTCATCCGCGCTTCATCCTGGCTTCGCTCCGCGCCTGGTCCCAGCGCGTTCCATTGCGCGGTATCGTCTCTTCAATAGGCTACACCGGGACGTTACGGAGGCGCAAGACGTTGGGCCGGATTGTGTGCGCATGCGTCGTCTGCATGCGTCTACATGCGTGGACGTCGTGCCAGGAATACGCCGCCACTGCCGCCGATGATCGGGCCAGCAATGCCGATGATGATCGCCAGCCAGGTCGGTGTGGCGCCGCCGGATGATGCCGCGGTCGTGTGTGCGGAGGTGGTTGTGGTGGCTTTTGGATTGACGGTGAACGTGAAGGCCCCGATATCTGGATCGCCGTCGTCGAGTGAGACGGTATGCCACTCCACGAGGTACGTTTCCGATCCGTCGCCAGTCATCGGCACCGTCATGGTCTTGAGGTTCGCGCGATCCACCTGCGCGGTCCCGCTCACCGGCTGGTGTTTCGCGTCGTAGATGACAATGCCGCTGCCGTTCAGGTCAACGTTTTCGAGGAAGTGAATTGTGACGAGCGA
>DATGEP010000247.1:0-30061 GCA_035310125.1 Ktedonobacterales bacterium
CGGTCGGGTGGAGGATGTGTTTCGAGCGGGCGGCGGCGTGCCTCAGCAGGAGGCCTATGCGGCCTACTTCCATGACCGGCTCGAAGCAGCGTTCCAGCAGGCGGGGATTCCGACGTCACCATCACCGTTTCAGATTTGGCCGTTGCATAGCGTCATGATCGTGCCCCAGCTTGCGCTGACGTGGCCTCGCGCCCGGCGTGCCTGTCCCTACGCTTCCAGCGCCCGCGCCAGGTCCTCGATCAAGTCGTCGGGATGCTCCAGGCCGATGGAGAGCCGCAGCAGATTCTCCGGCGTCCGCGTTCGCGGCCCCTCCATCGAGGCGCGGTGCTCGATGAGGCTTTCCGGCCCGCCCAGGCTCGTCGCGCGCGTGAAGATCCGCACCTTCGCTGCCACCGCCAGCGCTCGCTCGCGGTTGCCGCGCACCTGAAACGACAGCATGCCGCCGGGCAGCGCCATCTGCCGCGCGGCGATGTCGTGGCCGGGGTGCGCCGCCAGCCCTGGGTAGTGAACCGCCTCAACGGCGGGATGCTCACTAAGGAACGTGGCGACGCGCTGCGCGTTCTCAGCGTGCGCCCGCATGCGATAGGGCACCGTGCGGATGCCACGCATCACCAGCCAGCAATCGAATGGCGACGGCACCGCGCCGCCAGAGGTCTGAATCAGGCGAATGCGCGCGAAGAAGTCGTCGTTCGCGCGGGCGACGACAGCGCCTCCCAACACATCGCTGTGACCGCCGAGATACTTGGTAGTCGCATGCGTCACAAGGTCCGCGCCGAAATCGAACGGGCGCTGCAGAATCGGCGTGGCCCAGGTGTTATCGCAGGCGACGCGAGCGCCAGCGGCATGTGCCAGCGCGGCGACGCTGGCGATATCGGTGATCTTCAGCAGCGGATTGGAGGGCGTCTCGATCCAGACCAGCCGCGTGTTCGGACGCAGCGCGGCGCGCACGTGCTCCACGTCGCTCATATCCACGAAGCTGACCTCCACGCCCCACGGCGCGACGATCTCACGAAGCTGTTTCGCGGTGCCGTGATAGACATCGCCGGGCGCGAGAATGGCGTCGCCGGGCGCGAGTGCCTGGAACACCGCCATCGCGGCGGCGGACCCTGACGCGAATGCCGCCGCCACCGCGCCGCCCTCCAGCGCGGCGAGACTCGCTTCCAGCGCGTCGCGGTTGGGATTGCTTGTACGAATATAGTTGTGGCCATGTGGATAACTACCGTCGGGAGCGCGCTCGAAGGTGGTGGAGAGCGAGATCGGTGGCGTCACGGCGCCTGTCGCCGGATCCACATTGCTTCCGGCATGCACCGCCAGCGTCTCGATGCGCATACGTGCTATCCCCCCGTCTAGATGATTCGCGCGCCCAATATCGCCGCGCCGGCCTGGATACGCTCGCTATTTCCGCTCACCGGAGCCAGCACCTTTTCACCACCTGGCAGAACGAAGATGTCCCCCAGGAGCTCGAACCCTGCCTTCAGAATCCCGCGCGCCGAGGCCGCATTCCCCGGCTCATGGCCGATCCAGAACCGCTCCGCTTCCTCCGCTTCATGTCGCAGAATGTATTGTAGCAGGTACGAATAGATGCCCTGCCCTCGCCACTCTGGCGCCGTCTCGAAGCTCCAGAGGTAGCGATTCCTTGGCGGCATGCGCAGCGTCAGCCCCAGCTCGCCGATGCTCGCTTCACGGGTTGCCGACCATCCACACCCGGCGGACGCCTGCGCCACTCGCGCTTCATATGCTCGATGCCCCCGCGCGAAGCGGTCGCTGACCTCTCGCACAGCCAGATGCGCCAGCGCCGCCATGCGCTCTGGCTGAGTGATAGCTTCCGCATGAAAGCCCGCCAGGGGTGCCAGCGCCGGCAGCGCATCGCCGCGCCACCACGTATACCACGAGCCACCAGGGACGCCCACCTGTTCACGCCCGCTCCGTTCCGAAGACTCGACGCTCTCGTTCACATTGCTTCCTCCGCCTGCCCCCTGTGCGCCACCGCGCGCGCCGTTTTATCCATCGCGTCGCACCTCACATGATACCCCGCGGACGCACATCTAGAATTGTGCAACGGGCGGTGATATGTTATGCTGGTCGTCACGACACCTACACAGGGGAAGCCGGCGGGCGTCGCGCGATTGTGCGATGCTATGTGGAAGGTGAGGCACGAGCGAGTGCAAAATTGGGTGCAACGGCGAACCTCTGATCGTGACCTGGGGCGGCGCACGCGCCAGATCAAAGAGATCGTACGCATTGGCATGTCACTGCGCGCCGACATGGAGCTGGCACATATCCTGGCACAGATCGTCGAAGGGATCACAAGCACGCTCGGCTTCGGCGCCGCAGTCCTCAATCTTGCCCATGAGGAGAGCGACGTCTTTGAGATCGTCGCGACGGCGGGCCTTGGCGCGGCAGAGCGCCAGCGGCTGGTGAAATCGCCCCCACCGGTCGCGCGTCTGCTCGCCGTCATGCGCGATGAGTTTCGCATCAGCCATTCGTTCTTCATCAGCCATCACTACAAACATCTGCTCGATGGTGTCGAAGGCATCACGCTCTACACGCCCGTGCCTCCCAGCGCCCAGCGCGCGCCCGATGCCTGGCATCCCGAAGATGTCCTGTTCATTCCACTCATCAGCCCACGCGGGGATCGCCTGCTGGGCATTCTCTCGCTAGACCAGCCGGAGGACGGCAAGGTGCCCTCGCTCGAATTGATCGAGATGCTGGAGCTTTTCGCCAGTCAGGCCGCCCTTGCTATAGATACCGCCCGCATCTTCCAGGAGCGCGAACAGGAGCGTCAGGCTCTGGAATCCGGCCTCTTCGAGCTGCTCTATCAATTGGAACAGGTGCGCCAGGGGAATATGGATGTGCGCGTGCAGCTCAGCAGCACGGCCCTCAGCCCCATGGCCGAATCCCTCAATGCGGTCGTACACACCCTGGGCGGGCTGCTCACTGACGTGCGCGAGGCCAGCGATGTCGTCAGCCGCAACGCCGCCGACATGCGCGAGGCGGCGGCGCAGCTTGCCGTTGGCGCCCAACAACAGGCCCAACAGATTCTCGATGTCTCCGCCGCCGTCGGCACCATGGCGGAACGCGCGGGTGAGATCGCCAGCACCGCCTCCGAGTACAGTGTCGTCGCCCACGACGCGATGGAGATTTCTAATGTGGGACGCGAAGCTACCGAGCGCGCCGCCGAGGGCATGAGCGCCGTTCGCGAGATGGCGCTGCAATCCGTCAAAAAGATGAAGCGCCTCGGCGAGAGCGCGCAGGACATCGGTGATATCGTGGATATGGTCGCGGAGTTTGCCAGCCAGACGAATCTCTTGGCGCTCAATGCCGCCATCGAGGCCGCGCGGGCCGGCGAGAACGGGCGCGGCTTCTCCGTCGTGGCCCACGAGATTCGCAACCTCGCCACCAGCAGCGCTGAAGCCACCAAGCAGATTCACTCCCGCATTCGGGGCATTCAGAACGAAACCAACAACGTCGTCATAACCATTGAGCACAGCACGCAGAAGGTGGTGCTGCAATCTGAATTTGTCGCGGAGGCCGGATCCGCGCTGGAGGAGGTGGATAGCGTGATGCGCCGCATCACGTGCGCGATCAACGACATGAACGCCACCGCCACCGAGCAGGCCGAGGCCGCCGTCAACGCCTCGCAGTCTATCGCCGCCATCGCGCAGGTCAGCACGCAGACGCGCGATAGCATGCAACAGATGCGTGCCGCGATGGATCATCTCGTCGAGCTGGCGCATTCCTTGCTGCGCTCAGTGGGTGTCTTCCGCCTGGGCAACGCCGCGCAAGCCAGCGGCATCGCCTTGCTGCCGCCCGGCAATTTCGGCGAGGAGGCGAGTACGATGCCTATGGCGGCGCTGGGCAACACCTCCAGCGCGCGCTTCCCCATCCCCACCGCCCCGCCGGACGTCGCCAAGGGAAGCGCCACCACGGTGCTGCCGCGCACCAGCACGCCGCTCCATCCGCCCACCGGCCCCACGGAATCGCGGTATCCCGAAACCAGCGGACCACTGCCGCCGCTTCCCACACATCACCATTAGAGCGTGTAGCTCATGAGCCTTCACGTGCGCCGCGTTCCCCACGGGACAGCGGCGCACGGAGGCACGGCACGGATACATGGGCGATATGCGGCTGAGTCGCGGTCTGGCGGATTAACTCGCCGCTCCCAGCGGCCCCGACCGGGCAGCCACTTGCGGAGCAACTCCCGGCTCGACGGCTTCGAGCATCGCCATACCGAGCAGCTCGGCGGTGGTAGCGCTCAATGCTGCGCCCAGGCGGTGGATGACGTAGGCCTGGGGATCTTCCTTACCATGTTCGAGATGGGTGATCGTGTCCCGGCGCAATCCGGTGAGGTCGGCGAGCTGACTGATGCTGAGGCCACTGCGCTGGCGCGCCTGGCGCAATCCACGAAGTTTCACGTTGACCCTCCTCATTGAGGCTCACGGCCCGCGATCCGGCGACGTTGCCGGCCACGGATACAGAGAAAACGTCCGGGAGCGCGGCCCACGAAGATATCGCATAGAAGGCGCCGCGCCGGGGCTAATCCGCATACGCACGCAGGTTCACTGTTATTCGAGGGAAAGCGGCGGAAAAGCAGCACCGGATTCGCATCCCTGTGCCCCCATTCTAGCAGATGGGAGGGGTAGACGTAAAGGCCACTTTTGGTTGCGATCCGCTCCCGTCTGTCGGGGCGCTGCCTGCTGCGTCCGTCTGTCGGGGCGCTGCCTGCTGCGCCTGTCCTCGCTCGCCACGCATCGGTCGTGTCCGTCGTACCTGGTAAAAATCCTTCAAGGCCATGCGCGCCTCCCCAGACGTGGTATCACCCCCCCAATGTGTGATTGAACCGTATGTCGTTCCCGCGTATCCATCCTGGCAGCGATGTGCTACACGGTCACTGTGCCCGCCGCATCCGACCACCGCACGGACCCTCGTTTCCCCTCTCCTCGCGGGAGAGGGGCAGGGGTGAGGTCCCCCCATCATGACCGCGTATCGCCCCACCTTCGTCAGCCACGCCCACGTTCCAACCGGACTTGGCAGACGAACTCGCCCGCCAAATCCCGTGTCCTCACCTGACCGTGCTTGACCGTGGCGCCGCCCCATCCCATGCGATACGCTTTCCTCGCAGCGCGCCTAGCGTCACATTCAGGGAGGCGGCCACCATGAAACATCACGTCCATACGTCATTCCGGCAGAATCGGCAACCGCCTCTCCCCTCACCGCTCCTGTCCGGCGACAGCGCAGACCCTATGTGCTACACTCCCGCCAGCGGCCCCGCACCGTTCGCCCCACGCACCTTCCCAACCGAATACCGCGCCCGTCAATCTCGATTTCCGGCAGAATCGGCAACCTTCCGTGCCTCCCCTCTCCTCGCGGGAGAGGGGTCGGGGGTGAGGTTCCCGGCAGAATCGGCAACCGATTCTCAAATTCCGGCAGAATCGGCAACCGCCGTCGCCTCTCCACACGTGGTCGGGGCATCCGGTGGACGCCCGCCGCGGTCGAAAATGTAAAATTCCGGCAGAATCGGCAATTCCCCTCCCTTCCTCTGCGCCCCTCCGCATCCTTGGTACGCTCCGTGGTACGATTCCGCATTCCGGCAGAATCGGCAACCACCTCTGCCTCCCCTCTCCTCGCGGGAGAGGGGCCGGGGGTGAGGTTCCCGGCAGAATCGGCAACCAGCTCTGCCTCCCCCCGCCGCGCGGATGTAGGGGCGCTGCCTGCTGCGCCCGTCGGGGGTGCGCTTCCCCTTCCCCCTGCTCGCGCACATCCAAACACACGGCGTACACAGGGATGGTACAATACGGGAGGTGTGGCCGGAGCGCGAAACACGTGCAACGCCCGGCGGCTCCCCTAGTGGAAACGCCGCGTCAGCGGTAAGAGAGGCATCTGTGACTGGGCAACTGTGGGCCGTTTTGATCGCGGCTTTTCTCGCTTCCACGGTCGAATTCGTCGAGGCTTTCACCATCGTGCTCGTCGTCGGCGTCACCATCAACTGGCGTAGCGCCTGGGTGGGAACCGCCGCCGCGGCTGCCGTGCTGGCGGTGCTTGTCGCCATCTTCGGCACGGCCATCGTCCTCTTCATCCCGCTGCAAGCGCTCCGCTTCGTCATCGGTCTGCTGCTCGTGCTTTTTGGCCTCAAATGGCTCAAGAAAGCAATCCTACGATACGCGGGCCTCAAAGCTATCCACGACGAAGAAGCCATCTATGAGGAGAATCTGGCGGCGATGAAGATGCGCGGAGAACAGATTCCAACCCGCACCGATCCCTTTGGCGTTGCCACCTCTTTCAAGAGCGTGCTGCTCGAAGGGCTGGAGGTCGCCTTCATCGTCATCACGTTCGGTGTGCAGGCGGATACGGGCGGCCAATCCAAAGGCATCTTCATTGCCGCGCTTGGCGCCGCCGCCGCATGTCTCCTGGTCGTCGCACTTGGCGCGTTCATCCGCGCCCCGTTACAGCGTGTGCCGGAGAACACGCTGAAGTTCGTCGTCGGCATCATGCTGACCAGCTTCGGCACCTTTTGGGGTGGCGAGAGCCTGGGTATCCTCTGGTGGCACGAAGATCTCAGCCTGCCGCTGCTCATCCTCTTCTATCTCGCCGTTACAGGTATACTCATACAGGTGCTCAAGCCCTACGCGTCGCCCAGGACACCCCAAATGGTGACCGGCGGCGACCAGATCCAGAAGCCCCTCGAAAAGGAGGTCTTGGGATGAACGCCATTCTACGCGGCATCAAAGCTACCTACAATTTCTTCTCTGGCGACGCGATCATCCTGTCCACTGTCCTCATCGCCTTTGCGCTAGGATTCTTCCTCGACAAAGTCGTGGGCGTCTCATCCCTCGTCCTCACCATCGTCTTTATCGCGCTGATCGTCCTGGGACTCGCGCTGACATTGAGCCGCGAGGCTCTTAGCCATCAGCGCATCCATTAACCCGCTATCACCCACCGCCCCGTGCCCTGGCTCGCGCGTACTCTTGGCCACAGCCAGGGCATCCGGAGAAGTCCTTCGTATGAACACCGTCTATTTCATCCGTCATGGCGAAAATCCCGCCAACCTGACGCGCGAGTTCTCATGCCGCCTGGTTGATTACTCGCTGACAGAGAAAGGCATCCTCCAGGCCACCGAAACCGCCCGCTTCTTCGCGGAGACCCCCGTTGATGCCATCTACAGCTCCCCACTCAAGCGGGCGGCTGAAACCGCGGCCATTATCGCGGAGCCACACCACCTCCCCGTCTCCACCCTCGACCAGTTCCGCGAGATTGATGTTGGTGAGCTGGAAGGTCAGCCGCCTTCGGACGAGCTATGGACCTACCACGACAGCATCCTCAAAGCCTGGCTCTCCGGCACATCAGATACCGCGTTCCCCGGCGGCGAAAGCCACCACCAGTTGATCGCCCGCATGCGCGATGGGATGGAGCAGACCCTGCGCGGAAGAGACGAGCAGCGCGTCGTCGTCGTCGCGCATGGCGGCATCCTTCTCAGCGCCATCCAGGATCTCTGCCCCAGCGTAAGCCTGAGTGACCTGGAGACGCTGGAGATGGGCAACTGCGCCATCACCGAGGTCGCCTTCGAGCGCCACAACGGCCACCTCACCGGCATTCTACGCGGCTGGGCGCTCTGCACCCATCTCACGTAACGCAACCCTCTCCCTACCGCGCCAAACCCGCACCACTGTAGGGGCGCCGCCTGCTGCGCCCGTCTGCTGTAGGGGCGCCGCCTGCTGCGCCCGGCGGCGGGGCCGGGGATGAGGTCTATTCGCCGCTCTTGGCTCTGTTGTATCGCGTCAGCACCTCATCCTTCGCGCGTCCGTATGCCTCGCGGCCCTGGAACATCGCGTCGCCATACCGCCCCCTGAGATCGCTCCGCAGTTGGCCGGCGCGCTCTCGCCCACGCGAGCGCAGTTGGATGCTCTGCTCCGCAAGCTGCTCGCGAGTCTCGTCGCCGGGCTGCGGCGCGAAAAGCACCGCCAGCGCCGCGCCAACCGCCAGCCCCAGCACCAGACCCCAGAAGAACCCCGACCCAGACTTCTCTTTTTTCGCCACTGTCCCAGCCTACCCTTCCCAGCGCGCTGCCGTTCAGCGCAATCCAGTGGTCCCAAGCACCTCCTGAACACGCTCCAAGAGCGTATCCAGCTCGAAGGGCTTCTGCAACACCGATACGTTCGTATAGCGTGTGGGGTTGCCAGAGATGAGATTCGCCACGGACTCCGCTTCGATGACCGCCGCCGTATAGACGATCACCGGGATGTCCGCCGTGCTGCGCTGCGCTCGCAGGTTTTCCAGAATGTCCAGCCCTGACGCATCAGCCAGCTTGAGATCCAGAATCAGCAGATCCGGAGGGTTGTCGTGAATACACTCAACAGCGCCCCGACCCTCTTGCAGCACGGAAACCTGATAGTGCTCGTCTTCCAACAACATGCGCAGCAGAGTCAGCAAGTTTTCGCGGTCGTCAACGACAAGAATACGCTTCGACACTGCATTTCCTTTTGCCTGCGATCCCCCTCCGCCGCATTTCCTCGAACCAGCGAGTACGGATACCTCAATCCAGGTCCCGCGAATGCGCGTCGGACGACCGTAAAGGACGCCGTTTTACCCTGCCGTTGTCCGTAGCACGATACATACCAGAACTGATCTGGATGCCCGCCAGCTCATCTCCGGCATACCTCCCACACAGCTATACAACCGCATGAAGGCGCCGTTCGGTCACACAGGCAGGACATGGGCAGGTAGTGGATAGGCAGTGAGTGCAGGAGCAAGAGCCAGCGCACGTCAGAACTCTAGGACCCGCCCCCGCGCTGGCGCAGCTCCTTCAGGTGCCGCCGGCGGTCGCGCTCACGCTTGAGCGCCAGCAGCCGCTCATAGGTCCAGTAGACCGCCGTGTTGTACGGCTTGTCGTGCGTCTCCAGCGCCAGCGTGGAGTAGCCCCCGAAGCCCTGCTTGTAGGTATACAGGCTGTAGAGGTCTTCCTTCTCGTCAAGTACCTCGGCGATGGCGCGGAAGTCGTAGATGGTGCAGCCGTGAGCCTTCGCCCACCGAATAGCCGTCCACTGAAGCAGGTGATTGGGCATGCGATTGCGGTGCAGGTTGGATGACGCGCCGAACATATAGGTCGTCACCTCGCCGCAGCGCACGGCGATCAGGCCGGCGATAGGTGTTCCCTCGTACTCCGCCAGCAGTAACACAGCCGCGTCGCGCTCGCCATAGAGCCGCAGGATATCGGCATAGTGCTGTTTGGGATGGATGAAGAAGCCGTCACGCGTTGCCGTTTCCTGATAGAGCGTATAGAAGGTATCTACATCCGCCGGTGCGGTGACCTCCCGAACCTGGACGCCTTTGCGCCCAGCCAGCCGGATGTTGTAGCGCCACTTTTCCTTCATGCTGGCCAGCAGATCCGCCTCCGAGGGACGGATATCGAGCACCCACGAGCGGCGCGGGTGCGTGGCAAAGCGATTGCGGCGGAATCCCAGTCGCGCCAGCGCGGCCAGCCACGCGGGATCGCCGTCGGGCACATTTGGCTCGACCTTCAGCATGAACGCGCCGCGCCGCCGTGCCTCCTCGCCCGCCCGCTCCACGAGCGCGGCGAGCGCGGGCGAAGCCGGGTCGGCCACCACGGGACCGCGTGGCACATACAGATATGGGCGGCGCAAGACGGGCGCCTGTCCCACCAGCGCGACCATCGCGCCGTGTAGCTCGCCATCCTCCGCGAGGGCGCCCAGGCGCAAAACGTCGCTTGCGAGGTGACGCCCGATCTCGCCCCATTCATACGTCTGCGAAACGTTGCCCGACGGCTGCGCCTCGACAAACCGATTCCACTGGTCGCGGTCGGCAATGATCTCTACACGCATCAAACGTTCCGCACTTCCCGCTGTTGTCGCCGCCGCTCAAATGCCTGCCGCTGTCGCTTCTGGCGGGAGCGCCGCACGCTCACGGCTGCCGTGTACGGCCAGTAGATGGTGGGTCGCAGCACCAGATCCTGGGTTGGCAGCACGCGCCGCTCAAAGCCGCCAAAGCCTCGCTTGAACTCATACACCCCATAGAGCTCCTCGCCGGGCTTGAGCACATCGGGAATGGTGCGCCAGTCATAGTAGTCCGCGCCATGCGCCTTTGCCCAGCGCATGCACTCCCATTGCAATAGATAGTTTGGGCGCAGCTTACGGTGCTCCTGCTGGCCGGACGACCCACTGTGCAGGTTCCACGACCACGCGCCCAGCACCGCCACGGTAGCGGCGGCGATAGGTGTTCCCTCGTGCTCCGCCAGCAGCAGCACCATCTCCGCCGTGCCATCGCGCTCGGCGGCCTCACGCGAATAGTGGGCGAGCATATCCCGAAATAGCTCTTTGGAGTAGACGTAGAACTTGTCGCGCTCGCCAGTCTCTTTCAGCAGCGCGTAGAATGCATCCACATCAGCGTCGCCGGACCCAACCCGCACGGTAACACCTTTCCGAGCGCCGGAGCGGATGTTCTGCCGCCAGGTAGCCATCATATTGGCGAGGAGAGCGTCTTCAGCGGGGCGCAGGTCCGTCACCCATGCGCCGCGCAGATAAATGGTGTGACTCGTCGGCCTGAAGCCAATACCGCGCAGCGCCCCCTGCCAGAGCTTGTCATCCTGCTCGACGTTCGGCTCCACGCGGATGAGGAACGCGCCGCGCTTGCGGGCCTGCTTGCGAGCAAAGGCGATCAGGAGATCGAGCGCGCGCGATGCGGGATCGGCGCAGACGGGGCCGCGCGGCGCGTAGTAGAACGGCAGCGGCACACCGGCGGCTTTACTGCGCACGAGCAGCATGGCGGCCATGAGCTCGCCATGATCGTCCACCACGCCGACGCGCAGCGAGTCCTGGCGTGCGGCCTCTCCTGAGTGGTCCGGCCATTCGTAGGTCTGGCACAGATGGCCTGTGGGCGTGGATGCGATAAAGCGATTCCACCGCAGCCGATCTTCGATGAGCCTGGCTTCCATAGTATCTCCGGCGCGGCGGCGTACTCGTGGCTATGCCACCGCGCGCTCGTCCCTCACAGTGCTTCCAGCGGGCACGGCGATGCGCATACCCGGCCAATGCCGGAGTATAGCAGAGCGCCGGGGCGGCGGCAATCTCAGTCGGCAGAAGTCCCAGAGATCATGTGGCCCTGCCGCTACGCTTCGCGCACTGGTTCGATGGGTGGCGCCTCAGTCACGACGACACCTGGCCGCGTCGCATCGTCGCGCAGCGTGGCGGCGACATTCTCTTCGCGGTAGCGGCGATAGAAGCGCTGGAAAAGCTCGTTGATCTGCGCACGCGAGAAGCGCTTGCCGCCCTCGAAATACTCGATTGCTACCTGTCCGATGGTCCATGTGCCCGCCGCCGCAATGGCCCCAGAGACCAGATCGCCACCGAACGGCACGATCTTGGCGGCCTCCTCTGCGATGTAGCGCATGGTCAGCCCGCCGACAATCGTGGCAACCAGCTCGCGCACGTGCTTCGCGGTCATTGGCTCATTGTAGAGGGCGGCAATGCGCAGCACCAGCCGTATCTGCGTGCCAACCAGAATGGGAATGTCAATGAGCGGGATCGGCTCCAGGCCCGCTGCTAGACTTATCAGCGTCGCCGTCCGCACCAGCTTGCTCGCCGCTTGCCGCCGAAATGCCGGCAGCATCCGCCCAATGGTCAGCGCCGCTTCCGGGCTAATCTCGATCAGCAGTGGTATCAGCTCTTCGGCGACATTACTGCCGTCGCGCGCGGAGATAGGAATGACATCCGGCACATGCAGCCGCGCGGCAGCTTCAGCCGCTGCCTCATCAGCGGCGTCTTTCAGCATATCGGCCTTGTTCAGCGCCACCACCAATGGCTTCTGGCTCTTCACCAGCTCGGTGATATTCTGGTAGTCCTTGCCTCGAATGCCTTGCGACGCATCCAGCAGGTAGATGACTGCCGCCGCCTCGTCCAGCCCCGACTGCTGCACATCCGGCAGATGTCCCGGCGTGTCAATCAGCGTGAAAGGCCCGAATTGCGTGCGCACCAGGGTCTTCGTCGTACCCTCCTCCGGCGAGACTGGAGAGAGATACTGTCCGCGCAGCGTGTTGAAGAGCGTAGACTTGCCGGAATTCGGCAGCCCTAAAATAGCCACCTTATGCCCAAGCTCGCCCTTGACCTCTTCCGCTGCCGCGGTCCAGTTCACCGCGTGCATGAACTTGCGCATCGTGCCCAGGCTCGACGGCAGCTTTGTCAGATTGGAAAACGTCAGCAGATCGCGCGGGCGTAATCCACCCATCCCTTTGCGGCCTCCTGCTTGTCCGTCAATATTCGCCACGAGCTGTCCTCCCGTCTCCGCCAGCGCGGCGCGTACAAAACAGCCCGCGTGGTCTCGATACGTTATAGCATGCGAATTCCTCTTCACACAATTCAATCTGTGACTCGCAGGTTATATGCCACTCATTCGTAGTGAGTGATTGAGCTACTCGCAATAGCGCGGCGAGACACCATCGTACCACGCTCTGCATGCCTGACATGCTATATTGGAAGGACATCTCAAGCTCTGGAGAGTGTTTCAAGACCAGCGTGTGCCACTCTCTCTGGGTGACCTCACACACCCGGCCGGGCGACCGCATGTTTAGAGCGCTAACACGCCGCGGTGACCAGCACATGAGTATGGATAGCGACATATGCCGACGATTGCCGGAACTCTGGAGCGCATCGTCTTTCGCAATCAGGAGACGCACTACACCGTCGCGCGCCTGCGCCCGGACGGCACAGGCCGTCTCTTTCGCGACGATCTGCTCACCATTGTGGGCGCGCTGGCCGGCGTCAACGTGGGTGAGCTGATCGAAGTCACCGGCGAGTGGGAGCTGCACCCTCAGCATGGGCGGCACCTGCGCGTTGCCTCGTTTACCTCCCACGCCCCGGTCACTCCCGCCGGCCTCAAACGATATCTCGGCTCCGGCGTCATCAAAGGGGTCGGCCCCAAGACAGCGGAGCGCATCGTCGAGCACTTCGGCGAGGAGACGCTGTCCGTTCTCGAGCTGGAGCCGGCTCGCCTCACCGAAGTCTCCGGCATCTCTACGTCCAAGCGCGACCGCATCGTCGCCGGCTGGGAGGAGCAGCATGAGATCCGCGACGTGATGCTCTTCCTTCAGGGCCACGGCGTCTCCCCTTCGCTCGGCACGAAGATCTACCGTCAATACGGCAAGCAATCCATTACGGTCATTCGCGAGAACCCCTATGTCCTGGAGCGCGACATCTCCGGCGTCGGCTTCAAGACGGCGGACGCGCTGGCCGTCAAGCTCGGCCTCCCGCGCGACGCCCAGCCGCGCTACATGACCGGCCTCAAACACGCCCTCTCCGAAGCCGCCTCCGCCGACGGCCACTGCTACCTCCCGCGGGACGACCTGTTTCTGCGCGCCGCCGCCCTGTTGGACGCGCCACCAGAGGCGCTATCTTCCGCGCTCGACCAGCTACTTGCCGATAAAGAGGCCTTCGCCGCCGAGAATAACATCTACCTCGCACCCTTTTTCTATGCCGAAAACGGCACGGCGCGGCGGCTGCGCCTCGTTCTCAGCGCGCCCAGCACCTTGCCGCCCGTCTCGCGGCGCGAGTGGCGCGAGACGTTCGCGGCGCTGGCACGTGAGCGCGGCATCACGCTGGCCGAGCGGCAGAAGGAAGCTGTCCAGCTTGCCTATACATCGAAGGTTTGCGTCCTCACCGGTGGTCCCGGCGTAGGCAAGACCACCACCATCCGTGCCCTGCTCGATGTGCTGGACGCGCATAGCGTGGAGTACGCGCTCGCCGCGCCGACAGGCCGCGCCGCCAAGCGGATGGCCGAGGCAACGGGTCGCCCCGCGAAGACACTCCACCGCCTGCTGGAGTTCCTGCCCAGCGCCAACGACTTCGCCTACAACGAGCGCCGCCCGCTGCCGGCGCGCTTCGTCGTGGTAGACGAGGTCTCCATGCTCGACATCCTGCTCGCCTACCGGCTTGTCAAAGCCCTGCCACCCGAGGCGCACCTGCTACTCGTGGGTGACGCCGATCAGCTCCCCTCCGTCGGACCAGGCAGCGTCTTCGCCGACATCATCCGCAGTGAAGCGGTGCCCGTCGTGCGCCTGACCGAGCTGTTCCGCCAGGCCAGCCAGAGCGCCATCGTCGTGACGGCGCACGGCATCAATCGCGGCGAGATGCCCGCACTCCAACCCAGTCCCCAGAGTGATTTCTACTTTCTGCGCGCCGAAAATCCCCTGGCGGCCCAGCGGCTCGTCACCGACCTCGTGGCGCGGCGGCTGCCCGCGCGCTACGGCTTCGATCCCATCGCCGACATTCAGGTGCTCTCGCCAATGTATCGCGGTCCCGCTGGAGTCATCGCGCTCAACGCCGCGCTGCAAGCCCGGCTCAACGCGAGCGCGTCCGCCTTCGTCAGTTACGGCGAGCATATCCTGCGCGCCGGTGACAAAGTCATGCAGGTGCGCAACAACTACGACAAAGGGCCAGCCGGTGTCTTCAATGGCGATGTCGGGCGTATTGTGGATGTCGCGGTAGACACGAATCAGATCTCTGTGCGCTACCTCGATGAGTCTGGCGCGTTTACCGTCGCCTATGAGCCGCACGAGCTGGACGAGCTTACGCTGGCCTACGCGTGCAGCATCCATCGCGCTCAGGGCAGCGAGTATCCCTGCGTCGTGTTGCCCCTGGTCACGCAGCACTACCTGCTGCTCCAGCGCAACCTGCTCTACACCGCGCTCACCCGCGCCCGCCGCCTGTGTGTGCTGGTTGGCGATGTTCGCGCCCTGCGCCGTGCCGTGGAGAACAACGCCCTGGCCGCCCGTAACACTGGCCTGGCGGAGCGGCTGCGCGGGCCGAAGCTCGGGGGCGATGGCGAACGGCACGCAGCGCTGGATTCCAGCCGCGGTTGGAACGGTGCGGAACGGTAGACACATGGAGAGAGGCCCGTTCCAATCCGCCAGCTTCCGTAAAGTTAAGTTCGTTGATACAGATAGGTTACAAGTGCTACACTACCCTTTGGATAGTGTGGTACGAGCGCGCTGGCGCCTCCTGTGCGCCTCGAACGCGCTGTTGATTACAGGGAATGAGGTACACCTATGGCGGCAGTGAATTCCGGCTATGCCCACCCTGAGGTGCTGGTGGATACTGAATGGGTCGCGCAGCATCTCAATGATTCCAATGTTCGCATCGTCGAGGCGGACGAGGACCCATTGCTCTACGAGATCGGCCACATCCAAAACGCCGTCAAGCTCGACTGGCACACTGACGTACAGGACCCTATCCGGCGCGATTTCGTGAACAAAGCGGCATTCGAGGCGCTTGCCAGCCGTTTTGGCATCGCGAACGACACCATCGTCATCTTCTATGGCGACAAGAACAACTGGTATGCGGCGTACAGCTACTGGCTCTTCAGGATGTACGGGCACCGAGACGCCCGATTGATGAATGGTGGGCGCACCAAATGGGAAGCGGAGGGCCGTCCGTACACCAAGGAAGTCCCCGCCGTCCCCCAGACACAGTACACCGCGAGTGAAGCTGATTTGAGCATCCGCGCCTTCCGCAGGCAGGTGGAACAGCAGCTCGAAACCGGCAATCCAACGCTCGTGGATGTCCGCTCGCCGGACGAATACACGGGAAAACTGATCCATATGGTCAACTATCCGCAGGAGAACGCCACCCGCGGAGGCCACATCCCCGGCGCTCTGAACATCCCGTGGGGCACGGCAGCGAATGCCGACGGCACCTTCAAGTCCACGGCAGAGCTACACCAGATCTACGGCGGCAGAGGCATCACCCCCAACAAAGCGGTCATCTCGTATTGCCGCATTGGCGAGCGGTCCGCTCATACCTGGTTCGTGCTGACACAGCTGCTCGGCTACCCTGATGTCCGCAACTATGACGGCTCCTGGACCGAGTGGGGCAACCTCGTCGGCGCCCCCATCGCAAAGGGCGACCAGCCGAGCTAGAAAACGTCTGTCCATGCGATATAATGGGCACATGGCGTGAACCGATCACCCCTTCCCGTAACGCGGGAAGGGGATACCTGGCAAATACGTCACCCGTCACTAGAAAAACACACGATTTGAAACGACCTGAGAAAGCGAGCGCATATATGACCATGGACCGCCAGGAAGCCATCGAATTCCTGGTTGACCACTACCAGCATCCCCATAACAAAGGGGCGATGGAAGACGCCGATATTCATCTGACGGGCGGCAATCCGGGCTGCTCTGATCGTGTCGAAATGTATGCCAAAGTGGGACCTGACGGCCGGTTAGAGGACGTTTCATTCGAGGGCGAGGGCTGCACGATCAGCATGGCTGCCGCCTCCTACGTGACGGAGATGGTGCGCGGCATGACGATTGAAGAGGTTGAGAGCCTCAGCCCCGATACTCTCATGGATGATCTGGGCCGCGAGGTCGTAATGGCCCGACCAACCTGTGCCACTGTGGCCCTCGGCACGCTCAAGCAGGGCGTCCACGAGCTACACATGAAGCGCCTGGCGGAAGGCAGCTATTCCTAATCTCGACATCCACGACACAGCACGCGACGCTCACCAGCTGATGAGCGTCGCGTGCTGTGCGGCGACTGTGCGGCGACGATCTACTCTTCTTGCAGCCGGAAGTATTTGAACGACTCGGCGTACTTCATGTCATGACCGTGCTTGCGCGCCTGGTTCGCGTTTTCCTTTGCCCACTGCTCCACCATCGGCGACGGGTCCCAGTCGCGCATCTGACTCTCATGCGCCCGCAGCGCGGCGAGCTTCCGATCCAGGTAGCCTTCCACATCTACCCAGCGGTCGGCATTGACGGAGCTGGACATGAACACTTCCTTCACTTTGTGCGGCGCCAGCCCCTCCGCATTCAGCTCCGGCGTCGCCAGGCGCGTATCGGAGAGCGGCATGATCGCCGCCAGCGTCGCCTCGCCAGCCGCGCGATGGTCGGGGTGATTGATGTAACCCTGCCCACTCCACCGTACCGTCGGGTCCTGACAGATAATCACGTCCGGGCGCGTCTGGCGGATGACCCGCGCGATATCCATGCGCAGCTGCAACGTCGGCTCCAGCTTCGAGTCCCAGTAATGCAGAAAGATGACCGGATGCCGCACGCCCAGCGCGTCCGCCGCCGCCTGCGCCTCACGCTGCCGCTTGCGTGCCAGCTCTTCGCTGGTAATCTCCATATCCCCAGCGTCTCCCACCTGCCCATCCGTCACGAGGCAATAATAGATGTCGCGTCCCTCGGCGGCCCACTTCGCAACGGTCGCACCCGCGCCGAACTCGCCGTCGTCCGGGTGTGCCATCACGATCAACACGCGCCTTGGTGCCGTTGTCTTCTCAGGTGTCTCAGCCATGTGTTCCTCCATTGGTTGAATCTTCGCGTATCCACTCCATCCGCCACCCCCCCAGCAAGTCGAGCGCCCGCTCGACCAGCGCCTGATGGGCGGGATCGTTCAGCCAGCGACTTACCCCGGACGGGTGCGGCAGTGGCAAGAGGTGAACGCCGCTGCGTGTCTGTGCCGTGCCCACCACTTCCTCCAGCTTCGATGGACCCAGAAATCCCTCGATGGCCATACCGCCCACAAGCACTATCACGTATGGACGCACGAGCTCCAGCTCGCGCAGCAGAAACGGCCGGCACAGCGCCAGCTCTGGCAACGACGGCTTGCGGTCGCCGTTACCTTTGGGATGCCTGCCAGGATCGCATTTTGTCATTGCGGAGAGGTAGACCTCTGTGCGCAGCGCACCCGGCGCGAAGCCGGCGCGCCGCAGCCATCCATCCAGCACCCGGCCACTCGGCCCGCTGAATGGCTCGCCGCGCTCGACCGAGAGATGCCCTGGCGCCTGACCTACGATCATCAGCCGGTCGCCAATCTTCCCCCGAAACCCTGCCACGCCGTTTGCCATGCGCAAATAGCCAGCGTTCACACAGCGGGCGCAGACAAGCATCTCTCGCTGCAGATCGTCCAGCAGCCGCTCACGCTCCGCCCGATTTGCCCAGGACGGGAGCGGCGGTGGCACCGGCGCCAGCGCTATCATGCTTCCAGATGCCGGCAAGGCGCGACTCCCGCCGCCAATCATCGCGTATTCTCCGCGGCGCTAGTGAGGTAGCGGCTGCGGTAATAGAGGAGCGGCTCACCTGTGCCACCGCCCAGCGCCTCCACATGCCCAACGACAATACTATGATCGCCAGCGGGAAATACGTCCACGATGCGACAATCAACAAATCCCAGCGATTCATCCAGCACCGGTGCGCCGGTCGCCTCCGTGTGCGACGTGGCGCCGCAAAAGCCGGTGTAGCGATAGTCAGTATTTCCAGCGAAACACGTCGAAAGGTCCGTCTGTTCTTCAGTCAGGAAGTTGACCGCGAACATGCCGCTCTCTAACAAAAAATCATGCACATGACTCGAACGATCAATACAGACTAACACCAGCGGAGGCTCCAGTGAGACTGACGCGAACGCATTTACGGTGATGCCCGCCCTCCGCGTGCCCTGGCACGTCGTGACGACGGTCACCCCCGTCGCGAACCGCCCCATGACGGCACGAAAGGCATTGGGATCAACCGGCATACACAGCTTCTTTTCATCCAGTTCGCGAGATATATCTCGTTGGGAACGAACAGTATTCCAAAACACACTATATCGCCGCCAATCATCACCTCGCAATGCACCTTCGTACAGGTTCAGGGTGAGATGGTCCGTAGGGTCAGTCCCGTAGGGCTGGTCCATGTCGGGCGCCCATAGCTTCGTGGAGCTCGCGTTGACGCCTCCGCTGGCCAGACATATACTCAAAGAGTACGCTGACGTGTACGGCGTACTCTATAATTGCGACGAGGAGCGATGCGGTATGGCAAGGATCAAAGTGCGCTGTGGACGGTGTAGCAAGAAGTTTAACGCCACCAGCGCCAAACAAACGTTCTGCCCGGAATGTGAAGCGAAGCTGCGCGCGGAGCGTACGGCCTCCAAATCCGTGCCTGCGAAAACAATCGCGGCGACAGCGACCAGCGCTCCCAAGATTGTCGGCCCAGGCGCTTCAATTCTTGTCCCTGGGATGGTTGCGACCGCCGCCAGCGCACCCCCCGAACCCAGCGAGCTCGGCCTGGGCCGCGGCGCCTCGTACCCACGCGACGGGCAGAGCGGAGCGCCACGTGACGGGCGGGCCGCGACGGGAGCAACGCATGGACCGTCACCAAAGCCAGGCGCCCAGACCGCTAAAGAGTCGCGCTCACCTCGGCCCGGTCAGGGAAAAGAGCAACACGGCGAGCATACCCACCAACCGAAGGCCGCGCGGCCGCCGCGCGAGCCGAAGGCGCCGCGCCAGGCGCCTCCCGCTTTCGAGCTGACCGATGAGATGCGAGCGAAGATCGAGCAGCGCTATCTCGAGCTTGCCCAACCGGTTGAATTCGATGGCATTCGCACCCAGATCGCGGGCGAGCTGACCATTCCAAAAGCTCTGGTCAAGAAAGCTGTCATAGATCTGCGAACACGCATGCAGATGCCAAGCTGGTGGGAGCTGCAAACCTATACGGGTGGCAACACCGACCTCGACCGTATTCGCCGCGCATACGTGCCGCACCTACCCATCCCACCGATTGGCATCCACAAGACGCTCGCGCAAGAGCTGGCACTAGATACCGGCGTCGTCTACCAGGGTATCAAGCGTATTCGTGCCGAGATGCGCCTTCCCCGCTTTAACCCGCCCGAGCTGCACGAAGGCGAAGCCGACGCTGGCGCGCAGACAGGTACGGACGCACCGCAAAGCACCGCTGCCCCGGCGGTGGTTGCCGACGTTGGCGGCGTGAGCTGACACACTCGCTCGCTTCTCTGCTATCGCGCCTCGCGGGAGCGCCAGAACCCCATCAGCGCGCTTCCCGCGCAGATACGCAGCCTTCCGATGCGGCTGGTTTCCACTTCGATAGCATACATGAGGGCCACCCCTTTGGCGCTTGATGCCTAACGATCTATCCTTTCTGCGGCGCCCGTGACAGTGCCTCTTACGTCTTCCCTAGTACTTTTCGCGTCCGCTCGTCCTCAACGGGACCGCTGCGCGCTCCTTTCGCATGCGACCATTTCCACCGCCGCGCCCGCTTGCGTCAAGTATCCATTCTTACGTCAACCGTGACAATCAAGCTGCACCCCACGCAGCCTGCCGCATTCTCCACTTTGCAGAGCCACCACCATACTCGACGATCCTCCGCTTGCTAGACCCTCCCCGCCAGTCCGCATATAATGCGGAAGTCGCTCACGTAGCGCAGCCGCATGAGATACACCGTTGTATGGCCTGCCGCGGAGCGAGCAGGGGTTGCTGGCTTCTCCCCTTGTGCGAGACGGGCATCCATGAATTCGGACTCGCCCGCCGAAAGGCAGCGCCGCCCAATCTCGTCTGTCTACAGCTTGCGTCCCAACTCAGAGAGGATCTCGCTAGACTTATGGATCCGGCTCCTGGACCGTCCAAGACACCTAAATTTCCCAGACATTCACGCCGCACCCTGATGCTTCTGCTAACGATTGCGATGGTGATTTCCGTGCTGGCTGTCGCCGGGGACATCTTCATCAGCACACGGAACTCCAGCGGCCCAGTTATTCATCAGACCAGCATCAGCACGTTGCTAACGCTCGCCGATCGCCACGAGGCGCATTCCGCCGTCATCGCAGGCAATACCATCACCGTAACCGCCGCCAATGGGCAAGTATATACCGCGACAAAAGAGGACGGTCAGGCGCTTACCCAGTATCTGCGTGATCGCGGCGTCAATGTAACCGTGCAGGCGCCCGATTCCGGCATGCCCGGCTGGGCGCAGGTACTGCTGAATCTCGGCATCTTCGCATTCCTGGCGGTGCTCTTGTTCGTTATCATTCGCCGCTCCAGTGCCAGCGGCGGCAGTAGCCAGGCGGTTCCCTTTGGTCGCAGCAAAGCCGTCCGTTTCAACGAATCGCGCCCGTCCGTGCTCTTCAAAGACGTGGCTGGTGTCGCGGAAGCGAAAGACGAGCTACACGAAATCGTCGAGTTCCTAAAGCATCCCGAAAAGTTCGAGCGCATGGGCGCTCGTATCCCGAAGGGTGTGCTGCTCGTCGGGCCGCCGGGCACGGGCAAAACGCTGATCTCACGCGCCGTCGCGGGTGAGGCCGGCGTCGCGTTCTACAGTGTCAGCGGCTCTGAGTTCGTTGAGATGTTTGTGGGCGTCGGCGCCAGTCGCGTGCGCGACCTCTTCAAGATGGCTAAAGAGAACACGCCATGCATCATCTTCATCGATGAGATTGATGCCGTCGGCCGCCAGCGCGGCGCGATGCCCACCACTGGCAACGACGAGCGCGAGCAGACGCTGAACCAGCTTCTCGTTGAGATGGATGGCTTCGACAAACACGACAACGTGATCCTCATCGCCGCGACGAACCGTCCGGATGTGCTCGATCCCGCGCTCCTGCGTCCTGGCCGCTTCGACCGGCAGGTGATGCTCGATAAGCCCGACATTCGTGGCCGTCGCGAAATCCTGAGCGTTCACGCCGATGGGAAGCCGCTCGCCGAGAACATCAGCCTGGATCGCCTCGCGAAACAGACCAGTGGCTTCTCCGGCGCGGACCTCGCCAACTTGATGAACGAGGCTGCTCTGCTGGCCGCTCGCCGTGACCAGGAGTTCATTCATCAGCAGGATCTTGAGGAGAGCATCTTGCGCGTGGTCGCCGGCCCAGAGCGGAAAAGCCACCTCGTCACCGAGGCGGAGAAAGCCATCGTCGCCTACCACGAGATGGGCCACGCCATCGTCATGCGCAGTCTTCCCGGCTGCGACCCCGTTCAGAAAGTGACGACGGTCTCGCGTGGCATGGCGCTCGGAGTCACAGTCTCCGCTCCCGCCGAAGACCGCTCCCTCATTCGCAGAACCGAGCTGCTCTCCCGTCTGGCCGGTCTGATGGGTGGCCGCGCCGCCGAAGAGATCATCTTTGGCGACATCACCACTGGTGCCGCGCAGGACATCAAACAGGCGACCTCCATCGCGCGGCGCATGGTCCGCGAGTTCGGCATGAGTCCGCTCGGCAACATCCTCATTGATGAGGACAACATCGGCCCGCAGCTCGCGACCCAGGCCGACTCCGAGGTATCCTACCTCGTCGAGCAAGCGTATAAGACGGCAAAAGACATTCTCGAAGCGAAGAAAGACAAGCTGATCTCTATCTCTGAGCATCTCATTCAGGTGGAGACTGTAGACGGGGTCGAGCTTGATCGCCTCCTCTTCGGCGACGACGCCCTTCCCGTCCTGGCCGGAGGCACCGAGCTTGTCGCTTGCGAGCAGGTGGAGCGTCGCCAAAGCGCATGAGCCACCCGGCAGGCACCGGATGGCTCGAAATAGGTGTAGCGATCAGGCGAAGCTAGTCGCCGAAGACCCAGGTGTCGTTCGGGCGATTCAGCTCCACCAGCTCCTCTGGCGAGAAGAAGAGGCTGACTTCGCGCTGGGCGGCCTCGGTACCGTCGGAGCCGTGGATGATATTGTAGCTCAGGCTGATGGCGAAGTCGCCGCGAATGGTGCCGGGAGCCGCGTTGGCCGGATTGGTGGCGCCCATCATCGTGCGTACCATCGCGATGGCGTTTGGTCCCTCCACGACGCCCACAACCACCGGGCTGGACGTAATGAATGCAACGAGGCTCTCGTAGAACGACTTGCCCTGATGCTCGGCGTAGTGGCGCTCCGCCAGCTCGCGCGTGATGCGCATGAGCTTGAGGCCGGCGAGCTTGAACCCGCGCGTCTCAAAGCGCGTGAGAATCTGCCCGATCAGTCCGCGCTGAACGCCGTCAGGCTTGACGATAATGAGCGTGCGCTCCAATGTGATGCTCCTTGGTATTGGTGAATTGACCACGGCCCGCTTCGAGTCCGGCCTCAGCCCACTCTCCGCGTGCGCCGATCATTGATGGCCGCGGGTGCCGCGAGCCTGCTATCAATAGCTGCCAATCTGTTCCGCGAGCCGCAGGCTGGCCTGGCCGCACTCCATCCGGATGCGACCGACGCTGGCGGAGTACGTCGAGCGGACGACGATCAACAGATCGCCGGCATCCGTGACTTGCACGGTCCCGCCGGGCGTCTCGTACATCGCGTGGCGCACGTCACCCATGCCAAGCTGGCCGATATAGCGCGCTGAGGCGTCGTAGCAGGCGGCAGCCATGGCGCTGAGGAACTCTTCGTCCTCACCCTCCATCGTGCTGGCGACGACCAGCCCGTCTTTGCCGACGAGCAGCGCCCCCGTCACCCCTTCGATCTCCATCAGCCGCTGCAAGATCGTCTCCACGTGCGTCCTCCTGACCAGCCCGCGCCGGTAGAACGTGTCGAAGTGCGTGCCGCTACGCCACTAGCTCACTAGCTCACTAGCTGCCCTGGGCCTGTGTCAGGGCGACGGCACGATTGTAGGACTCCAGC
Organism: Ktedonobacterales bacterium; assembly: GCA_035310125.1. Lineage (GTDB taxonomy): Bacteria > Chloroflexota > Ktedonobacteria > Ktedonobacterales > JADMIN01 > DATGEP01. The sequence goes on from DATGEP010000247.1 coordinate 23,357, forward strand.
GCGCTCAAGTAATCTCCCTGGCGGATGTGCGCATCTCCCAGCAGCCGGTGCACTTCAGGATGTTCGGGCGCGTCAGTAAGGCTCTCGTTGAGCTCGTCCATCACATCGCCCAGCAGGTCCGGCGCATTTTTGAGGATGATGCGATACTCGCCCAGCGCGTCGTCCAGATTGCCGGCGGCGCGGCGATCCCGCGCGACACTCAGCCGCCCGGCGTAGTCGTCGGACGCCGGCCCGGGTGGCGCGGGAGCCGGTTCCGGCTCCGGTGCCGGCGCGGCAAAGGCGACCGCATCGCGCGCCATCTCCGGCGCGGGCGCTTCGCTATCACTGCCGCTTGAGACGGTTGGCGGCTGCTCACCCGACGCCATGGAAGGCGCCTGAGAGGCCAGCGTCGCCAGCTCGCCAGGGCGCAGCTCAAACGACTCGAAGCCCGACTTCGCGAAGCCCTGCTCCAGCGCTTCCAGGGTCGTCGCCGTGCCGCTGGACGCCTCACTCGCCCTTCCGCTTGCGAGCGGCGGGGTGAGATCGGTTGCCGATTCTGCCGGAATCTCGTCCCGCGACGGAGCGAAACCAGAGAATGAGGAGAACGCGGGCGGATTTTCGGTTGCCGATTCTGCCGGATTCGCGAGTGCCGCCCATTCGGATGGCCTCAGCGCCTCAGGCTGTTGTGCCGCTGGCACGTCGCCGTCGTAGCCGTCATCCGGCACCCGTCCCGGTGCCTCACCCCCCAAAGCCGCTGTTGCGTCCGCATCAAACGCGGCGGGCGCTGGACCAGCGGATACTCGTGCATCCGGCGCATACTCCGCGCGGGCATCACGCTCATAGCTCTGCTGTATGGCGGCATCGTCTCTCGCCGCATGCTCATCACTGGCATCGCGGGCGGAAACCACGTCGGCGTCTACGACGCGGCGCGCGCCGGTCTCCGGCCCCAGCTCAGCAAACATCGCCTTGAGCGCCGCGGACGTTGGCGGCGGCAGCGGCCCGGTTTGAAGGGTCTCCGCCCCGTTGTCTGGTCCCTGGGCGAAGCGCGGATCACTCAGAGACTGGCCGGTGGGCAGCTGGCGTGCCGGTCGCGGAACCGGAACGGGTCCGGTGGCGCCCTGCGCGCCGGGCATGCCGATATTCTGCGCGACGGCGCCCTGAGCTTGCAGCCAGTTGAGAAAATTGATGGCGAGGCGCGCTTCCGTATCCTCAAGCGACCCGTTCGCATCCATCAGTGCGGGCGGCATCACCACCTGTGACCGCGCGAAGGGATCAACGCGCGAGCGCTCGAAGGCCTGCACGCCCGGCAGGCGGCTCTGCGTCTCCTGGCCTTCCGCATCGTCATGCCAAAGCATATCCTTCGTCTCCGAGAAGATGCGATGGAAGTCCGGCGGCAATCCATTCGGGCGGGACGCCGGCGCGTTCGTGGCATACGCGGCGGGCGACATTCCCGGCGCAGCGGGTGGCGGAAGCGCGCCAGTCGTATGCGGCGCTCGCGGCGCCAGCGGCTGCGACGGGGTAAACGCGCCCGCGCCGGTCTGGGCGGCAGATTGTGAGGATACACCGGGTTGAGGACCCATGAGCGCGCCCGGCGCCCCGGTCAATGAACCCGCCATCAGGCCGGATGCGGCTGGTGACGGCACCCCGGCTGGCCGCGCCAAGGGACGGCTGAGCCTGCGCGACGCGGGCGGCTCCTCGCCGAAGACGAGCAGGCTCAGCGCCCGATCGTTGGCCGCGAGACGGTCCGCGAAAAGCTCGCGGGCGATGCGCATATCAGGGTCCAGCTCCGCCGCGCGGCGGAGCTGATTGTGTGCTTCGTCGTCGCTCCCCGCGTCGTGCTCGATGGCCGCGAGAATGAGCAGCGCCTTGACACAGGAGGGCGAGTTCAAGAGCAGACGGTGGCAGCGGTCGGCGGCGGCCTGCGCATTGCGGGCGCGCCAGAGTGTCTCCGCAAGGCCCACATGCGCTTCGAGCGCGTCGGGCCGCTCGGCCAGAACCGTTTCCCACTCGCGGATGGCGTGCGAGAAGAGGTCGCCGCGCAGATACAGCCGCGCCAGCCCGATGCGCGACGGCGTGTACGCCGGCTGGTTGAGTGAATGTGCCAGCTCGCGATAGGCGGAGAGCAGCACTTTGTCGCTCGGGCGGATATCGCAGGCGCGGCGATACCAGGCGAGCGCGCCCATAGAGTCGCCCTGGATCTGCTGGACGATGGCGCGGGCACAGCAGACACGAGCGTCTTCGGGGTCGCCGGCCAGCGCGCGATCCAATGCGCCGATGGCTTCGCGGGTCTTGCGCATTGCCAGGTAGACCTCACCGATGACCCGCTGCACCGCCAGCGCGCGCGGATAGCGCGTCTGCATGTCTTGCGACAACATCAGCGCCCGCTCTAGCTGACGAGCGGCAATATCCGCCTCGATGCCACGCAGGCTCTCACTTAGCGCTGTTTGCCCCATCCCGCTGCTCCAAGCTCCTTGCGCGCCCAGCGCCTCGTCGGCGGACCCCCACCTGGCCCCCACAACGAGCTGAGGCCGTGGCAGCAACCATGCGTGGCGCGTCTTCCCCGCCATTATGGCCTGCGGCAAGCGCGGCGTCAAGCAGAGTAGCCCGGTCTGCCAGCCAGCGACCCATCCGACCGTGTACAAAGCGGAGTTGCGTGTAGCTGGCGAGAAGCGGCTTGCGCCTTCGAAAACATCATATAATGGTGGTAGGTGGATGTGTGACGGTATACTCATGGAAGTAGAACACTTACGTTTCAGGAAAGGTGTGCGGTGGATGCGCATAGCAGTCCAGCGGGGTCACAAGCGCCCCGCTCAGGAGGCGAATCTGGTCCCGTCCGGCGAAGGGCGGTGGCCGCGAATCTGTGAGCGTGCGGGCGCCCACCAGGCGCGAGCGGCGAGGTGCGGCCATGTGCTTTAGGGTCGCGATGATCAGTCTGCATACCTCACCTCTGGCGCCGATTGGCCGTACACGCAATGCCGGCGGCATGAACGTGTACGTGCGCGAGCTTTCGCGTGAGCTGGGCCAGGGCAGCATGTACGTTGACATTTTCACCCGGCGTTCCGATCCGGCGCTTCCCATGGTCCAATGGATCAACGAGCGCGTCCGCCTCATCCACATACCCGCCGGTCCCCCGACACTTCTTCCGCCTACCGAGCTGTATCCCTACGTAGACGAGTTCGCGCGCCGTGTCGCGCGCTTCGCGGAGCGCGGCGAGCACGGCTATGACCTGATCCACAGCCACTACTGGCTCTCCGCCACCGCCGGTACCATCCTGGCGAACGAGTGGGATGTGCCCCACGTGACGATGTTCCATACCGTCGAACGACTGAAAGGCCAGCAGTACGGCGACCCCACCGCGCCGATCACCCGCGCGGGCGCCGTCCGCATCGAGCAGGAGGGCTGCATCGCGAAGGCAGTAGACTGCGTCACCGTCTCGACCGAGCAGGAGGGCGAGCAATTGCGCAAACTTTACGGCCTGCCGTCGAGCGCGATCCGCGTCATTCCCTGCGGCGTAGACCTTCGCGCCTTCACACCCAACTCCCCTGCCCAACAACGCGCCGCGCGGCAGGAGCTCTCGCCTGATGGCTTGCCGGTGCTCCTCTTCGTAGGTCGCCTCGATCCGATCAAAGGGCTTGATCTCCTGCTGGAAAGCGTCGCGAGCATGCGGACGCGGGCGCGACTCTTCATCGTCGGCGGCAATCCCGAAGGTGACGCGGAGGTGGATCGGCTGCGCTCGGTAGCGGCCGCGCTCGGTATCGCGGACCGCGTGGTCTGCCCCGGCGCCGTGCCACAGCCGGAGCTGGTGCGCTACTATCGCGCAGCTGATGCCCTGGTCGTCACATCACGCTACGAGAGCTTCGGGCTGGCGGCGGTAGAGGCGCTGGCCTGCGGCACCCCCGTCGTAGCCAGCGCGGTTGGCGGCCTGACAAGCATCGTGCGCGACGGCGAGAACGGGCTGTTGGTGTGCTGGCGCAGACCGGATGCCTTCGCCGAGCGGCTGGACGAGCTGCTAACCGATGATGCGCTGCGGGCGCGCCTGGCGGCGCGGGCGCGTCCCTCCGTCGAGCGCTTCTCCTGGCGGCGCATCGGCGATGAGGTGCGCGGTATCTATCAGGAGCTGACGGCAGAGCAGCGCGTCGCCGTGGCCGCGTGCTGCTGCTTCTAATTCTGGCTAGCAGCCTGAGCGACGGCATTCCAGGTGCCAGCGTCGCTGGATACGGGCTGGTCGCGTGCCTCAGCATGGATGGACAAGCGGCGTCGCGCGCCAGTATGGCCGCGCCCCTACGCCTCGGCGATGAAGCGACCGGGGTTGAGGCGGTAGTCTGGGTCGAAGGAGCGCTTCACTTCGCGCATGAGGTCCAGCGCGGAGGGATCGGCGCCCCACACCGGCAGGTGCGGCTTCAGCGCCGGCGAGCAGTCAAGGACCACACTACTGCGCCAGCGATGGACAAGCGCGTCCTGCACGGCGCGGAGCGCCGCGCCAAAGGCGCCGCTCGCCTCGACGGACTCCCGGCTCGTCGCGTCTGGTGACTCCTGCCCGCGCAGTCGCAGCCAGACAGTGCCGGTGAGCGTATCCGCCAGCCACGCCAGCGCCATATCATGCTCGCTCGCCATCGCCTGCGCCGTCTCGGTGACGGCGGGGCACTCCATCGGGAGCGCCGCGACGCGCAGCAGCGCCTCGCGTGGTCCACGCGCCGCCGTCTGCGCGAAATCGTGCAGCTCAGCCCAGAAGGCCGGCTGTGTCTCGTGGTCCAGCACCAGCACATTGCGGGCGCCTGCCTGTCGCAGCGCCGCCTCACCCTCAGATGCCGCACGTTTCACCGCGCCGGTGGAACCAGGGAAGCGCGCCGCAAGCAATACCGATTCCACGTGGCCCGGCGCCAGCGCCGCCAGATCAGGAATGGCGCGCACCTGCACAGCGGCGGCGGCGGAAGGGCGCACCGCCAGCGCATCCAGCAGATCGGCGCTCTCAAAGGCCGGTGCGGCGCGCGAGAAGATGCCGAGCAGCGTCACTTCTGCGTCGGGCACCGGCACGAGCTTGAGATTGGCCTCGACGATGACCCCTAGCGTGCCCAGTGAACCCAGAAACAGCTTCGTCATGTCATAGCCGGTGACATTCTTGACGACCTTCCCGCCGGTCTTGAGCAGCGTGCCCCTCGCGTCCGCTACGCGCAGTCCCAGGGTGAGGTCGCGCGGGCCACCGTAAAAGGCGCGGCGCAGGCCCAGCGTCGCGGTGGCGAGCGTGCCGCCTAACGTAGCGCGACTCACCAGGGGCACGTCGAGCGGCAGCATCTGGTGGGCATCAGCAAGCACAGCAGCCAGGTGCGTATGCGACATCCCAGTTCGCACGGAGATGGTCAGGTCCTCAGGATCGTAACTGAGAACTCCGGTCAGTCGCTCCATACTGAGCACGAGATCACAGCGGCGCGGCGGATAACCCAGCGCAGCGCGCGAGCCGCCTCCCCACGGGACAACGGTCGCGCCCACTTCCGCCGCCACCGCGAGTGCCGCGCTCACGCCGTCGGCATCTAGCGGGCGCGCCACGACGGCAGGCACACACCGCTGTATGGCATATGGCGCGCAGGCTTCCCCAGTCAGCACGGCGTCCGCGCCGAGGGCGCGCTGGAGTCGCTCCTCCAGCGCGCGCGAATCACCCGTTCCGTTTCGCACTCCCACGCCTACCACCCACCCTTCGCCATGCCTGGTGACGCTGTGCATCTCTCGCGAGCATCCACTGAGCAGTATACCGTATCGCGAATCGCCGCGCATGGGATCACGGCTCCGCGCGCAATCTCGTTCCTCCTGCATCGGGATGTAACGTCCCAGCGAACATCGTGTCGAACATCGTGCGCGTGCAAAGTGCCAGGATGGCACGCGATTTCACAACGTAACTCTACACCATGCACCCGACAATTCAAGGAGCATTCCTGATGCGATTGCGCACATACCTGGCGCTGCCCGCGACAGCCCTCGTCTTCGCGCTGGCGCTCGCCGCCTGCGGCAGCGCCACAACGGGCAATACGCCCACCGCGACTGCCACGGCAACCACCGCGCCCACCAGCACGCCAGCGCCCACCGCCACGGCTCCCGCCAGCACCGCGCTCATCCTCACGGCGACCGTGACAGTAAGCGGCTCATCAAAGGCAGTCCTAACGAATGCGCAGGGGCTGACGCTCTACTACTTCACGCCGGACACCGCCACCGCGAGCGCCTGCACCACTGGCTGCATCGGCGTCTGGCCGGCGCTCACCTTCAGCGGCTCCGGCGCACCGACGGCCTCGCCTTCGCTCTCCGGCAAGCTGACCGTCGCCGCTACAGCTCCCGGCAGGCAGCAGGTGGAGTATAACGGCCATCCGCTCTACACCTATTCTGGCGACAGCAAACCCGGCGATACCAGCGGCGAAGGCCTCTTTGGCAAGTGGTTCGTCGCCACACCATCGCTGTCACCGATGTAGGGTAGGCCGCGCACGCCGGCCTTCCGAACCCGGCGACCCCATCCGGCGACCCCATCCGGCGACCCCACCGCCCGAGGTTCCATCCCCGCCTCGGGATGTCGTCAGTTAGTATCGAAGCCGCCGCCCGCCGCCGTGATACCTCCAGCAGCTCGAAACGACTCAATGACAACGCCACACATACCCGCGTACTCTGGACGGCTAGGACACTATGCTAGACTGAAAATACCTCGGAGAAAGCAGCCAGAATGGATACGATGGATACGGTGGAGAC